>JAJCZR010000083.1 GCA_029262295.1 Deltaproteobacteria bacterium | reverse complement strand
ATACCATCACTAATTATAGAGATCCTGTCGCCTATATAAAAGGCTAATTCAATATCATGGGTAACTACTATCTGGGTAACAGTAACATTTCTTTTAAGGTCAAGGATAAGATCACCAATTGTTTTTGTCATTACGGGATCAAGCCCTGTAGTTGGCTCATCAAAAAGAATAAGATCGGGGTTCATCACAATTGCCCTTGCCGTGGCTACCCTTCTTCTCATTCCACCACTGAGTTCAGATGGATACTGATGGCAACAGTCATGAAGGCCAACTATAGAAAGCGCATCATCAACAAGTGATTTAACATCTCTTTTATCAGAAAAAACCCTGTGTTCTTTTAAATAAAGCGCCACATTTTCCTCAACTGTCATGGAGCTAAATAGTGCTGAAGACTGAAAAACATATCCAATATTAAATTCACTTAAAGCACCATTATTAACAATGCTTTTGTTGTTGATTGATATATCACCACTATCTGGTTTGAGAAGGCCCACAATATGTTTTAATAAAACACTTTTCCCCTCACCACTTCCCCCGAGTATTACAAGGGTCTCGCCTTTTAAGACATCAAGGCTTAAACCTCTTAAAACAGGATTATTATCAAACTTTTTATATAAATTTCTTATATTGAGTGAGACGGGGTTACTCTTTAGAAAATCTTTTAGTTTTATGGTTTCTTCCATTATCTATTCACTTTAATCAATATTAAAAAATAATAACGTCCTCGTTGCAAAATAGTCTGCCACTAAAACTAAAACAATTGAAAGGACAACCGCTTTAGTTACAGAAGCTCCGATCTGCCTCGGGCCGCCTTTGGTATTTAAACCAGTGTAACAACAAATTATAGATATTAAAATGCCAAATAACACCGATTTAATTAAACCATTTAAAATGGCGCTAAATGTCATAAAATCCCCGAGGTTTCTGTAAAAAACAGACATCGGAAGCTGAATTTCAGGATTTACCTGTGCAACAAGTGCCCCCCCAAACCATCCAATAACATCCATAAACAAAACAATTATTGGCATAGATATTACAGTTGCCAAAAACCTGGGCATCACCAAAAACCTGATTGGATCTATCCGCATTGTCTCAAGTGCATCTATCTCTTCATAAACACTCATCGAGCCTATCTCGGCTGTCATAGCTGAACCTACCCTTCCTGTGATAAGCACAGACGCCATAATCGGGCTCAGCTCCTTAACAACTGCAATACCAACGAGCACACCCAGGTTTTCCTGAATACCATAGGGAGTAAGTGCAGGCCCGGTCTGAAGGGCTATAACTGCACCGCTTGAAAGGGCGATAAGCGCTGAAACCGGAAGGGTATTGCTTCCAATTTGACCGATCTGGAATAAAACTTTATCCATATTCCAGGGAAGATATCTGCAGCAGTAAAGGCTACTAAAGAAAAGCTTTACCGCTCCTCCTATCTCACCCAGTAATTTAGCAATAGCATTCAATTTTGTAGTTCCTCTTCTTCCTCAATCAATTCTGTTTTTTCAATATTATCATCTGACCTTCCAACTGGAATTGAAAAGAATAACAGCTTTAAATATTTTTCCTCATCCCTTTTTTCAAAACCAAGAAAGCCCCCAAGAAGGTTAACCTTTTTGGATTCCCCTACTTTATTATAAGTAAAAACTGGTATTAATGGTTTAAATTCTACACTATGCTCATTTTGATTTTTTCTTGAAGAATAAATATTCCATAAAAATGATGTAAATTCTTCTCCTTCAGGAGAAGTTTGTTTTTCATAAAGCCGCCAAAATGATGAATAGTTACGATAAAGCCTGTCATTTGATCTGACAAAGGGTTCAAAAATCGTTATTGCATGAAAATTAGTATAACCATCTTCATCTCTTTCATAGGAAAAAAATGGCCATAAATGAACTCTTTTAGAAATCTTTTTATTATCTTCAAGGCTTACCTTCTCAATATCTTTGTATATAAATAATAAAAATGACTTTCTTATGTTTGCATAATCATGAAGCGTGGATTTTTTATAATTAAAAATTGGCCATAAAATAAATCCGTCATTATCATCAAGTTTTTCATTTGTAGATTTGGAATAAAATGGGAAAATCCTTGTTTGTTCAATTTCACCTTTTGTTACGTTAACAAGTGGCCATGGAATATCCCACCTTTTATTACCCCTTTTTTCATTCTCTGTGAAACTTATAAACGGCACTAAATATGATCTGTTTTTAATCCCTAGTAATTCAGACTCCGCATAAAAAGGAAAATATAGTTTTTGATACTGCTGCTCACCATAAAAAATCTTGCTTCGCTCTAAATAAAACGGCCAGGCAACAAAGTTTTCACTAAGGCTGTCTCTCTCCCGGGTTCTTTTTCCATAAAATGGGAAAGCCCTTCCACCTTCATGTGCCCCTGAATATTTACTGAATATTGGCCAGAGATAACTATCGGTGTTTTCACCTTTGTTTTTTGAGCTCAGGTAAAAAGGAAACATCACAAAGTCTATCTCATCTTTACCAAGAAAGTTCTTCAGGTTTCCATAGAACGGGAAAAAACCGAAATGGTCCAGATCATTATCTTCAGAATCCCTGAAAAAAATAAATGGATAGAGCCTGAAATCTTTTTCAACAAATCCCGACTCATTCAGGTTCTTGTCGTAAGTCATCAAATTAATAAGAGCCCTTGTGCTGGAATAACCTTCCTCACTTTTATGGGATACAAAAGGATATAAAAACTCTTTTTCTTTAAGTTCACTATCTTTTTCATTATGTTTGAAGAAAAACGGCCTTATACCGAACTCGGAAATTTTCTCATCATCAGAATATGTAACAAGCGGCCCAAGAAAGTTTTTGCTTTCTACATCTCTTTTTAGATCTTTTTTCTGATAGTAAAGTGGGGGTATTTCATGCCTGGGGGCACAGGCAGATATAAAAGTTGCCGTTATAACTATTAATAATATGGCTGAAAGGTCTTTTGCTCGCATAAAGTTGTTATTAATAACTAAAATTAAATATATATCCTGGGAATTCTTTTTCCGATAATACACATTATCTCATAAGGAATAGTTTCTGCCCAACCAGACACTTCATCAACGCTAATATTCTCGTCACCAAAAAGCACTACTTCATCCCCAACATTAGCACTATTTATTCCTGTAATATCTATAATAATCAAATCCATGCAAACAGCTCCCACAACCGGTACAAGTGAACCATTAATTGAAACTTTTGCCCTGTTGGAAAGCTTTCTGAGGTAACCATCCGCATATCCTATTGGAAGAACTGCAAGAGTAGAATCTTTTTGGGTTACAAAAGTGGCGCCATAGCTAACTGGAGTGCCTTGCGGGACTTTTCTAATCTGTACAATTCTTGTTTTTAGTTTCATAACCCGCCTTAGTGTCAGATCATCGAGATTACCACTACCATAAAGCATAATTCCCGGCCGTACTAAATTATAGTGCGATTCAGGGAACCTTTGAATTGCTGCGCTGTTTGCAGTGTGCACGTATTTATTATTGAGCGTTTTTATTTCAGGAAGCGAAAGTACAGTTTCAAATTTATTGAGTTGATGGTTTGTATAATCATTTTCATTCTCATTTGCACAGGAAAGGTGAGTAAAAATACCTTCAAGATTAAGATTTTTATAAGAAACAACAGAGTCTAAGAAAGATTTTACCTCACTAAAGCCAATGCCAAGCCTTGTCATTCCGGTATCAATCTTCAGATGATAATCAATTTTTTTATTGTATTTTATTGCACAATCCGAAAGTGCTTTAAGTGTTTGAGCAAGGTAACATGTGGGAGTCAGGTCATTTTTCACAACCTCAGCAGCTTCATCAGGTTGCATGCCACTTAGGAGTACAATTTTTTCTTTTATTCCAGATTCTCTTAATTGTAATGCTTCTTCCAAGGTTGCAACACCCAACATATTTGCACCCGAATTAATAAGGGTTTTACTAACTTCAATTGCACCATGTCCATAGGCATCAGCTTTAACCACTGTCATTGTCGAGACGTTATTTCCAACAATCCTTTTTACCTGGTTAAAGTTTAATCTAATGGAATTGAGGTTTATTTCAGCCCAAGTTGGTCTCATAATATTGTAAGGTGTTTTCGGAATAAAACCGGCCAGAGTTATTTAAAGAACAATATATTACCTAAGTATTACCTAAAATTATAAAAATTTCGGTTAAAAGGAGTTTTAATTTCAATGTTTTTTGCTTATAGGGCTATTTTAATATACTTTTTCATGCACAACTTTTTCTTAAAACCATGAAACTTAATCGAAAAGAACTACTTTCAATACTCACTATCGGAGCTATTATTGCACTACGGCTTCTTGGGATTTTCTTAATACTTCCGGTTTTTAGTGTTTATACAATCAACTACCCGGAATCAAGCCTCACTCTCGCTGGTATTGCATTTGGAATTTATGCACTCACTCAAAGCCTACTTCAAATTCCCTTTGGACTTGCAAGCGACAAGTTCGGAAGAAAACCTGTGCTTATTGTCGGGCTTATAGTATTTGCTGCGGGAAGTGTTCTTTGTGGCTTTGCTGATAATATTTATGAACTTATAATCGCAAGGGCAATTCAGGGAAGCGGAGCAGTGGGATCAGTGGCAATCGCTTCGCTCGGAGATTCAACCAGAACAGAAGTGAGGGCCCAGGCATTTACTATCACAGGAATAATGATAGGTGTGGCCTTTATTATATCCCTTGTAATCGGGCCTGCACTTGCCTCTCAGTTAGGATTTGAAAGTCTTTTCTTCATACTCGCCTTTCTTGGTTTCATTGCAATAATTGTAACAATATTTCTTTTTCCCAAGATTGAGATAAAACAATCTGAAGCTAAACGATTAGCCTTTATAAAAAAATTGGGCAATATTGAGATACAAAAGCTTTTCTTAGCAACATTTATTATCTCTTTTATCCTTAACCTATTCTTATTTATTTATCCGCTAAGCTGGAAAAACCTTGATTTTGATCTTTCAAAATTCTGGATTATCTATCTTATAATATTGGCTCCCAGTGCATTATTTGTTTACCCGTATGTAAGATTTGCCGAGAAAAAAGCAAAATTAAAACTACCTATATATATGGGCTACTTTTTCCTTATTATCGGAGTAGTCATTTACATTCTGAAAAGCGATAATTCGATAGCTTTATATTTGGCGGGCGGTGCTTTTTTCCTTGGACACTCATTATTTCAATCACTTCTACCAACATTTTTAACTCAAAGGATATCCTCAGAAAGTAGGGGGGCTTCTTCCGGTTTTTTTAATCTTGCAAATTTTTTTGGGGCTTCACTCGGAGGGATGCTTGCAGGAAAACTTTATGAAACACAAAACACGCTACCACTTTTAGTTTGTTTACTCTTACTTTTAGCGTGGATTTTTAAAGGCCTTCCCAATCCACCTTTAAACGAACAATCAGAATAACCAAGTTGTCTATTTTTTGTCTACAATTGAAATTATTCAAAACAATATTATAGCAAGTTATTTTAATAGTATAGGTCAAAAAAAACAAGAACAAGTTCCTGCAAGTTATCTCAACATTATATAAACATTTACTTGACATTATCTAGTCAAACATATATATTAAATCCAAGCAAATTCATTTTGCTATTAATTCCGCGAGGAGAAACCGGAATTGGCTGGGCCTCAAAACCCAGCCGTTTCAAGTGACAATAAAATGAACAAAATTACAATGAAAGATAAAGTTGACACCATCAAATCAACAAGAAGAACCACAGATTCTGTATTCCACACAAAATCAAAAGATAAAATAAAAAGAAGCTATACCGAAGACAACGACAAAAGACTTCTTAATGATTATTTTAAAGACATAGTTGATATAACTCTTCTCTCATCATCGGACGAAATAAGGCTCTCAGCTTTAAGTAAGGTTTGTCTAAAGCAAGCTGAATTAACAAAAAAAGCTATTGATAACTGCAATTCAACAAATGACAGAAAGCTTGAAATTGTGAGAAGTTTATACCGAAGAAAAGCAGCTGAATACAAACAAACATTCATTAAATCTAACCTTAGACTAGTAATCAGCATTGCAAAGAAATTTTCCAAAAAAGGCCTTCCTTTTTCAGATATGATCCAGGAAGGAAATTTGGGATTAATAAGGGCAATTGAAAAATTTGATCATGAAAAAGGTTTTAGGTTTTCCACTTATGGTGCATGGTGGATACAGCAATATATAACACGTGCAATCTTTGAAAAAACAAGAGTTATAAAAGTTCCAGTCTATGTAATGGAACAGCAAAACAAAGTTTTCTCAGCCAAATATAAGCTCAAGGAAATTCTAAATAGAAAACCTCTTAATAGTGAAATTTCCGAGGAATGCGGGTTGTCAGAAGAAATAGTTTCAACTGTATTAAATGGTTTTGATAACTCAGAATCACTTGATAAACCAATAGGAAACGGTGAAAACTCGAGATCACCTTTGGATTATTTGCAAGATGAAAGTCAAAATGATCAACTGGATTTTATAAGAATACAAAAAGTGCGTGATCTCTTAAAATCTTCTATAGCAACACTTTCAGAGAGAGAAAAAATAATCATTAAAATGCGATATGGAATAGACAGCCCTGTTAATACTCTTGAGCAAATTGGAGAACTAATGGGCGTTACACGTGAAAGGATCAGGCAACTTGAAAAAGAAGCCTTAAACAAAATGTCACACTCAGAATTTGGGGAAGAGTTGTACAACTATAGAGACCTAAATTAAACGAGTATAAAATAAATAGATGATCCATACCTTAAAGAAAACCCAAATTGTTCCAATCGACCTTAAAACAGCCTGGGATTTTTTTTCATCACCAAAAAATCTCGACAAGCTCACGCCAAAAGATCTTGGCTTAAAAATTAAATCTGAAGTCGCTGATAAAATGTACCCTGGAATGCTTATTACTTATGATGTAAATCCCCTTCCATTTATGAAATCAACATGGGTAACAGAAATTACTCACGTTGATGAACCTAACTATTTTGTAGATGAACAGCGCCTTGGCCCCTACTCTTTTTGGCACCACAAGCATTACTTTAAAGAAGTTGCAGAAGGAGTGGAAGTAGCTGATGTAGTTGATTATGCACTTCCCCTGGGACTTCTTGGGGATTTGTTAAACCACCTTGTTGTGAAACAGAAACTAGAACATATTTTCAACTATCGTTCAAAAGTTCTCAAAGATATTTTTAAAGAAAAGTAATTTTTTTCTGGATTGAAACTCCATCTTTGTTAAACTAAACAAACTTTTCAATTACCAGGACAAAAATGAATCAGGAAAATAAATACAAAGAAGCTGAAGAATCTTTACGTTTTAAGATCACAGCATTCACTGAACAGCAAGAGATTCAGGCGCAACTAAGTGAGGCCTACTATATTTGGCTGGATGATCCTTATGTAATAACCGACTACAAATCTGAAGATGAGATTGATGACGAAACTTTTACCAAGTTTTTCGACTGGTTTCTATATGATTTCAAACTATTCGATTCTCAAAAAAGAGTTTTGGAAAAGTTTTATGATGAAAACATAAACGATCTGGATGAAACCGAGAAAGAGATTGCCCAAGACTGGCAGGAAAGTGTTAACAGTTTTTTTGAAATAGTGGATATAAAAGCTGGAGATGGCTGTACAGTTAAAGACATATTCACGGAAGAGACTATTTATGTAGCAGACAAAAATGCTTCAGAAAGCCTCACAACTTCAGACTTAATCTCTGCAAGGCCTTTAAAGACGGGGGAAGTTTTTCACTTCTCGGGCGTGATATCTGCATTCACAAAGCTTTTAAAACAAAATATTATTGACCATTTCAATCAAGATTTTAATAGGTACAAAAAAGATTATGGAAATGAGAAAACGGTTAAAGAATACCTAAAAGACTGGGGTTACCTTCTCATAAACTTTATTGAAGATTTACTAACCCATCCTCAATACATAAATGCAGACGGCGAAGATTTTGTAATTGCAAAAGCCTATTACCGTTTCAAAGGGAAAAAAGATTTGCTCAGTTCCCTTCGTAAAAGCAGGGAACTAACTGAAGTAAGCAAAAAGAATTCAGCCCTTAACGTTTTTATAATGAAAGACGATTCCTCATCTTTTATCGAGGTTGAAAAAAACACACTGACAGTTGAATGCAATTCACAAAAAACTTTGGAAGCAATTAAAAGCAAGTTGGAAAAAGCATTAGAAAACAAAATTAATCATAAAGAAGATACTATTAAAACCCCTGGTTCATTTGTAGGAGGTGGGAACAAAGATGGTGAATATTCTCAGAATAAAGAGTTTGAAGACAGCTTAGATGAGTATTATGAACAGTGGATCAAAACTCCACTTGAAAGATTAAAGGGAAAAACTCCCATCGCAGCATACAAAGACAATAAAATTAAAAATGAACTTGAATTGGTACTACTTGAGCTTGAAAAACTTTACGATGATGCAAAAAGACATGGTGAACCTTATTATGATGTTACAAATATTAGAGAAAAGATAATTGCTAACAATTAATTATCCGCAATAAACCAATCATTCTTTTAAGCTAATTAAGATCACTTATTTATATTAAGAAAGAGGTTGCAATATTAACCGTAACCAATTTAAAATACTGTAAAATATTGAATAGTTAATAATAATTGTTAACTTTATGGCAAAACAAAATGGACTTTAAAGACTACTATATAAATACAGAAAAACCTGTGATCTCATTTGAGATATTTCCTCCAAAATCCGTGAACGGAGTTGAAAAGCTTAAAGAAACCCTTCACGAACTTGCAGGGCTCTCTCCTGATTTTATTACCGTTACATATGGAGCTATGGGTTCAACAAGGGAAAAAACTATTGAAATCGCTTCATATATAAAAAACACACTAAAGCTTGAAACTGCATGTCATCTCACCTGCGTGGGTTCATCAAAGGAAGAAATCAAAGAAATAGTTGAAAATATTGTTGAAAATGGAATAAAAAACATTGTAGCACTTAGAGGTGATCCACCAAATGGCAACAAAAACTTTGTTCCACATGAAAATGGACTTTCACATGCCAATGAACTTGTTGAACATATTCGGGAGTTTGAAAAGCAAAGTGATAAAATCACAAACTCACTTGGAATTGCCATAGCCGGATATCCTGAAAAACATATTGAAGCCACAAGCTTTGATGAAGATATAAAATATTTAAAGAAAAAAGTTGATGCTGGAGCTAATGTTATTATCACTCAACTCTTTTTTGATAATAAATACTATTTTGATTTTGTAAAAAGGGTAAGAAATGAGGGCATTGATATTCCTATAGTTCCAGGACTAATGCCTATACTTTCTGCAAAACAAATTCAAAAGATAACCACAATGTGTGGAACCAGCATTCCGGAAGAGCTTACAAATAAACTGAATAATGCTAGCGACAACAACTATATAGCTGAAGAAATAGGAATTTCCCAGTGTATAAAACAAGCAAGGGAGCTCATAGACAATAATGTACCAGGCATACATTTTTATGTATTAAACAGGGCTTCTAATATTAAAAGAATCCTTCAATCTCTCTAAACAATTTTATGCCAGATACCAAAGAGCTTTTTAACAAAGTTGCAAAACACTACGATAAGCTGAATACCATTTTCAGCTTTGGACTTCATAGGATCTGGAGAAAAAAACTAGCAGAAAAACTTTCCGATGGAATCAATGTTCTGGATTTGGCAACTGGCACTGCTGATGTTGCACTTGAAATTGCCAAACAACATCCAAATTCAAAAATTACGGGACTAGATCCCAGTAATAAGATGTTGGATATTGGAAATATAAAAGTTAACAGGAAGAACCTTCAGGACAGAATTAAACTTATTTTGGGAGTGGCAGAAGGTATTCCTTTTAACGAAAACGAGTTTGATTATGCAACTATCTCCTTTGGAATAAGAAATACAGTTGATTACAAAAAATCCCTTAAAGAAATACTTAGAGTTTTAAAAAATGATGGAGAACTTTTTGTACTTGAATTTGCAGCTCCTAAGAATATTCTCTTTCGCCCTGTTTATCTTTTTTATTTCAAAAACATTATGCCACTTATTGGTAAAATAGTTGGAAGACAAAAAGAGTATAAATACCTTTCTGAATCAACCCTGGCTTTTCCTCAGAGAAATGAATTTATAGAATCAATGATTGATTGTGGATTTAAACACTGTAAATATGAAGAACTCACTCTTGGCACAGTGATTCTTTATAGCGGACGGAAAAACTAGCCCTTCTGATTTATAAATGCCGCTTAAAATTTTATCTCTTTTTTCAATTCTGCCACATATTTATCTGCTTGTCTTGTGGGCTCAGGAATTCTGTAACCAGTGTCACAATTGAGTGCAATTACGACAGCTGTTTTAAGATCAATTTTATTTCCTACTGAGACAAAAACTGGCTTAACCTTATTTTTGGTTCTCACAACAGATCCAATTATTTTTTTATCTTTTTTTGCAACAAGAGGAGTAACTAAACCTCTTTTAGTACCCGGTTCCTCATAATCTCCATAAAGTTTTTTCTTTCCAATCCCAAAAGTAGGGACATTAAGCAACACTCCCACATGGCACGCAATTCCAAACCTTCTTGGATGAGCTATCCCATGTCCATCAAGAATCAGGAGATCAGGTTTATTTTTAAGTTTTTTATAAGTTTCAATTATTGCAGGGCCCTCTCTAAATGACAATAGTCCGGGAATATAAGGAAATTTTTCATCTACCACACTCCACACCTTCTCAATTACTTGAAGATCAGGATATGAAAAAACAATTATCCCGCAAACCATCTTCTTTTCTTTAGTAAAGATAGCTATATCCGTACCGGCAATCTTTGTTATTTGCTTAAAACCATTTTTGCCTACAACTTTATCACTAAGCTCTCTTTGAAACTCAAATGCTTCCTTCGCTAGAGGTGGTTGGTGTGAGTAAAGCCTTTCCAATCTCTTTGAATAACTTTTATCCACAATCTAATTAGAATAAAATATATTTACAACAAAAGAAATGAAATATATATTGTATATACAGTATATATTTTGAGGTGATCTATGACTGTTCAGACGATTATAAGACTTGATGAAAAAACAAAGAAAAAACTAACAAAACTTGCAAAGGCTGAAGGGAAAAATAACAGTCAGGTAATAAGAGAGTTGATTCAAAACTATATAGAAGAAAGAGACATGGAAAGCTATATAGACGATCTCTGGAACAGAATGAGACAAAATTTCAAAGAAAAGAAAATAACACAAAAAGATATTGAAAGGGCTATTAGAGAAGTAAGAGCCAAAAAAAATGAGAGTAGTAATTGACACGAATGTTTTCATATCTTCTTTTTTAGCTTCAGGCAACCCAGGAGAAATAATTAAGCTCTGGAAATCAGGGGGAATTATTTTATGTCTATCAAGACCAATTTATAATGAATATCTTAATATTATTGATAGATTAGGATTTGGAGAGAAAAAAGAAACAGTTGAGATAACAAACCTTTTTGCAAAAAACTTTAATTCTGTATTCACAGCAAAAACTCCAACTCTAGATATTGTAAAAGATGATCCGAGTGACAATAAGTTCTTTGAATGTGCAGTTGCCCTAAAGGCTAAGTATATTATTTCAGGAGATAAAAAAGTATTAGAAGTTGAAAACTACTTTGGAATAAAAGTATTAAAACCTAAAGATTTTTTAGACTTATTCTAATGTTTAAAAACTTTAAAAAAGAAAAAATCAATGCAAACGGAATAGAGATAAATACTGTTCACGGGGGAAAGGGTGAACCGCTTTTACTTATTCACGGCTATCCGCAAACCCATGTGATGTGGCATAAGGTTGCACCAAAGTTGGCTGAAAAGTTTTATGTAGTTTGCCCGGACCTCAGAGGTTATGGTGACAGCTCAAAACCTAAAGGACTCCTTGACCATTCAAACTACTCCAAAAGAACTATGGGTAAAGATATGATTGAAGTTATGGAATATCTTGGTTTTGATAGTTTCATTGCAGCAGGGCATGATCGCGGGGGAAGAACACTGCACAGAATGTGCCTTGATTATCCTCAAAAGATAAAGAAGGCATGTGTAATGGATATTGCCCCGACATATCATATGTTTAAGACAGCCAACCAAAACTTCGCCACCGGCTACTACCACTGGTTTTTCCTCATTCAACCGGATGGACTTCCAGAAAAGATGATTGGAGAAGATCCGGAATACTATCTTAAAGAAAAGTTAATGAGATGGAGCGGTGAGAATAAAAACTTTGATCCGGAAGCGGTAAAAGAATATGTTAGATGCTTTAGTGATCCTTCTGCAATTCATGGAAGCTGCGAGGATTACAAAGCGGCAGCTTCAATTGATCTTCAGCATGATGAAGAAGATATGGACAAAAGAATCACCTGCCCACTTCTTGTCCTTTGGGGAAACCAGGGTTTTGTTCATAGAACTTATGATGTGATTGAAACATGGAAAGAAAGAGCAGAAAATGTTACCGGAAAGTCTTTGGACTGTGGCCACTTTGTTCCAGAAGAATGTCCTGAAGATACTTACAACGAATTAATCAATTTTTTTGACAATAATATCAAATAGTCATATGAGAAGATTCATAATAATAGCTTTATTTATTGGTGGTTTTTTTAATCTTTCAACAGATTCTTTTGGAATTGAAAAAGAGAACTCCATATATAATTGCAGTGAATATGAAGAAGTAGAATATTCAAAACCAAGTGAATATAGTTTAAGTAGAATAGATATTATCAAGCTTGAAGAAAATTATAGATTACCGATTGAGATTACTAATTCTAAACCTGAAAAATCAAAACTTAATCTTTATAAATTATATAAAAAAGAACCTGACTTTACTAAAAAAGGACCTTGGAATACGGAGCTATATATTTTTGGTAACAAAGAAAAGCCATTTAAGACAAAAATAGTTTTTAGAGAAACTGGGAATTATGGTGTTAGAGAAGAATGGATAAATGAAAAATTGTTATTTATTGAAGTTTTTTGGGGAAGAATAGGCTCAACCCAATTAATTCTCAATGCAGAAAAGTCCGAATTTATTTATATTGAAGATGCAAATTATGCCAAATATACTCTTATGAGTTGTGAAGAGAAGATAAGATTACATCACAAAAACAATAAAATTTTTGAATGATATTTTACATAATATACAAATTTGAGTAAAAATTAACCTACAAAGTCCCCATATTCACAAGCGTTACCCTTCTGTTAAGTGCCTTACCATCTTTAGTGTTATTTGAAGCCACCGGACTCTTTTCACCAAATCCTTTCACATTTAAGCGGTTTGTATTAATCTCATATTCTTCAGATAGAACTCTCATTACTCTCACGGCTCGCCTGTACGAAAGATCCATGTTGTATTCATCACTTCCATCACTATCAGTATGGCCTTCAATCAAAATAGTTTGATTTGCAAGATCAGAAGACTTTAGGGCATTGGCAATTTCAATTACCTGAGCATGAGCCTTTGATTTGATCTGGTCAGAATCAATCTCAAAATTTACGGTAAGATCAATCCTTGAATCTTTACCTTTTGCAAGTGCAACTTTAATATCTTCAGATTTTGTAATTTCAGGCCGGCTGGTTTTCTTTTCAAGGCCTGGGCATTCAGTAGGACCATTCCATATAACCCCGGATGTATCTACACCGTTGTAGTCAGATGATCGTACATCTGCTCCAGTAAAAATTGCTCCATCCATCTTTCCTCCATTAAAATCACTGGAGTAAATTTTTGCATTTATAAAACATGCACCACTTAAATCTGAATAATTAAAATCAGTGGCTTTAAATGTGGCGCCGTAAAATATAGTGTTTGAGAGATTGACGTTATTAAAATCAACGGAAAGAAATGTGGCCCCTGAAAAATCCTGACCACTCAGATCAACTCCATTAAAATCTTCTGCTTTAAAAACTCTTCCTGTCTTTGGATCAGATACTGTAACTTTGTCATCTTTCACTTCTATACTATCTCCGATCTTCACTCCACCCGGAGTTACTTCAACATTACCAACTTTAACTTTTCCTGGTTTAACTGAAATAACGCTTTCTTCTTCAGCTCCTGAATTAGGTGAGAAACTAATTACTAACACTGTGATTACAAACAATCTGAATATAAATCTTTTCATTTGATATTTTCCCCCAGAGAAAGTTTACAAATAATCAATTTTTTTGAATTATAAATTGCAGAATTGACAAACTCAACAAATATTTCAAAACACTAAGAATATACTCCTTGAACTCAATTAACCTTTCATATAGATTAACCGAATGCCAAAGATGCTATTCGTAATGGATCCGATTGAATCCATAAACATTTTGAAAGACACAACTTTTGTAGTGATGCTTGAAGCTCAGGCCAGGGGGCATGAGGTTTATTACTGTGAGATAAAAAACCTTTTTATTAAAAATGCAAGAGGGCATGCAAACGCAACATTAGTCAAGCTCAAGAAATCAGATGATTACTATACTCACGGCAAAACATTAACAACACACCTAGATCACTTTGATATAATCTGGATGAGAAAAGATCCTCCTTTTAATATGGACTATATTTATTCCACTTATATTCTGGAACTTGTAGATGAAACCCAAACCCACGTAATAAATCATCCAAAAGGGATAAGGGACTCTAACGAAAAACTCTACAGCCTTCACTTTAGTGATTTTACACCTGCAACACTGGTCACAAAAAGTATGGAACAGCTAAAGATATTTGTAAAAGAAGCTGGAGGACAGATTGTAATAAAACCTCTTGATGGATTCGGAGGTGAAGGGATTTTTGTTGTTAAAGAAGGTGATTTTAATTCAAATGTAATTATTGAGAGCATTACTAATTTCGGCTCGACTTACGTGATGGCCCAAAAGTTTATTGAGAATGTAGCTGATGGTGATAAGAGGGTAATAATGATTAACGGAGAACCGATTGGCTCTGTGCTCAGAGTGGCAGCTAAGGGAGAATTCAGAAGTAATTTTCATTCAGGTGGAAAACCCGTTAAGACGGAGCTCACAGAAAAGGATATTGAAATTTGCAACGCAGTTAAACCAAAGCTTTTAGAAGACAAACTCTATTTTGTAGGTATTGATATTGTTGGTGGTTTGCTGACTGAAGTAAACACAACAAGCCCAACTTGCGTGCAGGAAATAAACTTTTTTAATAATACTAAACTTGAAGAAAAAATAGTGAATTTCGCTGAATCCCTTATTTGATAAAACCCCTGAATTAGTTAGAAATATTAATTCAAATTTTTTAACCCGAAGGAACTATTTCAATGAAAATTTCAAAGAAAGATGTAATAAACACTGCTGAACTTGCAAGGCTTGAATTCAGTGATGAGCAAGTCGAGAAATTCACGAGTCAGCTTGGAAATATCCTTGAATATATTGAAGACCTAAATGAACTTGATACTAAAAAAATTAAGCCCACCTCTTATGGTTTAGAGATTTCCACTCCGCTCAGGGAAGATGAAGTTAACCAGACAATAACAGTTGAAGAAGCACTCCAAAATGCCCCTCAAAGTGAAGATGGTTTTTTTGTTGTTCCAAAGGTAATTGAAGACTAGGAGAATTTTGTGACACTTCCCAGAACAATCAAACAAGCTTCAGAACTTATAAAAAGTAAAGAAATTTCACCAGTTGAACTTACAAAATCTTTTCTCGAAAAAATTGATTCTAATGATAAAAAACTAAACTCCTTTATTACAGTGCTTCACGATAAAGCACTTGAATCTGCAAAAGAGGCTGAATCGCAAATAGTAAAAGGAAACTACAAAGGGCCTCTTCACGGAATGCCCATTGGACTTAAAGATATATTTGTTATGAAAGATGTAAGGGCCACTTGTGGCTCCAAAATGCTTGAGAATTTTGTCTCACCTTACAATGCCACTGTTACTAATAAACTCCTTGATGCAGGTGTAGTAATTCTTGGCAAAAATAATATGGATGAGTTTGCCATGGGGTCATCAAATGAGACTTCTTACTTTGGTACTGTTAAAAATCCCTGGGATCTCGAAAGAGTGCCTGGAGGTTCAAGCGGGGGCTCAGCATCAGCAACCGCAGCAAATCTTTGCATTGCCTCCTTAGGAACTGACACAGGTGGTTCTATAAGACAACCTGGAGCCCTTTGCGGAATTGTGGGAATGAAACCCACTTACGGCAGGGTTAGCAGGTATGGAATGATAGCATTTGCTTCATCTTTGGACCAAGCAGGTCCTATTACTAAAACTGTTGAAGATGCCGCAATTATTCTTAATGTGATTTCTGGTGATGACCCACTTGATTCAACTTCTGTAGATATGCCAGCTCCAGATTATACAAAATCATTAACCGGGGATATTAAAGGGCTTAAAATTGGAATACCCAAAGAATATTTTATTGATGGAATGGATAAAGAGGTTGAACAAGCCACAAATAAAGCTATATCTCACCTCGAATCACTAGGAGCAGAAATTATTGAAATCTCTCTTCCACATACAAGCTATGCAGTATCAACTTACTATATAATTGCCCCATGTGAAGCAAGTTCAAACCTCGCCAGATATGATGGTGTGAGATACACGTATAGATCACCAGATGTGAAAACATTGAATGATCTATTTGTTAAGAGCAGGACTGAAGGATTTGGTGATGAAGTAAAAAGAAGAATAATGATCGGGACTTATGCACTATCTTCAGGCTACTATGATGCATACTATTTAAAAGCACAAAAAGTAAGGACTTTAATCAGAAAAGATTTCGATGACGCCTTTGAAAAGGTAGATGTTATTGCTGCAGCCACATCTCCGGAAACGGCTTTTAAAATAGGCGAGAAGACTGGCGACCCTATAAAAATGTATCTATCCGATGTTTTAACAATTCCTTGTAATATTGCAGGAATTCCCGGAATTTCAGTGCCATGTGGATTCAGCTCAAATGGTCTTCCAATTGGACTCCAAATTCTTGGAAAACACTTTGATGAAGAAACCATTTTGAAAGTAGCTCATGCCTACGAGCAGCAAAATAAATGGTTTGAACAAAACCCTGAGTTTTAAACCGTAAAAGATAATTTTACTCAATACATCTTGAATTAAAAGCCGTCATTCCAAATTTGATTTGGAATCCAGTATGGTGGAAAAGAAAAATTAATCAGCAATTATTCGTATTGTAACAATCTAATGAAACCTGAGATGTGTTTATAATTTAAGTCAAAATCCTGGATCCCGTATCAAGCACGGGATGACAATAAACTAAGAATTTCAGCTACTTACCCCAGACCCTTAATGCAATTTCATAGATAATATTCTTGGGCATATCATAAATATCTGAGAATATCTCCACAGCTGATTTTAGTGATACATTTTCTTCATATAAAACTTTAAGCTTTTCTTTTAAATTCTTTAAATCATTAGAATAATCATTTTTACAACTTTTATTTCCTTCAACCACAACAACTATCTCACCCTTTAAGCTTTCTCTTTCACTAATTTCCTTTATTACTTCTTTTACGGTTCCCCGAATAGCTTCTTCGTAAAGCTTAGTTATCTCCCTATTAACGGAAATATTTCTATCTCCAATCACTTCAAAAATAAGAGTTAAAGTCTTAATAAGCCTTTTGGGTGATTCATAAAAAATAAGTGTTTGTGAAAGGTTTTTAATACTTTCAAGAAATTCTTTTCCTTTGCTTTTGTTTTTAGGGAGAAAACCAAAAAAAGTAAAACTATCCGTTGGTAAACCTGAAACAGAAAGGGCAGAGATAACAGCTGAAGCCCCAGGGATAGATATTATTTCAATACTATTCTCAACTGCTTCTCTTACCAGTTTGTAACCAGGATCAGAGATTGTAGGGGTTCCGGCGTCAGAGACAAGGGCAATGTTTTGTCCACTTTTTATTTTTAAAACCAACTCGTTTGATCTTTTGACTTCATTGTGTTCATGATAGCTCACAAGATCATTATTAATATTATATTTTGAAAGAAGTTTTTTGGTTGTTCGAGTATCTTCACAAGCAATGAGATCAACCTGTTTCAGGATATTTATTGCCCTTAAAGTTATATCTTCAAGATTACCAATTGGGGTTGCAACGAGGTAGAGTTTGCCGTCCATAGATATTAAGATTTACTGAGGCACTTCTTTTATCAACCTTCCTGAAATCCAACCTTCTTTTTGATCAGCAAGTTTAATTTTAATCCAATGGCGACTATTCTCATCAAGGCTTTCAAAAATATCCCCTCTTTTAACCACTGTAACCACACCATATCTGGTGCTTGGGCCAGACCGCACATTTGCAGCTTTACCATTAAGAGTAAATTTCTTTAAATTTTCATCTGGTAATTTTTCTTCTACAGAATTAGCAGGGGCCTCATTTTTTGAAGTTTCAACAGCTTCATCTTTTATTTTATTATTAGCCTCATCTGAAATTTCGCTACTATCAATATTTTCAGGAATATCAATAATTGGTGAGACCTCATTATCAGGTATTTGATCTTCATTCTCAGCTTGAGGAGGTTCTCCAATTCCTGCTTCTGGCTCCACCACTTTACTTTGTTTATAGCTCTCTTCAGCTAATTGAAGCTTTTTATAATCTTTATTATAAAAGTAAAACAAGGTAATACAGATTGAGAGAATGCCTGAAAGAAAAACAATACCAAAAATTCGCTGCCATTTTTCACGTTTATTCTTTCTATATTTTCTTATCTCTGTTGTAGCACTAATATCACTATTGAGATCATTATCGTTAATGATGCCACTTGAAGCAGCATTTAGAACACTTTCAAATTCTCCATTCTTTTGCGTAGTTCTTTTTGAAACTTTTGATTCAATCTGTTTTTCTATCTCATCATGTTTCTTGGAAATCTCTTCTTTATAATCTTTTACAACAACCTCTTCACCATCAAGCATTTTTGTCATATTGCCCTGAAGAGACTTAATCCTGAAATCAAGCTCTTCTCTTGATGCCTCAAGTTCCATAAGATAAAACTTCTGAAGAGATTCAAGCTTCTCAATACTACTTGAATTTCGTGATTCCAGGTCTTTAACAAAAGACTCTGTGGAAGCAATGTAATCATTTAAATTGTTCTTTAGTTTTCTGAAAGTCTCATGGGTTTTTGTTCCGCCAATAGCTGAATTATCAAATTCTCCCTCTAGCTGAAGTGTTTCCATTACAATCTCTTTCAGATTTTCCTGGAAATTTAGCGAAAGCTGTTTTAAGGAGTCGAGCTCATCATTAATAACCTCTTTCGACATTGCAATATAGCTCCTGGTTTTAATCAGACGCAATAGATCAACTTCAAAATTTGAAGTTATATAATTAAGCTGTTTTTCCAAAAGCTGTTTCTTATCATTCATATCCAAACACCTAATTTCATAATAGATATTATAGCGCAATAAAACGAAAGAATTAACAATATTACTCATTTTTAGCAACACTGACAAAATTTGTTACTAAAACTATGGCCAAGATATTAACGTATAGAAGAATATTAGTTTAAATAGTTTTAGGAGGCTTCCGCTATGAGTAATGAAGTAAATACAGAGTGCAAAAATGAAATAGATGAATTTATTAAAGGGCTCAAAAAAAGAAATCCCGGACAACCCGAATTCCAACAGGCTGTGGAAGAAGTTGTGGGAGATCTTATGCCTGTTGTATGTAGTGAAGAAAGATACAGAAAAGAACGAATATTAGAAAGAATGACCGAGCCCGATAGAATAGTGATATTCAGGGTTTCATGGGAAGATGATGAGGGGAATGTAAGGGTAAACAGGGCGTGGAGAGTACAATTTAATAACTCAATTGGGCCATATAAAGGTGGCTTAAGATTTCATCCTTCTGTAAATACAAGCATATTGAAATTCCTGGGATTTGAGCAAGTACTAAAGAATAGCCTTACAGGCCTTCCAATGGGTGGTGGAAAAGGCGGGTCAAACTTCAACCCCAAAGGGAAAAGTGATAGAGAGGTAATGAGATTTTGTCACTCATTAATGATCGAGCTTCACAGGCATATTGGTGAAAACACCGATGTACCTGCAGGAGATATTGGAGTAGGATCAAGGGAAATTAGTTATATGTTTGGTCAGTACAAACGCCTTGAAAATGAATTCACAGGAATTCTCACTGGAAAAGGGTTAGCATTTGGTGGAAGCCTCGTAAGAACCGAGGCAACAGGTTACGGATGTGTTTACTTTTGTGAAAATATGTTTAACGAAATAGATGATAGTTTAGATGGGAAAACTTGCATTGTATCAGGATCTGGGAACGTGGCAATTTACACAGTTGAGAAAGCTCTGGAGATGGGTGCAAAAGTTGTAACTTTATCCGACTCATCAGGATTTATTTATGATAAAGACGGGATAGACGAAGAAAAACTTTCTTTTGTGAAAGAATTAAAAGAAGTAAGAAGAGGAAGAATTTCAGAGTATGCAGATAAATTTAAAAGTTCAGAATTTCATAAGGATAAAAAACCATGGGGAGTAAAAGCCGATGTGGCATTTCCTAGTGCCACTCAAAATGAGATTAGCCATGAAGATGCAAAGACACTTCTTTCAAATGGAATAAAAGCAGTTGCTGAAGGGGCAAATATGCCCACAGTAAATGAAGGAGTTCATGAATTTAGAAAAGCAAAAATATTATTTGGCCCCGCAAAAGCTGCAAATGCTGGTGGTGTAGCAGTATCAGGACTTGAACAAAGTCAAAACTCTCTCAGGCTCTCCTGGAGCAGTGAAGAAGTAAACTCAAGACTAAAAGGGATAATGAAAGACATTCATGGTAAATGCGTTGAACATGGAAAAACTGACGATGGTCATGTGGATTATGCAAGAGGGGCAAATGTAGGCGGGTTTATAAAAGTGGCAGATGCTATGATTGCTTATGGGATTGTATGATTATCCTCAATTGAATCTTTCTTCTTATGATATTATTCTAAGCTAAGTATGGCTAAGAAAATTGTACTAGATATAAACTCAATGGAATGGCAGCCAAGCCCAAGCAGCTCTGTCTGGAGAAAGAGGCTCGAACATATTGGTGATGCTGAATCTGGAATTGTTACCTCAATTGTAAGGTATGATCCTGATTCAAATTTCAAGGAACACAATCATCCTGATGGAGAGGAAATATTAGTTCTGGAAGGCACTTTTTCAGATGAACATGGCGACTGGCCCGAAGGCACATACCTTCTCAACCCCGAAGGACATGCACACAGCCCTAGATCACAAAAGGGCTGCATTATTTTTGTAAAACTCAGGCAGTATCCTGGGAAATCCAGAAACCAGATTTCAATCAATACAAATGAAGCTGAATGGAAAGAAATCAATAATTCCAAAAAAATCAAAACCCTATATAAAGAAGACGAATACTCCGAAGAGATGAGACTTGAGAAATGGGATTCCAATACAGCAGCAAAAGAAATTTCATATCCTAATGGAGCAGAGATACTGATTTTAAAAGGAACCCTTGAGGATGAAGATGGTTCATACTCAAAATTATGCTGGCTAAAGTTTCCTCCAAATTCCACACATAAACCTTTCACAGAAAAAGGTTGTGAGTTTTATATTAAGACTGGTAGTCCATATTAAAATCATTTTTTTTCTAGCAAGATGTGACTAAAAAACCACTATTATTTGATTGTGATGTATCAATTATTGGAGCTGGTCTTTCAGGATTAGCCTCGGCATATTATCTAAGAGAAAGCGGGATTAATGTAAAAATATTTGAGGCCCGTAACCGTGCTGGCGGTCGAATTCTTTCAGTATCAGACAAAAAAGAAAGCTATTTCGATTTAGGGCCTGCCTGGTTTTGGCCCCACCAGATTAATATTCAAGAAATGATCTCTGAATTAGATATTAAATACTTTGAACAGTATGAAAAAGGTCATTTTCTATTTGAAAATGACATTAATAAAAATGCTTCAAGACATCTTCCGAAGTGGGAAATGCCCGTTTCATATAGAATAAAAGGCGGGACCAGTGAATTAATCAATAAATTGGCTGACAAACTTACACCTGAGACGGTTAACCTGAATTCAATTGTCACGCAGATAGAAAGCAGGGATGGTGGACTTTATATCTCTGGACTAAAAGACAATAAGGACTTCAGGATCAAAACCAAATATGCAATAGTTACTTTGCCCCCTGCCCTGATACCAACACAAATAAACTTTCTTCCCAGGCTGTCATCAAAAGTTACCCGGGCAATGGAAGATACCCACACCTGGATGGGCCACGCAATGAAAGTGGTAATAGTTTATGAAAAACCTTTTTGGAGAAATAAAGGCCTTTCTGGAATGGGAATGAGCTATGTAGGACCGGTGCAGCAGTTTCATGATGCCACGCCTTATGATGAGAAAGTCGGTGCTCTTTTTGGTTGGATTGGAAGCTTAAGAGAAGAAAAAAAAGATGAACGAAAACAAAAAATTATTGATCAAGTAGTAAGAATGTTTGGAGATAAAGGTGAAAAACCATTATTTTATGATGAGCTAGACTGGAGTAAAGAAAATTTTACATCTCACGAAAATGAGAAAATAAAATTTGTTAGTGAACATCCAAACTACGGCAACCCTACCCTGCTTGAACCCCAAATGTCGGAAAGACTTTTTTTTGCAAGTACCGAAGTTTCTCCGATAAGCGGGGGTTATCTTGATGGAGCAATATATATTGCAGAACAGGTTTCTAAAAAAATATTAAATATGATCTAAATTTTTTTAGTTTTTCTGGAAAGTTTAAACAAACATTTTTATTTGAAAATTTATTGTCATAAATCTAAATATCTTTACCGGTAGTTGTTTTGGTAAGTTTTCCATGTTTGACACCTTTAGTTGCAATCAACTTTTCAGCAAGATTCTTTATATCAGAGCTTTTTCCCCTTAAAACAATTGCTTCAAGACAGTTATCGTGGTCAAGGTGCACATGTAATGTAGAATTAATTAAATCCGTATGTTGATGCTGTAAATTATTGAGTTTCTCTGTTAGCTCATGTATATGATGGTTATAAACAATTGTTAGTACACCCACAGCCACTTCATTACTTCCCCATTCTGTTTCAATTATAAAATTTCTAATAAGGTCACGAAATGCTTCTGAGCGGTTTACATAACCTTTTTCATCTAAAATCTTATCAAATTTCTCAAGAAGATCTGAATTGATTGAAATTCCAAGTCTGGTTAACTCTGACATCTACTTTATCTCCTAAAGCATAAAAAAGATTATTAACTAACATACACTATACAGATTGATTTTATAAGAACAGCTTATCAACTCTGGGATAAGAAATGCAAGATTTCAAGCTATTTCTATGTTTGCATATAAAATATTTTACTTTTGGTTTTCTGACTTTTTTAGATTATTAACAGTTTCTTAATAGTAATTTCATCGTATTTTTTTGAAATTCTGATATGATCATCCAGCGCGTAAAAACATACGTATATAAAAATTAAGCATAAAAAACACATAATATTTTGAAAAAAGGGAGAATTCATGAAGCACCTATTTTTTTACTTACTGGCAGTTGCTGCACTTATTTCAGTATTATTTCCAAAACTAACTGTTCTTGCACAGGAGAATCAGGTTTTTGACAGTTCATCCGGCAAATTGGCGGAGATAATTGTGGAAGAAAGAAAACCTGTGACGGCAGCTTCTAACAGGGAAGTGAGAGAAAAGGATTTTGAACTTCTTCCAATTCTATCTGAACCCGGCGATTTGCTCAGAGTCGTTCCGGGGCTCGTAACAATTCAGCATGCTGGTGGCGGTAAGGCAGATCAGTTTTTCCTGAGAGGTTTTGATAATGATCACGGCACAGATATCGCACTGTTTGTGGATGAACTCCCCGTCAACTTCAGAAGCCATGCACATGGACAGGGATACTCAGATCTTCATTTCCTGATACCTGAAACTATTGAAACAATTGATGTATATAAAGGGCCATACTTTGCTGAGTTTGGTGATTTTGCAAATGCAGGGGCAGTCAGATTTGTTACCAAGGATTCAATAAAAGAAAGTTTTGTGCAGGGAAGTGCAGGTCTTTATGCAGTCGACAGATTCAGGCCCGTGGCAAGAGGACTTACTTTACTTTCACCAGTTAAGAATGAAACTGTAAAAACAATTGCTGCTTTTGAAATTCTTGCAGATGACGGCCCTTTTGTAAATGAAAATAACCTCTTACGTCTGAACGGATTTGGGAAAATCACTCTTAACCTTTCCTCAGATTCAAAATTATCAATCTGGGGCTCAGCCTTTTATAGTGACTGGGATGCATCAGGCCAGATTCCGTTAAGAGAAGTAGAAGCCGGCAGGCTTGACAGATTCGGAGCAATTGATCCCACAGAAGGAGGAGATTCCCAGAGATACAATGCACATATTCAGTACTCCTGGTTTCCCGATGATAAAAGTGAGTTTATCACCACGGCTTACTTCAGCCGTTACACACTTGATCTTTTCAGCAACTTCACATTCTTTCTGAATGATCCAGAAAATGGCGATGGAATTGTACAAAGGGACGACCGGTATCTATATGGTACTGACACAAGATATAGCAGGTTTGTTTCTCTGTTTGAAAGAGATCATCTTTTTACTTTCGGTTTTCAGACTAGGGCTGATGATAACAACATTGTGTTTGCCAATCAGACACAAAGAGTGCAGACTGAAATTATCAATGACGTCGATATTTACGAGGTTTCATTTTCCCCCTGGCTTGAAGCAGAGTTAAACCTCACAGACTGGACTCGCACTGTCTTTGGCCTGAGATGGGATATCTTTCACTTTGATGTAAATGACAATCTCGAAGGAGGCGATCTCAGGGGAGATGAGGCCGATTCCATTGTGAGCTATAAAGCCAATTTGATACTTAGCCCGTTAAAAAACACGGATTTTTATTTTAACTTCGGCACAGGATTTCACAGCAATGATGCAAGGGTGGTTGTTAATGCTGAATCACAGACCCTTCCAAGATCAATAGGGTTTGAAGTCGGTTCACGGACAAGCCTCCTTGATAGCAGACTGGACCTTGCAGGGGCATTCTTTTTTCTTTTTCTTGAAGATGAGCTTGTGTTTGTTGGGGATGAAGGAACATTTGAGCCAAGCGGGAGCACAAGGCGCCTTGGAGGAGAGGTTGAAGCACGGCTTTCATTATATGAAGACTGGTTATTTCTCCACGGCGATCTAACGCTTGTAAATGCAGAGTTTACAAATGGCGGGGAAGTGCCCCTTGCACCGAGAGTGCTGTCAAGAAGCGGTATTTCTGTAAGGACACCTTTTGGATTAAAAGGAGCACTTGAAGCAATCTTTCTTGGAGACCGTCCGGCAAATGAGGAAGATACTTTCACAGCTGAAGGTTTTACCCGCTTCGATCTGACTTTGAATTACAGATATAAAAACCTTGAATTTTTTACTATTGTCGAAAACATATTCGACAATAACTACAGGGAAGCTCAGTTTGTAAACCCTTCAAGGCTTCCGGGCGAACCTGAAGGAGGAATTGAAGATATACATTTCGTGGCTGGAAATCCTTTCACTTTTAGGGCAGGGATAACTTATTATTTAACTGGCCTTATTGACAGGTTATAATTTTGTAGCTCGAAGCAAATCCTAATTTACGATGAATCACAGATTAAATAAATTTTTTATTGTTTCTATTTCAATTCACTTGATTGGAGCTTTTGCAGCTACAGGATATCTATACAAAAAAGAGTTTGTAACAGATCCAATACCAATAGTAATAAACTATCTTGATATTTCATCTGGTGATAAAAAAACTGCTGAAACTCCGGAGGAAAGAAACGCTTCTGCTCCAAAAAAAATAATAAAAAAGAAACAACCAGAAAAACCAACTAGAAAAGAGGTGGTTGTCGAAAAGAAATCCTCAATTGAGGAAAAAGAAGTCGAAAAATCCGAGAGTCTATATGTTAATGAAGCTGAAAAAAAGTCAGTTGATAAACTTGTAAAAAAGAAAGTTAACACAAATAGCAGTATAATTGAAAACATTGCTAAAACTCCTGTTAGAAGCGAGATCAAAGCTGACAGAGGATCAAATAAAGGAATGGTTCTGGCCTACCCCAACTACAAAGTGAATCCAAAACCAGACTATCCGCTGGTTGCAAGAAGAAGAGGCTATGAAGGGGAAGTCCTGGTAAAAGTTTGGGTATTAAAAGACGGAGAAGTCGGAGACTTAAAACTTGAAAAACCATCGGGATATAATGTTTTGGATGATTCTGCTATGGATGCAGTAAAAGACTGGCAATTTATACCCGGCACCAAAGATGGTGAAGCTATGTCAAGTTGGGTTACTGTGCCAATAACTTTCAGACTAAAAAACAGTTAACATAATATATTAAATGATTGTTAACGAACTTATATCTCAAAACCCTGTTTCTCCATCTGTTTTGTATTTGGTAGATATGCCTGAAACAAATTCCAGGATTATTCAGGAAAACAACCACCAAATTTACTGTGCTAAATATCCAAGATTAAAAGGACTTTTCAGAAAAGACGTGGAAGAGACAAAAAGTTTTGGAAGAAAATTTTGTGATCACATTGCTGAGAAAAGAAATAACAAAGGATTTTTCACATCGGATGAGCGTCCAAAATTT
>JAJCZR010000082.1 GCA_029262295.1 Deltaproteobacteria bacterium | reverse complement strand
GCAGCCACTTTATAAACAAGATCTTTTGTTCCTTCACCCGTAATTGCAGATATTTTTAGAACTTCCACTCCGAGGTAATTAAAATAGTTCTCCACTTCCGAGCTAGTTTTCTCTGAATCCATAATGTCAATCTTGTTTAAAACAACAATTTGTGGTTTAAGGGAAAGTTCTTTGCTGTACGACTCAAGTTCATTGTTCATTTTTTCATAATCATCTATTGGAGTTCTATCCGGCATAGGTGTGAGGTCGAGCATGTGTATTAAAAGATGGGTTCTTTCCACATGTTTTAAAAATTGAATACCAAGACCCACTCCTTCATGTGCCCCTTCAATAATCCCGGGAATGTCTGCAATAATAAAAGTTTTATATCCCCCATATTCCACAACTCCTAGATTTGGTACAAGTGTAGTAAACGGATAATCAGCAATCTTTGGTTTGGCAGCTGATATTTTGGATATTAATGTTGATTTACCTGCATTTGGGAATCCAAGTATTCCAACATCTGCGAGTATCTTAAGCTCAAGCCCAATTTCAAATTCTTCTCCATCTTTTCCGTCAGTCGCAAACCTGGGTGCCCGGTTTGTTGATGATGTGAATCTTGAGTTTCCTTTTCCCCCGCGGCCACCTTTTGCCATGATAAGTCGCTGTTTGTCTTCAGTGAGGTCTCCAAGGATTTCATCAGTCTCAAGATTTTTTATAATAGTTCCAATCGGCACTGGCACAATTAGGTCTGCACCATTTTTTCCGTGTTGATCTTTTCCCCTCCCATTTTCACCGTTTTTTGCATTGTAATGCTTTTTATATCTGTGATCGAGAAGTGAACTCATTTGGCTATCTGAAATTATCACCACATCGCCCCCATTTCCACCATCCCCACCGTTGGGGCCTCCTTTTGCAACAAACTTCTCCCTTCGAAAGCTTACGCAGCCATTCCCGCCTTTTCCTGATTTTACAAATATTTTTGCTTCATCTATAAATTGCATAATTTTTTTGTGTTCCTTATTTACTTTTATGGATAAATTTTTATACTCTAGTTTTAACCCATATATATAAACTGAATATTATGAAATTTGGAATTTGTCTTCCCATCAGAAGAGATACAAGCCTTGAGTTTAATGTTGAACTAGGAATAAGGGCCGAGTCGTTTGGATTTGATTCGATCTGGGCAAGTGACCATGTGGCTGTGCCCAACGGGCAGGTTGGAAGGTTTACTCAACATTTTTATGATCCCTTTGTTCTTTTGTCGGCCATTGCAGCAAAGACCTCTAAAATAAAAATCGGGACAAGCCTTATTATTCTTCCTTACAGAAACCCCGTTGTGGTTGCAAATATGGTTTCTTCCCTGGATGTGCTCTCGAAGGGAAGGGTGATTTTTGGGGTTGCCACTGGCTGGCTTAAAGAAGAGTTTGATATTCTCGGGGTGCCTTTTAAAAAGAGGGGAAAAAGGACAAACGAATATATTGAAGTGATAAAAGAACTTTGGGAAAATGACAGCCCTGAATATCAGGGCGAGTATTTTCAGTTTTCAGATTTTAAGTTTGATCCTAAACCTTACCAAAAACCGCATCTTCCTATATGGGTGGGGGGCAACAGCGAATATGCAATGCAAAGGGCTGTAAAATATGGAGAAGGTTGGCAGCCAACTTGGGTTACTCCGGATGAAATGGACAAGCTTACAGATCAGATGAATGATTTTGTTGATGCTGATTTTGTTTATTCAGTCAGAAACAGGGTAACAATATCTACAGAAAAGGATAAGAGCCTTCCTGACTGTTACTTTAATGGAACTGTAGATGATATTGTTAAAATCATAAAAGATTATGAAAGGGCTGGGGTCTCCAACATCCTTTTTGATCCTGAGACTAAAAGTGATGATGAAACATTTAATTTGATAGAGCTTTTATCTAAAGAAGTAATTAAGGAGTTTTCCCGAGAGGGTTCCCACCTTTAGCAACTTCCTCATTTGCTTTATCTGAAATTCCCTGCCAGTATTTCCACCAGTAAGAATCTTTTGAGTAATGCACCTTTTGCTGCTCAGACCATATAAGAAGCTGCATTGCGTCGCCATGATAAAGTATCAGTTTCTGGGCTGCATCCGCAACTTCTTCTTCACTTACGGTCATTTTGTTAAGTTCACTATTAAATATTTTATCAAGATCATTCACACCTAATGAAATATTATCGAAAGTATCTTTTATCTTATTTGCCGGACTTTCAAGATCAGCTTCAACTTTATCATTATCCTTGTTCATAAGATCGACAAAGTCGCGTAGTTTGTCCAGGGCATTTCTAGCCCTCTGGACTTCTTTTATATAAGTTGTGAGTTCGGTTACGTTGAGTGACATAAAAACCTCCAAAATTTATCACTTAGATTTTATTTGAAATGAGGGAGTGTGTAAAGTTTCACTTCTTTGTCATACCAAATTTAATTTGGTATCCAGGATATTGACTTGAGTTTTGAATACATCTCAAATCTCACTTTCATGCAACAATATTAACTAGAAGCAATTAGTTAATTCTTTCCACCATTCTGGATTCCAGCTTTCGCTGGAATGACAGGATAGGAAAGTGAGTATTATTATTATCTTGAATCCTGAATCTTTTCTTTTCCTAACACCTAATACCTAAGCACTATCCACTATTTTTTCTATAAACCACAATCCCGGGTTTTGACTTTAGATAATCTAAAAAATCTTCATCAACAACCTTTCTGTTTTTCTTTCTTGATGATGCATGTCTGAAATATGTTGTTTTATCTTTTTTTATAAATATCCCTGTATGAGAGACATCAAGTCCAGTTAGGTTTGTATAGATGCCGATGTAATCACCGTTTTTAAGGTTTGAGATTACTTTCGGGCTTATTTTGTTTGAAGGAATATATGTAATCTCTCTTTCAGTTATAGGTATGTCTTTTAAAAATAGCTCGGTTTCTGATTTTCTATTAAGATATTTTTTAACTAACTTTGCTTCATTTTCAGCAATTTTCTTAGTAACATCTTCAATCTTACTATTGATTAACCAATCCGAAAAAAAGTGTTTTCTATTGTTATAACTAACAAGGTTTTCTTTATATCTTGTGTCAATAAGGTTTGTTTTAAATTCTTTAAAATTTTGCGAATGGCTGAGCGCTTCCACATAATCAAGATAAGTAAAACAGTCCATTCCCTCAAAATTAATAGTTAACAGCTCAGGGGTTTTGCTGCCACCAATAAGTGTGTTTTCCTGATATTCAGTGCCAAGGAATGTATTGGAGATTAATAGAATTTTGTCATCGAATGAATTGATTTTCTGAGTGGTTTCAAGAAGTTCGTTTATTTTTGGTTCAGACCATTTTCCCCAGATAATTTTGTGCTCAATCTCTTTGGAACCAATAAAAGAAGGGTTAGTTAATATCAGAAAAAGTTTTAGGGCTATTAGGGCTGAAATTACAAAATAAATATTTTTTTTCACACTATAATCTTACTCTTCATTTTCCTCAAAGTCTTTTAATTTATAAAGAAGGTTTCTTCTGCTTATCCCGAGGAGTTTTGCTGCCTTTGTCCTGTTGCCACCAGTATCTCTGAGTGCCCTTTCAATATATGCCTGCTCAACTTTTTGTTTAGCTTTGTCCATTGGGAATGTTTCATACCAGTAATCAAGCTCAAAGCTGCTGTTGCTTTTAACACCGGGAAGATCAACATCATTTATAATATTGTTGTCGGAAAGTATTACTGATCTTTCAATTGTGTTTTCAAGTTCTCTTACATTTCCATGCCATGGATATTCCATGATTCGGGTTAGTATTTGCGGGCTAAATCCTTCAATCTGTTTATCAAACTTCATATTGAAAATATCAATAAAATGTTTTATCAATAACGGAATGTCGTCTTTTCTTTCCCTGAGTGGTGGAATATCTATATTAAGAACATTTATTCTGTAAAAAAGGTCACTTCTGAAAGTCCCTTCATTTACTGCTGTTTCAAGATCAGAATTGGTGGCCGTGATTATTCTTACATCCACATTGATTGTCTTGGTTTCACCAAGCCTTCTTACTTCACCTTCCTGAAGAAACCTAAGGAGTTTTGTCTGAAGATTAATTGGAATATCACCAATTTCATCAAGAAAAAGTGAGCCACCATTAGCGTTTTCTATAAGGCCTTCCTTGCTGTTTGCAGCTCCGCTAAATGCCCCTTTTGCATATCCAAAAAGTTCACTTTCAAGAAGGGTCTCAGGAATTGCAGCACAGTTTACTGCAACAAATGCTTTGTCCCTTCTCTCACTATTATGGTGAATTGCCTGTGCTATTACTTCTTTTCCTGTGCCGCTCTCACCGGTTATTAAAACAGTCGTGTTGTAAAGTGCCGCCTTTGATGCAAGGTCTATCACCTCTTCCATCTTTTTGCTGCCATAAACAATATTTTCAAAACTGCGATCATTCTTTAAGACCTTTTTAAGGGCAATGTTATCTTTCTTTAACTTTAGTTTTTCCTCTGCCATCCTCATTCGCAGGATCAGCTCATCTATCTTGATGGGTTTTGAAATATAGTCGTCGGCACCTTCTTTAACAGCCTTGATTGAACTATCAACACTGCCGTAGGCGGATATCATAATCACAATTGCGTCTTTATCCTGTTTCTTGAATTCTTTTAGAAATGAGATGCCATCCATCTCCGGCATCTTCATATCGCAGATAACAAAGTTGAATTCGTTACTTATTTCCGTCAGGCGAAGTGCGTCCTTAGCATTATCAATAGGGGTAACATTAAAGCCCTCAAGCTCAAGCATTACGCCTAATGTTTCCCTTATTCCCGGCTCATCATCTATTAAAAGAATTTTTTTCATATGACTAATTTTGCACACATGTGAAAATTATTTCAAATCGTGTCCCTTTTTTGACCTCGCTTTTTACAGAAATTTTACCATCAAATTCATGTATTATTCTCTGGCAAATTGATAATCCCAGGCCAGTTCCCTTGCCCGGGCTTTTAGTTGTAAAGAAAGGATCAAAAATTTTATCAATATTATATTCAGGGATCCCTTCACCATTATCTTTTAATTCCACTTTTGCAGTGTTGCCATTTTCAAGAACTGTCCTGAGCTCTATTACCCCCGATCCATTAAGTGCATCCACTGAGTTAATAATCAGATTAATAAACACCTGGATCATCTGGTTTGTATCCATTTTTACCAATAGGGCATTTTCGCTAAAGTCTGTTTTTAGATCAATTGTTTTTAGAGTGCCCTGTGAGTCGAGAATATTTACAGCTTTTTTAACCACTTCGTTGAGATCGGAAACATTTAGTTTTTTCTCTTTTGGCCGTGCGTAATCCAACAGGGTTTTTATTATTGAGTTTATTCTTTCAGTTTCATCTGTAATTTTTGTGAGGTATTCAGATTTTTTTTCATCACCAATATTTGATTTCAAAAGTTCCGTATAACCTGATATTGAAGACATTGGATTGCCTATCTCATGCGCAACCCCGGCCGATAGTTTTCCGAGGGAAGCAAGTTTTTCTGATGCCACAAGTTGTTTTTGTGCGGAAACAAGATCCCTGTTGGCTATTTTAAGCTGATCTATATTCTTTTCGAGGAGTTTCTTTTTGTCTTCAATTTCCTCATACATACTGTAAAGTGAGTCGTAGAGTTTATTAACCTCGCTGATATTCGTATCTATATCTTCATCTTCCGAGAATTTTCCTTTAGCTATCTCTTTTGTGATTTGAATAAGTTTTTCAATCGGGTTTACAAGCGTTCTTGATAGTAAAAAGAAACCGAAAATTATAATTATGAACACAAAAAGAAATGTCCACATTATTGTAAGCTTTTGACTCAATCTTATTGTATCTTCAAAAAAACCGAGTGGTTGGTAAACGTAGACAACCCCTTTTTTTGATAATGGCCTTAGTGATAAAGGGTGTATTATTGAATATCCTTTGTATGTGGAAAAAGGCCAGTAGGTTGACCCTTCAAGTGAGATAATTGTCTGTTTTGAGGTTTTATATAGATTTAATTCATTTGGAAGTTTTGCCTTCCCGTCTTCCATAAAGTTATATGTTTCATTTTCAATTAAAACTGCACCCGAGGCCCCCTGGTTGAGCGCCGATTTTAAAAACTCTATCCCTTCTTCAGTACGTCCTATTTTTAAATAAGAAGATTCAAAGGCCCTTATGATTGATTTGGTCCCTTCCACTCTTCCCTGAATGGCAAATTGTTCAGTAATTTTTGTGGAGATAATTCCAATAAGGAACATTCCTATAGCGCATATAAGTGTGATGTTAAAAAGAATGTAGGCCCTTAATCCCAGATTTCTCATTTTATATCCAGCCGAATTATGAAGTTGTATATAAGTGTAATACTAAACCTGGAATATTTTTTCAAGTATTGGGCTTAACCCGCCTGTGAATATAAAGGCAATTGCGGCAAGAGAGAGAAAAGGACCGTATGGAATTGCATACTTCATTGTCCCTTTGTAATAGATCATAAGGGATACCCCTACGACCGTTCCAATAAGTGAGCTAACAAAGATGATAAACACAACCCCGCCTGGCCCCAGGAAAGCCCCGAGCATAGCTAAAAGCTTTACATCGCCCATTCCCATACCATCTATTTTTCTTATAAGTTTATAAACGTAGGCAATGCAAAATAGTATTCCCCCGCCAAGTATAATTCCGAATAAAGAGTTTAAGATTGGAGTGGCGCTTATTATTTGTCCGAAATTGTTGCCTGGTATTGCAGGGATTACTTCAAAAAAAATGTTCCAATCTGTTTGTAATGCAGCAAATAAAAACCCGATCAGAATCCCGGGAAAGGTTATGACATTTGGAATTATCATAAACTCAAGATCTATAAAGGTGATAACAATAAGTGAGAGGCAAAGAACAAGATAGGAGGCAAACTCAAGGCCTAACCCATATTTCCCGTATAAAAAAACTGCAAGAACCCCTGATATAATTTCCACAAAGGGATATTGCAATGAAATTTTTTCTTTGCAATTAAAGCATTTTCCTTTCAGATATAAATATCCAAATATCGGAATATTGTGATAAGGCTTGATTTTACTTTCACAGTTTGTGCAATGAGAGGGAGGAAAAACTATTGATTTCCCTCTGGGTAGCCTGTAGATACAAACATTTAGGAAACTTCCGATTACAGAAGCAAAAATAAAAACTGTTATCTCAATCATTATGGTTTACTCGAGGTGTTGGAAACTAAATTTTATTACACAATATAAATAGAACGGCATTTATTAAACTCGTCAATTGATTGGGTGAAGTGTCTTTTGTAGACCTTAATATTCTTTTTATTTCCATTAATATGCTCTTTTATCGCAAAAAGTGAAGCCCTGTTACAAATTAGTTCAATATCTGCACCAGTTTTGCCAGTAAGCGATTTAACAATGCCTTTTAGCTTAATATCACTGCCAAGGGGCTTATCTTTTGTGTGAATTTTAAGGATTTGTTCTATTTCCTTGCTTTCAGGTGTAGGAATTTCAAGTATAAGATCAATTCTTCCCGATCTTAGAAGTGCGGGATCAACCATATCCACCCTGTTTGTGGCAGCTAGTATCTGTACATCAGGAAGTTCTTCAACGCCGTCTATCTCTGTAAGAAGCTGGCTTACAACCCTTTCACTTACCTTCGTTGTATTGGAGTCTGATCTGATAGGGGCGAGTGCATCAATCTCATCGAAAAAGATAATACATGGAGATACCTGTTTTGCTTTTTTAAATATCTCTCTTACTGCCAGTTCTGATTCACCAACATATTTTGATAAAAGCTCACCACCTTTTATTGAAATAAAATTTATTCCGCATTTGTTGGCAAGTGCTTTAGCAAGAAGGGTTTTTCCCGTGCCCGGAGGTCCATGAAGCAGTATCCCTTTTGGTGACCTCACATTCATAGCTTCAAAAAAGTTTTTATGCTTCATCGGCCATATAACCGATTCTATAAGGTTGTCTTTTATATCTTCAAGACCGCCCACATTTTCCCATGTAACTTTAGGGATCTCAACCAGGATTTCCCTTATTGCAGATGGTTCTATATCCCTGAGGGCTTCAAGGAAATCATCCATGCCGACTTTAAGCGGCGAAAAGCCATTTGGATTAGATAATGGTAAATCATGTTCAATATTGTTTAGAATTTTTCCAAGCGAATTGAGTGCTGCTTCCCTGCAAAGATTTTCAATATCAGCCCCCACAAAACCGTGACAAAGTTCTGAAATTTTGTGAAGATCCACATCGTCGCCAAGTGGCATTCCCCTTGAATGCACATTAATTATTTCAAGCCTTCCATTGGTGTCGGGCACATTCAGATAGACTTCGCGATCAAATCTTCCGGGCCTTCTTAATGCAGGATCTATAACATCAGGAAGGTTAGTTGCCCCTATCACAACAATATTCCCCCTGTCTTTAAGCCCATCCATCAAAGTTAAAAGCTGGGCCACAACCCTTTTTTCCACATCTCCTGCCACTTTCTCCCTTCTGGGGGCAATTGCATCTATTTCATCAAGAAAAATTATAGAAGGCTGGTTCTTTGTGGCAACATCAAATATTTCACGTATTTTAGCTTCACTCTCGCCATAAAATTTGTGGATTATCTCCGGCCCGTTTATTACCTGAAAATTGGCTTCAGTTTCATAGGCAATGGCTTTTGCCATTAGTGTTTTACCGCTTCCAGGGGGACCAACAAGCAACACTCCTCTCGGAGGATGGATTCCAAGCCGCTCAAAGATCATCGGAAAACGTATTGGAAGCTCAATCATTTCCTTTATCTTTTTTATTTGATCAGTGAGCCCACCAATATCTTCATAGCCAACCTGTGTTGTATCAACCATAACCGCAGGTTTTTTCCTGATATCCAGTTTTGTGTTTTGATTTACCACAACAGTCTTTGTAGGAGTGGTAGCCGTCACATCAAACTCTTCTGTTCGGGAGCCTGATATTTTTATATTCACTTTGTCGCCTACTGTTACTGGTATTCCTTCAAGGCGGTTTCTAAGATATTTGTTGTTACTCGCATCATAAAGAAATGATTTATTTCTGGGGGAAAGTGTTACTTTTGTAGCAGTTTTAGGCTGCGACTTTTTAACTATTACAAGATCATCAAGTTCCACTCGTGCGTTTTCCCTTGTAACGCAGTCTATCTCAATTACTGATTCAGAGTCTTGCTCAGCATTATCAAAAAGCACGGCTCTTACGACTGTCTTTCTTTTGCCGCCAATCTCAATGAGATCCCAGGGGCTTATGCCAATTTCCTGCATATTTGCCTGGCTCATTCTTGCGTAACCTTTTCCAAGGTCGTTGTATGGTATTTCAGATATTCTAAGTGAGATCATATTGCACCATTGAAAAAATATTAACGTCAGAAAATTTTATGGTCAAGAATTTAAAAACATTTACAAAAGTATAAGAATTTTGTTAACTTTATAAACTCCCGTGATATTAAAATCCATAACTTTAAAGAATTATAGAAATTATAAGTCGCAATCACTTGTGTTTCACCCCAGGTTTAACATTATTCATGGGGATAACGCACAGGGAAAGACAAATCTTCTTGAAGCAATATATGTTATCTGTAATTTTCGTCCGTTTAAGCAACTTAAAAATGAAGAGTTTATTAACTTTGATTTTGACTCTGCTGCAATTAAAGGTGAGCTTGAGGCTGAAAACGGCCTAAACGAAGTCCACATCACAATAAAAAAAGATGGAAGGCATACGCGCTTAAACGGAAAGATCGTTTACAGCATTAGTAAATATCTTGGAAGATTTAAGGTAGTCCTTTTTCTTCCCTCAGATATTGAGATTGTGAAAGGCGGAATGGGTATAAGGAGAAAGTATCTTGATTCAGTAATAAGTGCAATAGATGCGGGTTATCTTAAAGAACTAAAGGATTACTATAAGGCACTCAGTCAGAGAAACTTTCTTTTATCTTCAAAAAAGCCTGTATCTGAAATAAGCTTTGAAGTGTGGAATGAAAAAATGGCAGGTCATGGCGCAACTATAGTTAATAAAAGGCTCGAGATAATTGATGTTTTTAATGAAAAACTTGTTGAAGTGTACAAAGAAAATAATGAGTCAGATAAAAATGTGAAGATAGAATACAATTTTTCATATCAAAAAAACGAAGATATTGAAAAGAGTATTAATGATGCGCTTGTAAAGAATTTTTCAAATGACAAAAGGAGAGGGCACACTACAATCGGCCCGCACAGAGATGGAATTAATTTTGAGATTGATGGTGTAGATGCATCAAAGTTTGCCTCCCAGGGCCAGTCAAAAAACCTTGTACTTGCCCTTAAAGCATCCGAGATAAAACTGATTTCCGACCTGACAGGTATTAACCCAATTTTGCTGCTCGACGATATTACCAGTGAGCTTGATATGAAGAGAAAAAACTTTCTTTTTAATACGCTTTCTGAGTTTGCAGGACAAATATTTGTTACATCCACAAGAAAAGAAGAAATACCTTACAGGGGTGAATCTAAATCCTTTCTAATAAAATCGGGAGCTGCAATTACAAATAAATAGTTGAAATGAAAGTAATATGGACTTAATATTAGACATCTCCTTTGGCTAGGCAAGGTGAGGAGTTTATAAAAAACGGGGTGATAGATGTCAGATAAAAGAGTGTTGCTTGTAGATGACGACGACACAATTGCATCACTTGAAACTGAAGTTCTCAAAACAAGTGGTTACTCAGTAGACAGAGCGGTAAATGGGCTTGAGGCTGTAGGGAAACTTGAGTTTAACATTTACGACATTATTGTTTCAGACTACCTCATGCCTGAGATGAATGGTGAGCAATTTTACAAATATCTTGAAGAAAAACATCCCGAAATGCTCGATAAATTCATTATTGTTTCCGGTTCGATTAGTGATACCAATTTTTTTACTTCCCGGGGAGTGATTGTTTTAAGCAAACCTTTCAGCATAAAAGAATTTACTGACACAGTAAATAATGTTATAAATAGAAGTTAAATACTGCTGAGGTTTTTATAAATGAAACTTAAAACAATAGATCTTAATTTTTTTGCCCCGCAAGTAATAGCATCCTATTTAATTGAAACAAGTGAAGGTCCGATACTTATTGAAACCGGCCCTGATACTACGTTTAATACACTTAAATCAGGACTTAATGATTCTGGATATAAAGTATCAGATGTTAAGCACGTGTTTGTAACACACATTCATCTTGATCACTCTGGTGCGGCCTGGCACTTTGCAAAAGAAGGTTCCACAATTTACGTTCATGAAAGAGGGGCCCCGCATCTTGTTGCTCCTGAGCGTCTTATGAACTCTGCTGCAATGATTTACGGAGATAAGATGGATGAACTATGGGGTGAGGTGCAGGGTATGGATGAAAGCCTTGTAAAGGTTGTAAGTGACGGGGATAAGATAAAAATTGGTGACACAGAAATTGGAGTGTTCGAATCAATAGGCCATGCTAATCACCACAACGCATATTTGATAGAAGGCAATCTTTTTTCAGGAGATGTGGCTGGTTGCAGGATTGCAGATGGCCCAGTGATCCCTCCAACACCACCACCTGATATACATGTGGAAAGATGGCACGCTTCTGTTGATAAGATAAGGCAGATTAATCCCGACTCACTTTATTTGACCCACTTTGGTGAATATAAAGAAGTAAACAAGCATCTTGATGCTTTAATGAGCAATCTTGATGAGTGGTCTTCTTGGTTTGGTGAAAGGGTTAAAGCAGGAAAGAGTGAAGAAGAAATTACCCTTGAGTTTGAAGATTACTATAAAGGATTTTTTAAAGCCGTTGGTGCTTCTGACGAAGTTTATCAGCAGTATGAGTTTGCCGATCCCTACTGGATGAATGTCGGCGGATTTATCAGATACTGGAAGAAGTATAAGTTAGGTGATTAGTTTTTAGGTGTTAGTAGGAAGTGGTTAGGAAAAGAAGAATGATTCATCCTTCCACTAGCTCAGGATTTACAATTCAAGATTCGAAATGCTTGTCATTTCACTAAATTAGTTTCCCCTCGCCCCTTGTGGGAGAGGGATTAAGGGTGAGGGGTATCCCTTAATTTTTGTTAGTAAAACTTCAATTAAACTTATAAAGAGAACTTCAAAAATCCTATTGTCGTTTTAAATTCCATAGGTATAATAATTCGCTCTTTAGTCGGGGTGTGGCGCAGTTGGCTAGCGCGCGGCATTTGGGATGCTGAGGTCGGAGGTTCAAGTCCTCTCACCCCGACCATTTCTTTGTTAATTACTTGACTGTTCCTCAGAACAAAAATATATTAAAATTAATGAAATATATGTAGTTGCCATATTTGTTGCCATTTTTGCCTTAGAATATGAGAAAATTATTTTTATTAGCTCAAGTCATAATTGTCATTGCATTAGTTTTATATGGTTTAAATTTCTTTATAAAAGACCAATTTTGGTTAAATTTGAGTTATTACTACTTGCTTGCATTATTTCTGATCTATTTGGCTTATGATCATAATAGATCATTAAGATTAGGTAGGAATATAATATTCGGTGGTCTAAGTTACAATCCTTCCTTTATCTTACTGATAAATATTATAAGTTCTCTATCATTTATATTTTCAATTATTTTCCTCATTGCTATAGGAATTAAAACAAGTTGGTTAAATTCATTAATACTTTTAGGTACTTCAACTGTATTAATTGGTTTTTCAACTGCACTAGTTTCTATGATTATTCCAATCACTATTCAAGCCGTATTAGGATTATCAGGAGGAATAGCTTTAATGATTTATGTCCTTTTGGAACTATATAAGGTTTTCTTTTAGTTTGGTTAATTTCCTAGATTCTTCTTTTTGCGGATATAAAATTTCTTCAAATATGAGTATGATTTTTCAGAGTTCTATATTTGAATAACCTAATACTTTTTAGTTTGCTACAATTCTTGCTCTAATTTAAATTTGAAATCTTCAATCTAATAATATTTACTTTACGAATGGAAAATCAAAAACCAAATTACGATTCTAATAATTCTGAAATAATTGACGATAAGTTCTTTATTGAAGGCCCACATCCCAGAACAAGTGAGCTCTGGCAGGTCTTAAAGGTATTTAGAGACTTTTATAGGGGTTTCAGGGCTCTCCACTTCGTTGGTCCATGCGTGACAGTGTTTGGTTCAGCACGTGTCACAGAAGAAACCGCATATTACAAACAGGCCCGAGAACTTGGAAGTAGAATTGCCGAGTCGGGTTTAACAGTAATGACTGGTGGTGGTCCTGGAATTATGGAAGCTGCCAATCGTGGGGCAAAAGATGCAGGGGGAAGATCAATTGGTTGCAATGTTAAATTACCAAAAGAGCAGGGCCCCAATAAATATTTGGATAGATGGGTTACTCTTCATTACTTTTTTGTAAGAAAGGTAATGCTTTTTAAATATTCTTATGCATTTGTTGTGATGCCGGGTGGGGTAGGGACTATGGATGAATTTTTTGAAGCCATAACCCTTGTTCAAACCAAAAAAATTCTTAGTTTTCCTCTAGTCTTAATCGGGAAAAGTTTTTTTCAACCGCTCATGAAATTTATGGATAGTATGATTGAAGAAGGAATGATTGATAAAAAGGATATGGAT
>JAJCZR010000081.1 GCA_029262295.1 Deltaproteobacteria bacterium | reverse complement strand
TAAGGTAATAAACTCAAAGGGCTCGCATGGATTTGATGCAGCAAAGCTAGAGTACACAGACCTTATAGCAGCAGGGATCCTGGACCCGGCAAAGGTAACCAGGAGTGCTATACAGAATGCATCCAGTGTGGCAGGGCTACTATTAACAACAGAAGCTCTAATAGCTGACAAAGAAGAGTCAGAGCCGCAAGGCGGCGGAATGCCAGGCGGAGCAGGCCCAATGGGCGGTATGCATCCGGGCATGATGTAAATACAATAAACAAATAAAAATAAGCTAAATACTTAGGGCAGGTTAATTACCTGCCCTTTTTTTTGACTAATTTATAACAATTCGCTCGGCACTTTTACTAGAAGAAACTTTATCAATTTGGTTTTTTGAAAAGCCCAAAATTTTTACTTGACAACTTAAGTAAAATACTTTAGTTTTAATAGTGTTGTTAAAAGCAATACTTAAATTATTCATCCTCCATCCTCCTTTAAAGAGGGAATGTCCTAAGCCCCTTAGGACATTCCCTCTTTTTAAATAAAACCCCTTCAAAACATTTGTTACTCAGCTATTATATTCAGCAATAAAACTGGAGAATTTAATATCAATGAAGAAAAGTTCTATCTTGTCGATTGCATTTATAGCCTTAATTGGCTGTTTAGTAGTAGCTCTAATTTATGGGACAAAGCTCCTTAAGGAAAATGAATCATTTAACGGTGAGCTGATTAACAGGGAAGCACCGGTTTTTTCTCTCACTGATCATAATGGCTTTACATTTGATTTTGGAAAGCACAAAGGTGAAAAAATATTTTTGATGAATTTTGGATACACAAGTTGCCCGGATGTATGTCCTACCACTCTTGCAACCCTGCGAAACGTGCTCGTGAATCTTGGAGAAAAAAGTAGTGAAGTCGAAGTACTTTTTATCACTGTTGATCCCGAAAGAGATGATGTGGAGAAGCTTGGCAAGTATATTCCTTACTTTCATGAAGGTATTACCGGGCTCACTGGCACTTCAGATGAAATAGAAAGTGTTACAGGCGCTTATAGAATATTTTATTTTAAAGAAGAAGAAAAATCAGATACTGAATATCTTATGAGCCACTCCCCATCTGTTTATCTAATAGACAAAGAAGGAAATTTGCTTTTGAAATATCCACAAAATAAAATTGATCCGGAACTAATAGCAAAAGATATAAGGAAGCTAATATAATATGAATTTATATAGTCTATCTGTTTTTATTTTCATGTCGTTTTTTATAATTTCCTGCAACACAGATTCCGGGGAAGATAAAAATAGTATTGTTATTACAGAAGCGAGGGTAAGAGAAGTGCCCGGTGGGTCTGATATTACAGCCGGATATATGAAAATTGAAAACAAAACACCTTTTGATGACAAGCTCCTAAATGTAAAATGTGGTTTGTCGCAAAATGTGCAGATTCATGAAACATATATTGACGAAGAAGATATTGCAGGAATGAGAATGATTAAAAGTATTGATATACCTTCCGGAGAAATTTTTGAGCTAAAACCGAGTGGGTACCATCTAATGATTATGGGTATTGAAAAAGGTTTTAATGAAAAAGAAAAAATTAAGTGTGAGCTTGATTTTAGTAAGTACGGAAAGGTTATGGTTGAAGCCAATATTACGGGGTTTTAAATGAGCTTTCAGAATCAGCTTCATTAATATTTGTAACATTATCACTACTTGAGTTTTTCATCTGACAGTTACCGTTAAAAAAACCGCCTTTTTCAAATTCCATCATCTCAACAAGAATGTCTCCGGTTAAAGAACCTTTTTCTTTAAGCTCTAAAAGCTCTGCCTCAATTTTTCCTTCAACTTTTCCATAGACAACCACTTGCTTTGCATGAATGTCACCATGTACAGTCCCATTTGTTCCAATTATAAGTGTTTCATTAACTTTGACTGTGCCTCGAAGTTTCCCTTCTATCTTTGCTGATGATGAAGAATGGATGTTGCCTTCGATTTCAGAACCTTCCCCAATAAGAGTTGTGAGGTTGCCAGAAGAGTTTTGTTTGTTTTTCATTGGTGTTACCTTTTTTTTCTTTTTTCCAAACATATTTTAGCTCAAAGATATGTAAGGGAATGGATTTATTTTTTTATCGTCCTTTATAACTTCATAGTGAAGATGGGGCCCTGTTGATCTTCCACTTGAACCAACATTGCCAATTAAATCGCCCGACTTTACCCTTTGCCCTTTTTTAACTTTAATCTTGGATAGATGTCCGTAAAGGGTTTTATAACCATTTTTGTGCCTGATAACGATACACCTTCCGTATCCGCCGTTCCATTCAGCTTTTTCAACTACCCCGTCAGCAGTGGCAATTACTGAATTTCCACGATTTGCATTCAGATCAATTCCGGAGTGAAATGCAACGCCTTTTCTAAAAGGATCTTTTCGGTGCCCAAAGTTTGATGAAAGGTTTCCTGAAGAAGGTTTTCCAAGAGGATAGCTGGCAAGTGTTACTTTCATTCTATCAATATCTTTTTCAAGGTATTCAAGGTACTCAGAGCTAGTCCTGTCTGCAGAAATAAAATTTCCACCAACCGCAAGTTTTTTATTAATCCCCTTTTTTTCGAGGACGTTTTGTAATCCTAAAAGTTTGTTTTCTATTGAAATCAGTCTTTTAACAATACCTTCATCAGTGATTCCATTTTTTGTGATATTTTGAGAGAGGGCCGCAACAGTGCTGGAAAGCTGATTTTGTGCAAGCTCTACTTCATGTGCGTTTGTTTTTGCAACGTTATAATATTTATGAAGATAGAAAAATGAGCAGCTAGAAACAATTGAAAAGATAATAAAGGTAAAAGTAAAAAACTTTAGATATGAAAATTTAGTATTAATAGATCTGGTTTTTCCACCATTTTTTGAAAGTAATAATATAGTGACTTCGTTGTTCATAATAACCTCTGGGAAATAAAATAATCATAATAGTATATTCCCTAGCAAGTGAAAAAACAAAAAGTTTTGAAGATTTTATAATATAGCCAGTGTTTCTTAGTTCTAAGGAGCCTGCTCTTCTTTGTAATTTGTGATTTCAGAAAGCCTATCAAATGAAAGTTGCCCTTGATAGAGTTTTCCGCCGATTTCCCATGTTGGGTATCTTTTTATTCCTTTTGCAAAACAAAGGCTAGGGTTTGCTTTTGGCCCTCTGTTATTACATTCAACATACCTTACATATTTAAAGGCTTGGCCAAACATCTTTTTCTGGCTGATGCAGTGAGGGCAATTATAGGCGCCGTACATTACAGCACCATATTTTGAAATATGTTTTGCAAGATTAATCTGCTGTGAGTTTGATTCCCCGAGATGCCCTGCAGAATTTGGATCAGGAGATTGTGCTGAATAAGAGATGGCAACAACCAGGACTGATACAAACATAAAAATTAAAAAGCTTTTGGCAAACGAAACTTTTGGTGCCATCACACTTTTTTTGCTGATAACAAGAAAAAGTATCAAACTTATTATTATTGCGGATACAACGCAGTAAGAACAAATCGCTTTGATTATATATAACTCAAGATAGGTAAGGTAAATTGAAAATGCAAAACCAAGAGTTGAGAAAACAAAAAGAAGGTTCCATCTATTCTTTTTACTAAGTGAAGTCAACGAAGAGATAATTATTGCCCCATATCCTATAATTCCCAAGGCTGATACAGGGATGCCAAATATTTTGGAGTAAGCACTTTTTTTAACAACATCACAATCAGTGCCAGTCACACAGTAACTTATATCACTTCCACCAAAGTAATTAATTGTCAGATATAAAGACAATAAAATACCAATAACAGAGAGTGCAATTGTTGATTTATCTTTCCAGTCGTAGTTAGAGAGTACAGTCTTTTTTTTGCCCATTTGGTTATGTCCGGATTTTTAATAAAGAGATAGTATAATTTTTTTTCGTGATTTTTTAAGTAAAGATTTTATTTAACCTACTTTTTTGTTATTTCCTTTATTTCTTCTTTTGACATTAATACGGTCTTATCATCCTGAAGGGATTGGTAATAGTTTATTTCCCTTTCATAAACTTTTTCCTTTTCAGAATCTTTAATTTTGATTAAGTTGCATAAATAAAGAAAGTTTAAAAATTTTATTGATTGCTCTTTTTCAAGAGGGCTATTGATTAGTATTTCACTCAGGCTTATCCGTTCATTTATAAGATTTGAGAGTTTTATCTCCTTTAATGACGAAAGCTTTATTTTCTCAATTTCAATATCAAATATCTTTGTAGGGGTTATCCAATATTCTTTAGAGAGATTTTCAAAATCTATCTTTTTAGGGTTAAGTGATCCAGCTTTTGTCATATCATGTATGATCTGAATTGGGTTTATACTGTAGATGTTTTCTTTCTCGGGTTCTTCAAAAGAGATAAAGCTGTAACTTCCTTCATTGCAAACTAGGGCAATTTCTATTTTCTGTTTTATTTGGTTTTCAAGTAGTTCGTTTAACTCGTGCGGCGTGAGTTTGCCGAGGGTTATGAGGCACTCACCTATTTGCTTCCCTGTTTCGTGAACAAAACTAAGAACATCATCCCTATCCTTTTCACTGATTTTATTGTCATTAACAAGCATTTCTCCCAGGTAAAGAGAAGAATCTTCATATTCTACAAAATTGATCTGGCCTTTGTAAAAATGCACGCATATTTCTCTTCCTGCACTAATATTGAGTGTGCCAGTGATTTCTTTGTAATAAAGTGAGCAAAAGATTTCTGCAACCTTATTTTCTGAAAGTTTCCCTGAAAAATCAAATTCAGGCTCTTGCGGTTTTTCTTCAGTCACAACTTCAGTTTTTGCAGTTTCATCTATATTGTTTTCAAGGGCGTTAATGAAATCCTCGATTGTCTGAAACCTGTCGTCGGGTGATTTTTGAATGGCCTTAAATATTATTTCCTCGATCGCTTTTGGTGTTTTAGGATTTATTTCAGTGATGGATAAAGGTTTTGTATCAAGGTTTTTAATCTGAGATTCTAAATCAGAATTTGTGTTTATATTAAAAGGCAGTTTTCCAGTCAAAAATTCATAAAGCACAATACCAAGTGAATAAATATCTGTTCTTTGGTCGATATCTTCCCCCAAAATTTGTTCAGGAGACATATACTTGGGCGTCCCAATCAAAAGCTCACTAACGGCCATTTTAGAAGATTCATCAAGAATCTGCGCAATTCCAAAATCAATTATTTTTACTGTGTTTGGTGTGAGAAGAAAGTTGCTTGTTTTTATATCTTTATGAATAACGTTTTTAGAGTGTGCATACATCAAACCATTTAATATTTGTTTGAATATTGATAAAGCAATCTCTGTGTCAAAGGCGCCTATGTGTTTTATTATTTTGGAAATGCTCTCCCCCTCAACATATTCCATAACAACATAGTGTTTTTCTTCATGCTCAAAAAAATCATAAATTGTGGCAATATTCGGGTGATTTAATTTCGCCTGAATTTTTGCTTCATTATAAAAGTTGTTCACTATTTGTTTATTGCTCAGGAGTTGCGGATGGATCATTTTTACGGCAACTGTTCTTTCAAGTGAAGTATGTACTGCCTTAAAAACCTTGCCCATGCCACCATGAGCAATTTCTTCAGTTATTTTATAGTTACCTATTGAATTTCCAACCATATGAAGCTACAAAACCTGTGATTAACTGGCTATCATCTTTTTTAGATTTGATAAAAACCCTGCATTTGGATCCTTTAAAACTTTTGTAATTTGCACTGTAATATTGTCTTTTCCACCCCTTAAATTAGCGGTGGCTATCATTTTTCTACAAGCAGAATCAGGTTCATTCTCACACACAATCTTTTTTATTTCATCTTCTTCCACGTATTCAATGAGCCCATCTGAACATAAAACAAATATGTCATTAGGGTAGATGTTAATTGGTTCAAGTGTATCAACTTCCAAAAGGTCATTAATTCCTATTGCGCGCATAAGTATATTTCTTTTAGGTGAAATTTTTGCTTCTTTATTGCTCATCATTCCAAAGGAAACCATATGTTCTGCCACTGTGTGATCTTTGGTTAACTGTTTAATGGTTTTTTTTCTGATCAAATATGCCCTGCTGTCTCCAACATGGGCAATAAAGGCTTTTTTCTTTGCAATAATAAGTGCTGTGCATGTAGTGCCCATACCTTTAAGCTCTTCTTTTGAGACAGACATATTAATTATCGAACTATTTGCTTCCAGGATAGAGTTTTTTAGAAGTTCTTCAACGGAGCCAAGATTGTTATTATTTAAGTTATTCTCGAAAACTTTAATTACTTCACTGCTTGCCACATCGCCTGCCCTATGACCACCCATCCCATCTGCAACAATCATTGCAACTGCATTATCGTTATCGTTTGTTTTGATTGGTCTTTCCAGAAAAGAGTCTTCATTTCTTTTTCGGATTTTCCCAATATCTGAAAGGCTGTAGGTTTGAAAAAACATTGTTGTATTTAAAAAAAGGTAAGTCTATGAAAGAAAAAGCAACTTATGCTTGCCTATTTCAATTATATCTCCACTTATAAGTGTTTTTTGGTCAATCTTAGTCCCATTAACTTTAGTCGGTTTAAAAAAAGAACCACTATTTACGATGGTAAACTTCTGATTAGCCTGCTTTAAAATTGTTGCATGCTTTTTCTTAATAAGAAAACCATCAATGTAAAGGTTGGAATTAAAGGAGTTGCCTATTACAAAATTATCCCCCTCTATATCCACCTCAAGATCATCTGATAATACTATGCGGGGAAGTTTTACTTTAGAGTAAACAGGTTTTGCACTGGGCTCATCCTTAGTTGCGTTTGCATTAAACCCCATTTTTTCAAGAAGTTTATTTCTCGTGTCGTTGTCCACCATAACTGTGGAATCTTCAAGGAAAGCAGAAGAGTCCTGGGTTTCACGGGGCGTCTTATTTTCAATGTTGATTTTATATTTACCAATTAATATGGTGTCTTGCTCATTTATTTCGGAGTGATTTGTTTTCTTCCCATTAAGATAAGTGCCGTTTGAACTTTCAAGATCCTCTATAAATATCTTTTCATTTTCAACCAGGATTCTTGCATGATATCTGGATATAGCCAGATTGTTAATATATATATCATTATCAGAGTCTCGTCCTATGGATATTTTTTCTTTATCCAGCCTGACCCTTTCTATTAGTTTTGAATCTAAAGATACATTTATAAACAAGTTCGCCATTATTCTCTCCAATACCATGAATAATATATTATTTTTCTAAACATATACAATTCAATTATAGTTCAAAATTTGGATAATATTCAAAGATAATTGTTAATATTATCCAAATAGAATAAAATTCATTACAAAAATGTTTGATAAATGGATTATATTTGCCCTTGGTGCTGTAATTTTATTTGGTCTGGGGAGCTTTTTTGGAAAAGTGGCGTCAAACAGCGATGTCTCATCAAGAGTATATTTTTTTGAGGCTTTAGGAACGCTGTCTATATTCAGTATTTACTTTCTTGTAAAAAAATCTGAAATATTAAGCGGCTTTCACTTTAATTTATTTGGTCTTTTGATGGGAATATCCTGGGGGCTTGGGACTATTATGTTTATCTTGGCCCTTGATAAATCAAAACTTTCAGTGCTTGTTCCTTTCACAGCTTTATATCCTGCTGTTACAATTATATTAGCACTTCTTTTTTTGGGTGAAAGGCTTAATTCAAGGGAAATAGCGGGTATCTTGCTTGCAACTGCTGCAGGTCTTTTGCTAGTAAAATAAAAAAGGGTGAGTAGAACTCACCCTACAAGGGTACATACTAAATAAATAGCACGCATCCAGATTTCTTTTAGATTGTAACAAACTTTTCTCAAAATGTTAAGCAAATATTAATTCTTTTTTAGATTTTAACGAAAACTGGGTCTTTTCTTGTAATTTTAGCCAAATAAACTGTCTAATAGGTAAATATTATTATATAATTTATTTGATAGGGTTTATAAATAACATAAAACAAATTTTAATATGGCACAGAACAGTAATGCAACTTCACAAAACTCCATACACCCGGATTCCTTTGACTCTGACTGGCTTAAAGTAATTGCATATTATGTGTCAGTAGTTTTTTCACCACCACTTACTGGTTTTTATGGAATTATGCTCTGCTCCTATGCTGTGGATTACCCTTCAATCTATTTCTGGGCTATTTTGTTTTTATCTTTATTCCTGCTACTTCCCACTATCTATATTTTCTACCTTGTAAAAAAGGGAATGATTACCGATTTCCATATGAAAGAGAGGGAGCAGAGAATAAAACCACTAAGCATTATTTTTGTTCACCTTTTGTTGTCTGTTTTAATTTATTACTATATGGGCGGCCCATCAATATTCATGTTGCTTGCCCTTTGCGGTGTGGTAATGGTTGGCTCTGTTGTTTTTATATCTTTATACTGGAAGATTAGCGGCCACTGTGCAGCTGCAGGTGGATTGTTTATTATAGCACTTAATTATTATGACAAATTCACTTTTTTGCTTGCACTATTTGTAGCCCTTATAGCATGGTCCAGGATTCGTCTTGGAAGGCATAGCCTTTCTCAAACCCTTGTTGGAATTGCACTTGGTGTGGTAGTTACGTTTGGTCTTTTTGCTGTATGGACCAGTTAGGAAATATTTTTAGTTAAATAAGTTGAATATGTTTATGTTTTCTTCCTGTTTATCTACAGGAAGCCCATTTATTTTTGTATAATCAAAATCATCTGTGTCTTTATACTTTTCTGCATATTCAATTATCATTCCGGCTACTTCTGGAATTACATTTTTAAATTTGTAGTGAAATTTTGATGAAGAATTAACCCACTTTTCAAGTTCTGTTGAAAAATTTCCATCAATTCTTTCCATCACATTAATTCCCATTTCCTTTAACGCCTCTGCATTGCATTCCTGTTCATACTGCCCTTTCATTGGAATTGCAAAGATCTTTTTACCAAAATAAAGTGCTTCTGAAGGAGTTTCAAAACCGGCATTGCAAAGTATTCCCTCACAATTTGAAAAACTGTTAATAAACCACTCGTAGCTAATTGGATAGACAGTAACATTATTGTCAACATAAGGCTCGCCCTTATAGTGCTTTGAAAACATTTCCCATTTTACATCTACTTTTTTTAGGTGCTTAAGAAGGTTTTTTTGTTCAAAACTTGGAAGATAAACTGTGTAGTGGCCTTTGTTCCCCACATCACAGTTTCTGAGTTCTTCTCTAATAATAGGTGTTTTTATAAAACTGTCGTATTCCTTAAAATGAAGGCCAAGTGGTATTGATACGGGTGCATACCATTTTATTATAAAGTCAGCCACACTATTTGGTTTTTCAGGTCTCGGAATCTTTGGTGAGATAAATGAAGTCTGGTGTGAAAGTGAAACACAAGGCTTTTTGCGAAGCCTGCATGCCCACGAGGAAATTGGTTCAAAATCACTAACAACAATATCGTATTTATCTATTGGGAGTTCATAAATATCGCTAATTAGTTTATCAAATCTCGCATTTTTCAATGAAGTGTAGTAATCAATCCCACCTTTTTTGCCAAAGGTAAAACCAAGGCCTTTGAGTTTATATTTTACTTCAAACCCGAGGTCTACTTCATGTTGGCTTTCGCTCAGAAGTACATCTACTTCACAATTCTTTCCCAGCTCTTTTATTACTTCCTTTGAGCGGCTGATGTGCCCATTCCCGGTCCCCTGTACGGCATAAAGTACCTTCATGCTATCACCTTAATGAAAATTATGGATCTTTATCCCCTTATTTGAGATTATAAAAAAATTAGCCGGCGTCTGAGTCCAGCATCCGGAGTTGTACTACTTAACTTGATTATGTTCAATAGAAACTGCAACATGAGTATGTCCACATACTACATATTTTATTCTTTTTTCGCAAGCATATAAAATGGCATCTTTTGCGACTATATCTGATATATTACTAAAGATATTTGCTTTTAGATTTATGCTAAATTAGCGATTAACAACCTTATAATTGCAGTGGCGGCAAAAAAACGAATGATTAATAATCTAAGATTTTATATTAAGCTAGCATTAGTTTTGCTTTTGGTAGTAGTTTTTTTGTTAACAACTTCAACCATAAATCTTATTCCGGTAAAAAGAAGTTTAAAACTTAAACTTTGCACAAAAATCACATCCTTTTTATGCCGGATAATGCTCCAAATCTTTAATGTGAATGCGAGGGCAGACAGATCAAAAATTAATTCTGATCTAAATGGTAACTATCTGATTATTTCAAATCATTTGAGCTACCTCGACACATTTATTATTGCATCAAAAATAAATTCAGTTTTTGTTGCCAGCGTTGATGGGCATCAAGAAAAGTTTCCCGTTGGCCTAATAACAAAAAATAGCGGTGGAATATTTGTAGAAAGAAAAAGTAAAACAAAAGTTGTTAAAGATCTGCAAAAAATTACTGATATGCTTATGATGGGCTTTAACGTTGTTTTGTTTCCAGAGGGAACTACTTCTGATGGATCGGGCGTCTTGCCATTTAAAACCCCTTTTTTTTACTCCGCCAATGAGAAAAGTGTAAAGATCCTCCCAATATGTATTAACTATAAAAAAATTAACAATCTTGATATTACAAAGGAGAATAAGCATCTGGTGTTTTTCTTTGAGGAAATAAGTTTTATTCAACACTTTTTAAGATTGCTTAAACTCAAAAGAATTGATGTTGATCTTAAATTTGAAACTGTTGTCCCGGTTAAAAACTATTCTTCAAGAAAAGATGTTGCAAAAGTAACCTACGAAAAAATTTTATCAGTTTATGAACCTAAATCATCTTAAGCGTACGTATTTTGGTTGATGATTTAAACTTGCTCGTAAGATTTCATTAAGTTAATCTTAAAGCCTCAAATACCAGTAAGTTAAATTTTCGGGAGAATCTTTGATGGAGATTAAATGGGCAAAAAGAATTGCAGACCTGCCGCCATATCTTTTCGCAGAAATTGATAGAAAGAAAAACGAAATGATAAATAAGGGAGCGGATATAATTGATCTTGGAGTAGGAGATCCAGATATCCCGACCCCCACTCATATAATTGAGGCCTTAAAAAAAGCGTCTGAAGATCCTTCTAACCATAGATACCCATCTTATATTGGAATGCTGTCTTACAGAAAGGCTGCATCTGAGTGGTATAAAAAAAGGTTTAATGTGGAGCTTGATCCTATTAGTGAAATAGTTGCATTAATAGGTTCAAAAGAAGGTATTGCGCATGCACCTCTTGCCTTTCTGGATCCTGGAGATATTGCACTAGTGCCAAACCCCGGATATCCGGTTTATCCAGTTGCAACAACTTTTGCAGGTGGAATTCCTTATAAAATGCCCCTTTATAAAGAAAATGGGTTTCTTCCAGATCTTGATGCTATTCCAGAAGACGTTTTAGATAAAGCTGTCTTAATGTTTCTAAACTATCCCAATAACCCCACAACTGCACTTGCCGATAAAGGTTTTTTTAAAGAAGTTATAGATCTGGCCAAAAGAAAGAATATTTTAATTTGCCATGATGCAGCTTACACAGAGATTGCTTTTAATGGAGTTAAACCTTTAAGCTTTCTGGAAGTGGAAGGAGCCATGGATGTGGGTATTGAGTTTCAATCACTCTCAAAGACTTTCAGCATGACCGGATGGAGAATTGGTTTTGCTGCTGGTAATAAAAAAGCAATAGCCGGGATCGGGAAAGTAAAAACAAATATTGACTCAGGGGCATTTCAGGCAGTGCAGGTTGCTGCAATAGAAGCTCTAAAAAATTATGAACTGGGTTTGGAAGAAAGGAAAAATGTTTATAAAGAAAGAATAGACCTGTTTTGCAAAAGTCTTGATGAAGCAGGTATCAAGTATCACAAGCCAGAGGCGACATTTTATGTCTGGTTTGAAGTACCTCAAGGAATGACATCCTCTGACTTTTGTGCAAGAATGCTCGAAGATGCCGGTATTGTTGTTACCCCTGGTAATGGTTTTGGTGAATTTGGAGAAGGCTATGCAAGGGTTTCGGTTACTTTTGATACAGAAAAAATTATTAATGCTGCAAACAGGATAAGAGATTTTAAAATATAAATCATATCTTTCATTCAAAGACAAAAATTAAAGAGCTCAAAAGTGGAATCCTTATTTTATTTTTTCAAATATTTTTTTACATTCTTTTATGTTTTGGCATTTTTGTTTTTATGCACTTTCGGGCTGCATAGATATTACCTTGTTTATCTTTATAAAAGATTAATCAGCAAGGAAGCCAACCTTGAAAGTGAGTTTAGAAAACTTCCTGTAATTACAGTGCAGCTACCGATTTACAATGAGATGTACGTTGTAGAAAGACTTATTAAGTCAGTGTGTGAAATTGATTATCCAAAAGATCTTCTGGAAATTCAGGTGCTTGATGACTCCACTGATGAGACAATCGAGATTGCGAGAAAATGTGTAGATAAATATAAAGACAAAGGCTTTGATATTCATCATATCCACCGCACTAATAGGGAAGGTTACAAGGCAGGAGCACTAAATAATGGTCTTAATATATGTCGGGGTGAGTTTCTTGCTGTGTTTGATGCTGATTTTATGCCGCCAAAGGACTTTCTTAATAAAACAGTACATCACTTTACCAATGAAAATGTGGGGGTAGTTCAAACAAGATGGGGACATGTTAATCTAAAATATTCACTTTTAACCATTGCACAGTCGATTCTACTTGACGGCCATTTTATTGTTGAGCAGACGGTAAGGTTTAAAAAAGGTTTATTTTTTAATTTTAATGGGACCGCAGGAATTATAAGAAAGGAGTGCATTAGTTCATCAGGTGGCTGGCAGCATGATACTCTTACTGAAGATCTTGATTTGAGCTATAGGGCTCAAATCAAAGGTTGGAAACTTGTTTATCTTGGGAATGTGGTTTCAAATGCTGAACTTCCAGTCGATATGAACGCTTTTAAAACCCAGCAACACAGATGGGCAAAGGGTGGGGCTCAAACTGCAAAGAAACTTCTTTTAAGTATATTTCGAGATAAAAGTATTCCTTTAAGGGTTAAGATAGAATCTGCATTTCACCTCCTTGGGAATTTTAGTTACCTCTTTCTTGTTATCCTTGTTACATTGATGCTTCCGATGGGTTATTTTTGGAGTTCTCTTGGTTGGGAAAAAGTGTTTCTTATAAATGTCTTTGCTATAACTGCCGGAACTTTAAGTATCATCAGGTTTTACATTCTGGCCGTGAGTGTTGCCCACGGCAAAGACGCGTGGACTTTTTATAAATATATTCCTCTTGCGATTGGTCTTGGGACAGGAATTGCAGTGAACAATTCAAAAGCTGTTCTTGAGGCAGTGCTAGGCAAAATAACTGAGTTTAAAAGAACTCCTAAGTATGCTTTAACAAGCAACACTGAAAACTGGAAGTCCAGAAGCTATATTACATCTAAAGATATAACTACAGTTGTTGAATTAACACTCGGGGTTGTTTTCACAATTCAGACTGTTTATGCAGTTTTGAACGGACATATTGCATGGATACCTTTCTTGTTATTACTTCAGTTTGGTTTTATATTCACTGCACTTCTTTCAATAAAACACAGTTATAGATAGCTGATTTATTTTTCCCAAATAGCTTTATATAAAACTTTTACAAGCTTCACTCTCTTCAATATCAATACGAATTAAACTTGACTTGACAAAAAATTCATAAAACATTAAGATAAGTTCTGACTGACTAGTCAGTCGATGGTGAGGTTCTAAAAAATATGACTCAAAGAAGAGCAAGATCAAAGAGCAGCTCTGCTCGTATTGATTCAAGAACAAAAAAGTTTGAACGGCATGAAAGCATAATTAAAGTAGCTACAAATCTTTTTTATGATAAAAGCTACCATGATGTGACAATGGATGAAATTGCAGAGGCTGCTGGAGTGGCTAAAGGCACACTATATCTTTATTTTCCTTCGAAAGAAAAACTTTATCTTGAAATACTTGAGAGCAGTTTCGAGGCAATTGAATCCCTTTTAAAAAAGGAGATAGAAAAAAAGGACCCGGCTCCAAAAAAGCTGAGAAAAGCACTAACAATTATTTTCAGTTTTTATATGGAGAATAAAAAAGTATTAAAAATCCTTGGAAGAGATGAGACTCATTTAATCAGAGAGCATTATGAGCTCACCGAAAGATGGAGAATTAATAGGATTAAACTTTACGAAAATATTATTGAGAAAGGAATTAAGGAAGGAACATTCAGAGATCAAAATGTAAGAATAAGTGCTTTGATCCTTTACGGTTCAATAGGCGCGGTTATGAGCCACTATGATCTATCAAAACCAGCCGAGGTTATAGCTGATGATGTTTTTTCACAACTCTCTACTGGTTTTTTGAAAATATGAAAATTAATATGATAAAAATTTTTGGATGGAAAATGAAAATTACAATCAACCTAGGAGGTATTTAAATGAGCGATTCTTATCCATTTAGCTCTCGTACCAAACATTTTGTGCAGCCAAAGCAGTGGGCAAGTATGAGAGTGGCAAAAGAGCAGGAGAAGAAGACCGGACAGAGAATAATACACTTTGAAAAAGGTGATTATCAGGGGCCAGATTTTGAAACACCACAACACGTGCTTGATGCAACTGAAAAGGCACTACGAGATGGTTATGTAAGGTATGACCCAGGGCCCGGGCTTGATGAGCTGAGGAAAGCTATTGCAGATAGAATGGCCAGAAGAGGAAGGCCAACAGTTCCTGAAGAGGTTTTGGTAACAGCTGGTGCAAAGCATGCACTTACAATGAACCTTCTCACTTTTCTTCAGGATGGTGATGAAGTTATTTTCCCAAATCCAGGCTACCCGCCAGATGAAGTATGGGCTAAATATACTGGTGCTGTAATTAAACATACACCACTTACAAAACCGGATTGGCAGTTTGATGTTGAAGCACTTGAAAAACTGATAACGCCCAAAACAAAGCTACTCATTATTAATACACCACAAAGGCCTAATGGTGATCTTGTAAACAACCCTGAAGAGATTGCTGAGATGCTTAAACGTTATCCTCATGTAATGGTGATTACTGATGAGATCTTTTCAGAAGTAACATTTGATAAACCGCACAAATCAATTAGTGCAGTAGAACATTTAAGAGACAGGGTAATTGTAATTGATACTTTCTCTAAAACCTGGGCTATGACTGGCTGGAGAATTGGCTGGACAGTGGCTCCTAAACCAGTGATTGAGAAGCTTTCAATTTTCCTTCAAGACTCAATTACAAATGTGGCAGCATTTATTCAGAAAGCTGCGTTTACTGCGATGACAGGTGATCAGGGCTGGGTTGAGAATAAGCTCAGCTTGCTAAAAAGCAAAAGAGACAGAATGGTTGCCGGGTTAAACACAATTGATGGTATTAAGTGTGCATCTCCTGATGGTGCTTTTTATGCATTTGCCGATATATCAGGCACTGGTCTTACTTCTCAGGAATTTACTGACAGGCTTGTTGAGCGGGCAAATGTGGCAGTTGTGGCCGGCACAGCTTTTGGAAGCCAGGGAGAGGGCTATGTAAGAATAACTTATGCATGCTCCGATGAAGATATTGATGAAGGAATCAAAAGAATGAAAGAAGTTGACCTTAGTTGATCAACTGACTTTTCTAAAACAAAATTAAAGACGGAGGATTTATCCTCCGTTTTTTTTTGTGGATTTTTTGTAAAACAAAAAGTTATAATAAATAGATAAACAAATACTTAAAGGGCGTGCATAAAAATGAAAAATCTAACAAAAAAATACTTTAGTAAAAAAGCTCTATCTGTTTTAGGAATATTATTTTTATTCTCTGCGCTTGTCATTGCCTGTTATAAGGCCCCGGTGACAGGAAGAAACCAGTTGATACTTTTATCTCCTTCCCATGAAGCGCAACTTGGCCTTGAGGCTTTTCAGCAGCTTTCCAAAGAGGAAAAGCTTTCAAACAACTCATCATATAATGCTTCTGTTAATAGAGTGTCTTCGAGAATTACAAAAGTTTCTCACAGCCCCAACTTAAACTGGGAGACAAAAGTCTTTGATGAGGATAAAACGGTTAATGCCTTTGCATTGCCAGGTGGGAAGATCGGAGTTTATACCGGAATATTAAAAGTGGCTGAAACGGAAGCCGGCCTTGCAACTGTAATAGGACATGAAGTTGCTCACGCCACAGCGCGTCATGGAGGAGAAAGGGTAAGTGCGGGAATTCTTGCTCAGATGGGCCAGGCTGCTCTTCAAGTGGCACTTAGAAACGGCAACCCCACAGCTGTTAACAGCGTGATGCAGGCTTATGGTGTTGGAGTTAACGTGGGTGCAATACTTCCTTTTAGCAGAAACCAGGAATCAGAAGCAGACAGGATCGGGCTTATTTATATGGCTAAAGCAGGTTATGACCCCAGAGAGGCAGTTAAGTTTTGGCAGAGAATGAACCAGTTTTCAAAAGGACAGGCCCCTCCAGAATTCTTATCAACACATCCCGGGCATCAAACCAGGGTTAATAACCTTAATAAATGGATGCCGGAAGCACTCGAGATCTATAAAAAAGCAAAAAAGGCCCCCAATAAAAAATTACTTTAAATAGATTTAATAAAGGCTAAAGATGTTTTAACTAATATCGTTTAGTGTTTCTGAATATAAACATCTTTCCTATATCGTCACCCAAAATTTCTTTTTCGAGAGACTGTCGGCGCCTGTCGGGGCCGAATGAATAAACTGAAATAAGGCGACTACCATTTTTCAGGCACTTGTCTCTTACCCAGTATGGAGAGTTCCAGGGATCTAGGAAAAAATCTGCCCTTTCCTCAGAAAGCCCTTGCTGCTTTAATCTGGAAAAGATACCATCTCCAAGTCTTTTTTTGCGATCGTACTTTTCAAAATAAGTAAAAACCCTTACATGATAGCCACATCTACTTCTAGGCAAACCATACTGTCCGGAAGCAAGTGCAACAAAGTCTTTGTAAAGTGCTTCAGACTCTTTTTCAGCAGCCGCAATAATTGTAGGATTATCGTTCCGAAAAGTGTTTGATATGGCGGAGTTCACCAATCCGAAAAGAATTACTACTGATGTCATTATTAGAATCTGTGGCCAACCTGCATATTTTCCTAAAAATCCTGATTTATATTTAGAATTTGTTAACAGAATAGAGGAAAATAAAAAACCAAAACCAAGCATCAGTTCAACCAACTCACCTGAGTATTTCCATGGATATGTTTTGAGAAGTATGAATGTTGCTATGAATGCTGGTAGTAAAATTAATGGCGGAGAAATAATTCCAATACGTTTAAATACTGATCGTACATATGGGATAAGAGCGAGAATAAGAGCGAGAACAGGAAGGATAACGCCGTAACCTAGTATTATTATCCTCAAAATTAACTTACGCATATCTTTTTCGATAACATTATGAAAATTGAATTCCTGTTGATAATTATTTGCCAAAAAGTATTCAGGCGGCCTGTAACCCAAAAGCCGCTGTCCCCATGATATTTCTTCAAATGCAAATAAAAAGCAAAAAATCGCCAGACCTGCTGAAAACCATGGGAGTTTTATTCCGTTTTTGTATTCTTTTGTTGCGAATACAGCAAAAACTATTCCTGCGAGAAAAAATGACCAAAAGCTTGCCCATTCCAAGAGGCGATCTTCCTGCAAGGAAGTGTAGTAAAGTTCATAATTATTGCTGTTAAGATAAGCTGCAATTGCAATTACCAAAAAAATAATTAAGTTGCAGGTAATTCCAGCTTTTAAACTTGAATTGTTTTGTGAACTACTTTTGATACTTTGTTTGTGCCTGCTTTTTTTACTCATCGAAAAAAATGCTACCAGAATGATATTCGCCTGTCCAAAAACTTTATATCAATATTATTTAGAAATTTTACGCAGAAACCATTAACTACCCTTTCACTAATGTTTAACACAATCTTAACAATATTAGTGTTTAAATTTAGTAATCTAATATAAACCTAAGGGAGGTTAATATGTATAAGTTAAATCTAAGGGTTTCGGCTTTGTTTTTTGCTCTAACTCTTCTTGTAAGTTTTAGCACTAATACTGAAGCTGTTGAAGTTGATTCAAAGATTCCGTCTTACAGCAAAGTAAGTGGCGTCTCCGGAAATGTAAACAGTGTGGGATCAGACACAATGAACAACCTTATGGCACTATGGTGCGAAGGTTTTGCAAAGTACTATCCAAACGTTAAATGTCAGATAGAAGGAAAAGGTTCAAGCACTGCACCACCTGCCCTTATTGAAGGTATTTCAACTTTTGGCCCAATGTCACGTGCAATGAAATCTAAAGAAGTGGACGCTTTTGAAAAAGCATTTGGTTACAAACCAACTCAGATGCCAACTTCTATTGATACTCTTGCAGTGTATGTAAACAAAGACAATCCTGTTGACTGCATGTCAATCAAACAGGTCGATGCAGTATTCTCTAAAAACAGAACCTGCGGTGGGGCAAATGATATTGCCACTTGGGGAAATGCTGGCCTTTCGGGTCAGTGGGCATCAAAACCAATTAGTGTTTTTGGAAGAAATTCAGCTTCCGGAACTTATGGTTACTTTAAGGAAAAAGCACTTTGCAAAGGTGATTATAAAGACTCTGTAAAAGAGCAGCCGGGATCAGCATCAGTTGTACAGGGGATTACGGAAGATGCATTTTCAATTGGATATAGCGGAATTGGTTACAAAACATCAGGGGTAAAAGCAATATCGTTATCAAAAGGTGACGGAAGTTGTGCTGAGCCAAATCTTGCAAATGTTGTTAGTGGAAAATATCCACTAGGAAGATATCTTTATCTTTACGTTAATAAAAAACCTAATCAGGAACTTGATCCACTGCGTAAAGAGTTTTTAAAGTACATTCTGAGCCAGGAAGGACAGAAGATTGTTATTAAAGACGGTTACCTCCCTCTAACTGCTGAAAAGGTATCAGAACTACGAGCGTTAATTGGTGGTTAACAAAATATTAGTTGAATTTTAATTTAAGTTTGTAAAATTTATCACTGCCCCGGGTTTTTTCTGGGGCAGTTACTTTTTGAGAATTTAATATGGCCACAGAAGCGGAAAAAGCACTTGAAGCGGCAAAGTCAAAACAGACTGAAATAAAAAAACGAAAATTCTACGACAGGATTGCCAGATATGTTGTTACTACGGGCGGTTTTGGAATAATAATTTGTATAATCGCAATTCTGTTTTTTATCGGAATAGAAACAGTGCCTCTTTGGCTTGCTCCTGAAAAAGAACTAAAAAATGATTTGTCTGCTGAAAGACTTGTTAATGGCGAGCAACCGGCAAAGGTTTTAGGTCTTGGAACCGAAGAATACAGAGAACAGGCTTTTATTATCGGTTCTGATGGGAAGGTAAAGTTTTTTTCTCTTGATGAAAACTTAAACCTTATCTCAGAATATCAACTATCTTTAAATAGTAATTCTGAGTTGTCTGCAGAAAATCCGGAAAATGCTCTTTCGAATACTAACCCCAAATTTACATCTCTTTACAGCTCAAAAAACAACAGTGGTTACTCTCTTGCCACAAACGATGGGTATATAAAACCTTTTGATGTTGACTTTAAGATCAAATTTGATGATGATGCAAACCGCTCAATTATTCCGGAGATTAATGAATTTGATCCTATAAAAGTTGCAGATGAAAAAATAGTTACTTTTGCTTTTCAGGAAAGTGAATCCGGTTCAAAAGTCGCAGCATTTTATACAGATCAAAATAAACTTCTTTTATACAATGAAATAGTCGAAGAATCCTTTTCAGGAGATTCTGAGGTAACCACCAACACAATTGACCTCACAGACAAAATAAATAACGAACTGGTAACGGATATAAAGATCGACAGTTTTGTTCAAAACCTATATGTGGCAACAAAAAGCGGAAAAATATATAATTTTTCTATTAGATCCCTGGATGAGCCTGAGGTAAAACATTTTGTTGATGCCACAGGTGATAAAAATGTGGCAGTTACAACTATTGGCTTTTTGCTTGGCGACAGGTCTTTGATTGTTGGGGATGAAAAAGGAAATATTTCCGTATGGTTTGAAACGACTCAAGATGGAAAACGCACATTAAGCAAAGTTCAAAATCTGCCTCCACTTAAAAACTCTATAGATAATTTTTCCGATTCCCCAAGAGACAGGGGTTTTATTGCCTCAGATATTGAAGGAAATATAGGGCTATATCATGCGACATCGGAGACAATGCAGCTTGAAATTGAAGGGGAAGGCAATCATTACGCAGGTTTTGTTTTTGCTCCAAAAGCAGATGGAATTATAGCTCTTGATAAGACAGGGAATCTTAAAAACTATTATATTGACAATCCGCACCCTGAGACTAATTTCAAGACACTTTTTGGAAAAGTATGGTATGAAGGTTATAACGAGCCAGCTTATGTTTGGCAGTCTACTGGTGGAACGGATCAATTCGAACCTAAGCTCAGTTTAACCCCACTTGCATATGGAACTTTAAAAGGAGCAATCTACGCATTATTGCTTGCAATTCCTTTAGCTGTTTTAAGTGCTATATGTGTATCACAGTTTGTTCATCCATCAATCAGAAACATTGTTAAACCAATTATAGAAGTTATGGCGGCACTTCCAAGTGTTGTTTTGGGTTTTTTTGCAGGGCTTTGGCTTGCACCGCTGATGGAAGAGGTCTTTACATCAATTGTATTCATTCCGTTATTCATAATTGTCTTTACATTAATAGCTTTGTTTGTCTGGAGCAAGCTTCCACAGACTTTCACAGGCAAATTTAGACTTGGGTCGGAGCTTTTCCTTTTAATTTTTGTAATTATAGCCGCTATCTTTGTTTCCTTGCAGCTTAATCACCCACTTGAGAATTTAGTTTTTGGTGGAGATTTTAAAAACTGGTTTTTTACAAATCTAGGCTTGCAGTATGATCAGAGAAATGCATTGGTAGTTGGTTTTGCAATGGGTTTTGCAGTAATACCGATCATTTTTACAATATCGGAAGACGCACTATCGAGCGTTCCCCGCACCCTTACATCAGGATCTCTGGCACTTGGTGCCAACAGATGGCAGACTGCAATAAGAATAGTGCTTCCAACTGCAAGTGCTGGAATATTCTCGGCCGTTATGATTGGTCTTGGAAGGGCTGTTGGTGAGACAATGATAGTTTTAATGGCAACTGGTAATACCCCTGTAATGGACTGGAGTTTCTTTAATGGCTTCAGGGCACTTTCAGCAAATATAGCTGTTGAGCTTCCAGAGGCCCCGCATGGAGGCACGCTTTACAGAGTATTATTTTTGGCAGCTATTTTGCTTTTCTTTGCGACTTTTATATTGAATACATTAGCGGAGATTATAAGGCAGAAGTTAAGAAAGAAATTTTCTGATGGTTAATTTAGAGTTGGTTTAAGTTTATGAAAAAACTATTTAAGCGCGGTGATGTTTACGTTTGGTTTAGTGGTCTTGCCTTAATGTTTTCACTACTTATGATTGCCGGGCTTTTATTACTGATTATGACAAAAGGCCTGGCTTTTTTCTGGCCCAGTGATATTGGACAATATACTACCAGAGATGGTTCTACTTATTTGGGCCAGTTTAAGGGGGATGAGAAGATTCCCGACTACACAGGTAATACGAGTGACGAAAATCTGCTTACAAGAACAAGGTTAAAGATTGGTAACCGGGATATTTACGGTCTTGATTTTAGATGGGTTGATAACAGCAATATTAAAAATATTTCTTATCCGAAAAATGCAATCATTTTGGAAAGGAGGGAATGGGGGAATTTTCATGGCTATTTAAAAGAA
>JAJCZR010000080.1 GCA_029262295.1 Deltaproteobacteria bacterium | reverse complement strand
TAAGGTAATAAACTCAAAGGGCTCGCATGGATTTGATGCAGCAAAGCTAGAGTACACAGACCTTATAGCAGCAGGGATCCTGGACCCGGCAAAGGTAACCAGGAGTGCTATACAGAATGCATCCAGTGTGGCAGGGCTACTGTTAACAACAGAAGCTCTAATAGCTGACAAAGAAGAGTCAGAGCCGCAAGGCGGCGGAATGCCAGGCGGAGCAGGCCCAATGGGCGGTATGCATCCAGGCATGATGTAGGGTTCAGGGGTTAGTAGTTAGGTCTTAGTAGTTAGTAAAAGAGAAACAATAAAAAAATTAAGGGGCGTGAGTAGTTTTTTACTCTACGCCCCTTTTCTTTTTAATTGTATTAATTAAGAAGATTAAGGTTATTTATTTCATTCAGGTTTTTTAGAAGGTAGTCAGGATTATATTCTTTCAAAGCTTTTTTATTAAAATGGCCGGTAGCTATTGCAATCGTTGTGGCACCTGCACCTTTTCCATGAATAATATCAAGAGGAGTGTCTCCTATTACAAAAATATCTTCTATCTTACAATCACAATTTAGAAGCATTTTCCCTTTATCTATACCCATTCTTATCAACTCTTCCCGGTTTTCAGAATCGGAACCAAATCCTCCAAAAGAAAAGTATTGTTTTAGACCGGCATAATTAAGCTTCACCCACGCACCATCTTCAATATTTCCTGTGCCTAACCCCAAAAGACAGTCGTCTCTTTGCTTTAGTAATTTAAGAATTTTAATTACACCCGGCAAAACTTTAATATTTCCAGAGCTCTCAAGCTCACAGTCAAGAAATTTGACATACTCTTTATAAAATGTTGCAGATTCACTTTCTTCATAGTTTCTGCCGAATGATTTCATAAACATCTGGGAAAGTATCAAAGGATCAGTCATCCCGTCAGTGCTTATACCATCCATTGCCTTTTTAATACCAAACATTTTTTCAAAAGCACTGTCAGCCGCGCGCTGTCCGGCTCCGAAAGAATGAATTAAAGTTCCGTCTATATCAAACAGAAAAAGTTTCATTGTATTAGTGTATCCTGTTAAAGTTCTCAAGCACTGTTAAATAATAATCTTTTTCAAGTTTATAGATTTCGTTAACAATTTGTGAAGTTTCAATTAATAAATCGTCTGGCTTATTGCTCTCACTCGTTTTTTTAAGTAGAGCTGACACATCAAACCACTTACTTCCAATCAAATCCATCTTATTTATTAGATCAAGTTTACTAATCTTAGTATTTAATTCAGAAATCTCTTTTAAAAAATCCCTGTACATCCATCTAAACCCTGCCCCTTCCACTCCCCTTTTGCTAATAACCTGATATGAAAATCTTGTAGACCATTTCCAGTCTTCCGCACTTTTCCACTTCGGTAAATCATCTGCCCATTTTTTTATAAACTCAACACTGGATTTACCTCTAAGAGTTGTAAAACTATCTATCATCATCTTTGCATTAAGATAAATTGAGTCTTCCACAGATTTTTTCATATCTATATTTTTTGAATTTAAATCCACCTGAAACCAGTTATTTGAAAGAGGGTTGGGTTTAAATTTTGAAATACGGGATTTAGCCATCTTTTTATAAGATACAGTTTGCAATTCTGTAAAAGTTGTATCCGACAAATAAAAGAGTTTCTCCTCATCGTCATAACCGCAAACAACAACAATGTGCCCCGGAAAGTGCGTAGAGGAATTGTAATAATCAAGATAGTAAATGTCAGTCTGGATTAAAACCGGAATGTCCTGATTGATATATTCTTTTAACAAAGAAAAGGCTCTCTCATTATCTTCTTCATATTTCCAATCATCAAGATCAAGTCCAAAGTGATTGAAAAAATTTGTTTCCATTACCGGCCCTCTCATATGAATTGACCTTGTGGGACTCATCTCATCATCAATTGAATAATAAAATCCAAGCCCGGCTCCGAGTCCAAGACAAAGTTCTTCTGAAAAATCATATCCATAGTATTTACACACATCTCTTATTGCAACTGAACCACAATGAATACCACTGTAATGTGCCCAGTTTTTTATTATCTTTTTCATAATTGGTTTTAAAAGTACCTCTTGAAAATAAACGTATAAAATATAACTTATTAGGCAAAAGTTTTAGGGAGAATTCAATTGAAAAAATTACTTCTAATCACAATTGGCCTTTTCATTTTTGCCACAACCGCCTGCGACGATGTAAGAGATGAGTTTTCAGACCTTTTTTTAGATGATCCTGATCCCTTAATTACAGAAGAAGATGCTGAAGCACAAAATTTCAACTTTACTACACTAAGATTTGGGATTCAGGTGTCAATTGATGAAGATGTGGATAGCAGCGTTGAAAGTGTATTATCCTCTATTGATAATGCTGCCACCAATTTCTTGAATTGCCAGTTTGCCGAAGGAGAAGCTGTTGGTGATGATGAATTTGAACTTGAAGATGGCGAAACCGTTGGCCCTTTATCTGATTTAATGGTTTATGCCGTTCCTTTCACTTTTGAGTGCGAAGCCGAAGACACAGACACATGCGCAGGAATACATTTTGGTGAATCTGGAATTATTGTGATAGCTGAAGAAACAAATGGCTCATGCGAAGATTTCGGTTTTATGGAACATGAAATAGGTCATAGATATGGAATGGATGCAGATCATGACAACATAGAAGATTTTGAAGAATGTATCAGAGTAGAAAATTGTGGTTTCTTTGATTTTATAGATAGGGGCGTTGGTGGGTAACTACACGGAGACAAAAATTAATTCTTTGGGGGCCTTTTTAATATTTTTCTGCTTGAAAGAAATGCCATCAGGTTTATCATTGCAGATGTGGTAATTATAAAAGCCACAGTTATCTGAAAAAACTTTCTCGGCATTATCCAGTAAGAAAAATCAAATCGGTTATTTCTCCAAAGATTATTATCAAATAGGAGTGGATGAAAAATATCCCTCCAGAAAGTTTTAAAGAAAGGAAGCACCATAAGAAGTGAAATAATTATAAAAAAGTTTACAAGTGAAAACTTTTTAAGACGCCGCAAGTTAAAGGTTAAAATAAAAAGTAAAAACATTATCAAAAATGTCTTTGCCAACTGATCAAACATAACCCTCACTTCTTCCAGATGAAGTTTTTCTTTTTTAGTCCACCTTTTATCGAGCTTATTTTGATGCAGAAAATACCCTGTAAGCTGGTCAATGGCTAAATTGGTTTTCTCAACCCCCTTTCTCTCACATCTTTCATGGAAATTACACATGAATTTAAACCAGCCAGAATTGTATGTTGAAAAAGACATAGGAATAAAAAAAGTCACATACAAAAAGGAAACAAAGAAGAGAAAAGAAATTATGGATTCTTTTAAAGAAAGATTTTTCATTTATCTTAGTAGTATCTCAGAAATGATTCCACTTTAGGATACATAAAATTTCTTAAGTGAACATTAAGGAAAATTTGGTAAACAAAAATGTCACTCGAAAATCTATTAAGAAACTCAAAAAAAGCGATGTTGATAGGTATTGGAGGCGGAGGTGATATTGTTGGTACACTTCCCACGGCCAATCTACTCAAAATAAATGGAATAGAATCAGTGCTTGGAGGTCTTTCCTGGGAAAGATCCGTATTTGATCCAATCCCTGGCCCGAGAAAATTCGAGGAAACAATAAACGCAGAAAGAATAAATGATGTTGTTTGGTTTGCTGATAGAAACACCGCAACATCAACAGGAGTAAAATTTGCCGAATCTGGCATGGCTGAGGCATTAAATGAAAAAAGCCTTCTCATTGATATTAGTTATGGAGCCACAAAAACAGCAGAAAGTCTGCTTGATGCCGCAAAAAGACTAAGTTGCGACTTTATAATAGGAATTGATGTTGGTGGTGATGTAGTAGGTTTTGGAGATGAGAAAGGTCTTATGAGCCCACTTGCAGATGCGATTATGACTGCTTCACTTTATAAACTTAGAAACAAAATTCCAACAATGATGGGAGTGTTCGGTTTTGGAAGTGATGGAGAGCTTACAAACAGTGAACTTGAAAACTCTTTTAAAACCATTGCCAAAAATGGTGGGGTTCTTGGGAGTTGGGGTATAACAAAAAAAACTTTGGAGTTAATGAGAAAAGTGATTGAAGTTGTGCCCACTGAAGCTAGCAGGTCACCTGTTGAATATGCAATGGGAGAATTTGAAAATACTTCCATAAGAAGTGGCACTGTGCCAGTGAAGCTCAACCTTTGTTCAACAATCACATTTTATCTTGATCCAAAAGTTGTGTTTGAAAAGATTTCAAAGCCTGCTCAGGTAGTTATTGATTGTAATTCTATAGAAGAAGCGAGTATTGCACTTAATAATATTGGAATAAAAACAGAGCTTGATCTTGAGATTGAGAAATTTAAACTTTTATCAAACTAATCCCTAACGACTAACACCTAAAACTTAACATCAATACAATTTAGCCTGAATCTTTCTTAGTAGAAGTTTAGATTCCTGCTCATCACCTAGAATTCCGTGCCTGATTGTTAGATCGGTCATGTCTTTTCTTTCATATCTAAGATAGATTCTGACTTTTTTATCAAATATATCTTTCACTACAAGTTTTGCAGAAATAGAATCTTTTTCCCTGCTCACAACTTCAGCATCTATTTCCTCAACAGTCCGAACAACTGCAAACCATGTTCTTTCCAAAGAAGCAAGCTCCTTGGATTTAAGGTTGCCCTGAAAGTAAGCGTATGTACCAGCACCCGCGGCAGCGCCACCAATAATTACCGGTGCACATCCAGTTTGAGAAATAAGCAATAGTAATAATGAGATCGCAGCTAACCCAACTCGTGTCATCACAGCCTCCGGTGAAAAAACTTTACAAAACAATTTATCGGTATTTATTTATTACTAAACTAATTTAATGGATTTATGTAAACAATGGGAATTTTTTTTTCAAAAAACAAACTAATACTTGGAATAATTACTGGTGTGATACTGGGCGGAATAGTGGGCTCATACTTTCCTTCTATTGGAGTTAAAAGCCAGATCATTGGCGATCTTTTTCTGAATGCACTCAAGATGATAGTGCTGCCACTAATAATTGTATCAATAACTTTAAGCATTATGAAGGTTGGGAATCTGGGTTCAATTGGATTAAAAACAATAATTTATTATGTGATAACCACATCTATATCAGTTGCGATTGGCATTTTTGTGGTAACAGCAATAAACCCGGGAGTTGGAAATGAGGCATTCACAGGCAATTTGCCTGATTTTGTAAAGAGTAAAGAAGGCTTTAGCATTACAGATGTTTTAAAACAAATCTCCACTCCAAATCTTTTTAAATCTGCCTACGAATTCCAGATATTGCCACTAATTATTGCTTCAATACTTTTTGGTATTGCCTTTGGAAAAATGGGAAAAGAAAACCAGCTAATAATTGATTTTTTTGAGTTATCCGACAAAGCAATAATGAAAATAGTTCACTGGATAATCGCCCTCACACCAATTGGAATATTCGGCCTTATTGCCGGAAAGATTGGAGCTGCAGGCGGAGGGGCCGAAGTATTAAATATAGCAATGCAGCTTGGCAAATATGTAACGAGTGTAATAATCGGTCTTTTTATCCACGGCTTTATTATCCTTCCTTTAATACTTTTACTTTTTGGTAAAAGAAATCCGATTGAATATTTCAAAAGTATGAGTGAAGCGCTTCTCACGGCATTTTCCACAGCATCTTCATCAGCCACTTTGCCGCTCACGATGAAAAATGTGATAGAAGATGCAAAGGTATCGCCCAAAGTCGGAAAGTTTGTTTTACCCCTCGGCGCAACAATGAATATGGATGGCACTGCTTTATATGAAGCAGTGGCAGTTATCTTTATAGCTCAAAGTTATGGTATAGATTTAAGTGTTGCAGAGCTGATTTTAGTGTTTATTACAGCTTCACTAGCAGCTGTGGGTGCAGCGGGAATACCCGAAGCAGGTCTTATCACCATGGTGCTCGTGCTTCAGGCAGTTGGCCTTCCGATTGAAGGAATTGGTTTGATCCTTGCAATTGACTGGCTGCTCGACAGATTCAGGACCACAATTAATGTTTGGGGCGATAGCATCGGGGCAGCAGTTATAGATAACATTGAAAAAACATAAAATAAAAAGGGGACGCTACCCTTTTTAATCTGCTTTACAGACTTAATATTTTCTTAGGTCTCTTATTTTGGATTGATTTAGATATAATAAATTTCTACAATACACAGTTAAATAAAAAAGGGTAGCGTCCCCTTTTTACTTAAAGGAGCAAAGACTTGGCCAAAAAAGCTTGGGGCGGAAGGTTTAAAAAATCCACCTCCAAAATTGCAGAAAAGTTCTCAGAATCAATCAGTTTTGATAAACGTCTTTATAAAGAAGACATAAAGGGAAGTATCGCCCACGTGACAATGCTTGCTGATCAAAAAATTATTCTGAAAAAAGAATCCAATAAAATTATTAAAGCCCTAAAAGAAATTGAAAAGGAAATTGAAAAGGAAAAATTCAAATTCAAAGAGGAATATGAAGATATTCACCTTAATATTGAAAAAAGGTTGATTGAAAAAATTGGAGAAATTGGCGGGAAAATACATACAGCTCGTAGCAGAAATGATCAGGTTCTTGTGGATACAAAGCTTTATATTCGTAGTGAAATAAATGAAATTATTGACCTGATAAATGAGCTTTCAAAACAGTTTGTAAATCAGGCTGAAATGAATTTAGACACAATACTTCCTCTTTACACACATATGCAAAGGGGACAACCCGTTTTGCTCTCACACCACCTGCTCGCATATTACGAGATGCTTAAAAGGGATAATGAAAGGTTTTCAGATTGTCTGAGGAGGGTGAACATTAACCCTCTTGGATGCGGTGCAGGCTCAGGAACTTCATTTCCGATTGATCGTGATAAAACTACTAAACTTTTAGGATTCAAAGAAGCTTCTAAAAATAGTATTGATACTGTGAGCGACAGGGATTTCATTGCTGAGTTTATTTTTTGCTGTTCAAGCCTTATGATGCACCTCAGCAGGCTTGCAGAAGAGTTTGTTTTATGGTCTTCAAAAGAGTTTGATTTTATTGATCTTGGAGATGAATTTACCACTGGATCAAGCATAATGCCTCAAAAACGTAATCCCGATATGGCTGAACTTACCCGCGGAAAAATAGCAAGGGTATATGGAAATTTAAATTCGATATTAACTCTTATGAAAGGGTTACCTCTTTCATATAATCGTGATATGCAGGAAGATAAGGAACCACTTTTTGACACGGTGGATACAGTAAAAGGTTGTCTGGAGCTCAACACTGAAATGTTAAAAACAGCTAAATTCAAAGCTGAAAACATGGAAAAAGCTCTGAGCGGAGGCTTTATTACTGCAACTGATATTGCAGATTACCTTGCCAAAAAGGGCATGCCTTTCAGGAACGCTCACGAAGTTTCAGGAAAGATTGTAGCTTATGCTGAAAAGAAAAATAAGGAGCTAGAAGAACTAACTCTGGATGAACTCCAAAAGTTTTCTGATCTTATAAAAAAAGATGTTTTGGATGTTATCAAAGTTAAAGGTTCAGTGGAAAGTAAGATCTCTTATGGTGGCACTTCCTCTAAAAATGTGAAAAAGATGATTACTCTTGCTAAGAAAGAACTAAGCAAACAAGCAAAAAATTGATTCAAGTTTAAAAATCTCTAAGTAATACAAGCTTTTTGTATAAATCTTTTACAAAACTTGCTTTTTAACTAACCATAATTACATACAATTTTTGTTTATTGTATTAAGAAATTTTAAGATTTGTTCTTTGTATTTGAAAATTAAGTGTGATAGAGTTTTAGTTCTCTTCTGATATGGCCCCATCGTCTAGCTCGGTTTAGGACGTTGCCCTCTCAAGGCAAAAACACGGGTTCAAATCCCGTTGGGGCTAGTTTTTTAATACAAAAAAAGCCCAAACAAATTTGGGCTTAAATTGTAAATCCTGCTATACCATTCTGATATGAATATTAAATTAAAAATGCTATTAGATAAGTTTCTTAGCTTTAATATTTACACCAAAAACATAGTAAGCTTCTTTCTCTTCACTATCATTTAATATGACAGTGTTGTTATTACTTAGCTTCTGAGAAACTAAAGTATTAGAAAAGGAATTGTCCTTAGCAATATAGAAACCTGCTGCTACATTGCTATTAACTTCCTGCTTTTGGGCAGGCACCTGCACACCAAAAATGTTATCTCCTGCAAAAGAAATACCTGGTGCTAAAAATGATACTGCTAAAACTGATGTTAGAAGAAGATTTCTCATTGTCTTCTACCTCCGTATTTTGTAGTTAAAAGATTAGTTGCAATTGCAACTACAAGAGATTCAAATTATTTCTATAAAATTTATTTAGTATTCTGAAAATGGTATTATTTCTTTTACAAAGGGGAAATTAATAATGAAAAATAGGATAATATTAACAACTATTGTTGGACTCTTAATTTCATTCTCTGTCAGTGGATGTTTTCTAGGGAAGGGAGAAGATAATGAAAAAACAAGTATTAGAGCAACAACTAAAGGGCAGGAGCTAATAGACCTTCAAAAAGCTTGGGACAAGGGAATTATAACAACAGAAGAATATGAAAAACAAAGAAAGAAAATTCTGGATGATAAATAAATTTTATTTTTATTTAAGAAATGAGCGGAATTGTTAAAGTTTTACTCACAATTTTTATAATAATCGCAATTCTAATCTTTGGTGCAAAGTATTTTGGGGAACCATCATGGGGAGGATTCGCATTTTATCTATTATTTTTTTTGGGACTTATCGGTGCAACTGGATATTGGCTTTTAAACCTGAAATAAATTTACTTTTCTGATTTTCCTTTCACAAAAAATTCTTCTGTTTTAACAATTACTTCAGAACCATATTTTAATATAACTTCTAGTAAATACTCTCCTTCTTCCGCACCTGAAGGTATCTCAATAAATACATCCACGTTCCATGTACCCGTCTTAAAGCTGTATTTTGTAGTATCGACAAACTGTTTTTTACCTTTGTAGGCTATAGATCTAACTATCTCACCATCTATATTTTCAGAAAGTTGAGGTGAGCATAAGGCATATCTAATTCTTTGGTTTATCTCTTTTCCACCAGACACATTTTGTGGCAATACTTCAATATTCTCTATATGTATTTTTTTGGTCTTGCACTTGTATGTTTCAACTGTGTCTTCAGGTGAAGAAACATTTTTTTCGCCAGGCTCACGAAACGATTTAATAAAGTTTTGCTGCATCTGACTAATTTTGGATGTGGTTGCTGAACAGCCTGTCATTAAAACTACAATAAACAAAACTATAAATATATTACGCATTTTTCAATCTACTTTCTTATTTTCCATTTGTTATCTAAATCCACAACAGAATCAGTTTGAGGGGCTTTACGCCTTTTCTTAATATACTTTCTTTTTTTTGTTTTATCCGCGGCTATCTCATCAGGGCCTGAAAGCTCTATTAATCTTTCAGGTGAAAAGCTTTCATAAGAACTCAGTTTTGGGTTTGAATTTAAAAACAACTCATTACTAATAATATTTGCTGATTTTTTTTCTATACTCTCAGCTTTAATATCCCGGGCAAAGTTTGCTGTAGATTCCTCCGGCTTTCTAAAAAATAAAAAAACTGAGGCAAAAATAAAAATAAAGAATACAGCTATCGGCACTGCCCTAAGCCCAAGGGGCTTTAGTTTTGAGCCAATTAGCTCACTATAGTTTTTCAATGTCAGAAAATCAAAATAAAATTTTTCAGATGTTAATGATTCAAGTAATTTTTCTTTAAACTCAGCCGGAGTTTTATATCTGCTTTTGGGATCTTTGGAAATCGCTTTCAGAACAGACATAGAAAGTTTGAAAGGCACTTTAGGATTATGCTTTCTAATGTCTTTTGGCTTTTCCTCAAGATGAGCCTTCATAATCCTGTATTCTGAATCGTAATCAAAAGGAACCTTACCGGCAAGCATTTGGTAAAGGGTAACGCCATAGGAATAAATATCTGAAGAGTAAGTAGTGCCCTGGCCCGTGATCTCTTCGGGTGAAAGGTAAGTATAGGAACCAGCAAGCATAGTTGTTGTTAAACCTTTTTTACCGACAAGCTTTGAGATGCCAAAATCAGTGACTTTTACTCTGCCATTTTGAGTAAACATAATATTGCTTGGCTTTAAATCACGATGCACAATCCCCTTATTATGAAGATACTCAAGAGCATCCAGTATCTTTTCTGAAATCTCCACAGCTTTTTCAGGCTCAAGGAACCCCTCTCTTTTAATCCTCTCCTCAAGTGTTTCACCTTTTACATACTCCATAATTAGATAAATACTGTCCTCAGACTCAATATAATTTATTACATTCACAATGTTTGGATGTGAAAGTTTTGCCTGAAGCCTGGCTTCATTTAAAAACCTTTTTCTTGTCTTGGAGTCTTGGGATAATTGAGGAGGTATGGCTTTGATTGCCACTTCTTTTTCAATCTTTTTGTGAATGGCCCTATATACAACTCCCATGCCACCATGGCCAATTTTATCCAGTATTTCGTATGGTCCTATTATATTTATCAAAACTAATACCCAACCCTGTGAACTATATTTTAAGCCAATTTTGTTTTGAAACAAGTATTTACAGGCTATTTATTAAATTTTTTTGCTTGACCACTTGCTTCACTCTGTTAAAATCCACTCTGAGGTTAAAAAATTTGAGAGTAATAGTAGCAAAACCAAGGGGATTTTGTGCCGGTGTCGACAGGGCAATAGAGATTGTTGAAAAAGCTCTTGATATGTATGGGCCTCCCATATATGTAAGGCACGCAATAGTGCACAACAAAAGGGTTGTGGATTCACTTAAAGAAAAAGGTGTGGTTTTCGTTGAAGAACTTGAAGAAATAAAAAATGAAAATGAAAGGGTTATCTTCAGTGCCCATGGTGTGAGCCCGAAAGTATGGGAAGAAGCAAAATCAAGAAATCTTCAATCTGTAGATGCAGTATGCCCTCTTGTAACAAAGGTACATAGCGAAGTCAGACACTATGCAGAAAAAGGTTATACCATTGTTTTGATCGGCCATAGAAACCATGTGGAAGTAATTGGAACAAGCGGAGAAGCACCTGAGCAAGTAGTTGTGGTGGAATCAATTGAAGAAGTGAAAATGCTCAATGTTTCAAACCCTGATAAGATTGCATATGTTACCCAGACAACTCTAAGTGTTGATGACACAAGGGATATAGTGGGGGCTTTAAAAAAACGTTTTCCACAGATTGTCAGCCCTTCCAAACTCGATATCTGTTATGCCACTCAAAACAGACAGGATGCAGTGAAAGAACTTGCAAAAGTGTCCGACATTATATTCATAATGGGATCACCTGAAAGCTCAAATTCCAATAGGCTTGTTGAAGTTGCAAAATCCTGCGGTGTTGAAAACTCCTATCTTATTGAAGGGGCAGAAAACCTCAATGAAGATATGTTTGATAAAAAGATGGTCATAGGAATAAGCTCAGGGGCTTCTACTCCTGAAGTAGTAGTGCAAGAAGTAATAAACAAACTAAAAGATTTTGGTGCAATTGAAGTTGAAGATCTTAATGTAAAAGAAGAATTTACCAGATTTCCCTTTTCCGACTCTCTTGAATTTAGTGTTACCCAAAACCAGTAACTCAAATTGAAACCAATAAACAAACTAAGAATATCTTTCATTACATTACTCCTGATTTTTTCTTTCATCCCTTTATCATATTCAGAGCAAAAGCAGTTTAATTTTAGCTGGCAGTTTGATGAAACTAGCGAATTAAAACCAAGAGGAGGCACTTCAAAAGGCGCACCTGTCACTCTTGATCTCAAACCAAATACTGTTTGGCTTTCAATCCAGGAAAAAGGGATTTCAGATTTTGAAAAAGATAGACGAGCTATTCTCGGAATGGCAGGAACATACAGAACGAGTTTTAATTTTATTGAAACTGTGCCGCTCAGAAAAGATTATAAAGTAGACAGGCCATACCAGTCCTGGGCAACTGAGTACATTGAAGTGATTGAAGATAAAAAAGATTTCATAAGCCTTCAGCATATTTTAATAATGTATTTCCTTGATGAAGATGACAAAACCGTTGGACCATTCACTTCAAAACACTGGCGGCAAGATTGGAAGTATGAAGACATTAGTCTTCTTGTCTATAAAGGAAAATCAAAGTGGCAAAAAGAAATTCTGGCTCCTGAGAAAGTAAAGGGGAAATGGTCTCAGTCAGTTTATCAGGTGGATGACTCACCAAGATATGAATCAATAGGGAAATGGGAACATAAAGGTAATTACTCACACTGGAGCGGCCCTCGCGTATGGCGTCCTCTTCCAAGAAGGGAATTTAGTGTAAGAAAAGATTATGATGTTATCTCAGGGATAAATACACATATTATAACTCCAAATGGATGGGTGCACGAACAGGAAAACTTGAAACTAATATTGGATAAAAATGGAAAACCAATCAAAAAAAATCCATATATTGCAAAAGAAATAGGTGTTAACAGATATGAAAGGATTATTGATAAAAATTATAAAGACGGCGAACAATATTTAAGCACAACTGGGGAATTCTGGAAAATCGTGAGAGATAAGTGGGAAGAGGTTTTTGAAAAATACAGTTCTTTTGAACTAAAAAGCAAATACAAAGACAAAAAATTATTTGAATACCTATTTAAATATTCAGACAATATTAGGAGAAAAAATAATTTTAATAAGCGGAAAGCAAAAAAGTTTGTAAGCAATACAATTGATAATTTTGTTCATAAAAAAAAGAAAGATGACAAAAATATTGTTTACTAAATACTATTTCCTAATAGTATAAAAGAAATTTGTTGGATCGTGAGGAAGTTCTTTAACATCAATTTCAGTAAAACCTGCATCCCTAAGCATCTTGCAGGCAAGATCTTTTCCCCACATCGCCCCAAGTCCTTTGCCATTTTGGCCTAAAGAAACAGACATGCAGTGCATACACGAAATAGTATAAAGAAAAGGCCCCAAAGGATGATCAATATCTTTATGAAGATGGCTTGACCCCGCAATATCCTGCATAAAATATGTTCCATCATTTTTTAGTGCTTTGTATATATTTGATAAGACTACTTCGGGTTTTGCTTGATCGTGAACTGCATCAAAAGTTGTGATTAAATCAAATTTTTCTTTATCATCAAAAGTGGAAACATCTTTTAGTTCAAGTTTCAGATTTTTAAGACCTTCTTCTTTTGAAATACTCATTCCTCTGTCAATTGCTTCTGAAGATAAGTCATAGCCGGTAAAGTTGCTACTTGGAAAATTCTTTGCCATCTCAATAAGTGCAAGTCCACTTCCACAACCTACATCAAGGACTTCAATCCCTTTTTCTAGTTTTTCTATAAGCCCCGGCACTAATGGAATAATGGTATCTATTAAAGGAATAATGACAGATTGCCTGCTTTCATCAGACATTACTTCATGAAAACGATGATAATCATCGTAGCTTAAACCACCTCCATTTTTAAAACACTCAACAATTCCATCCTCAACTGATCCTAAAACAGAAAGCCACTGAGTCGTTACAGCAATATTCTCAGGAGCAGCATCTCTTGTGAGCCAGGCAGCATGTTCTTTGGGCAAAAGATAAGTCTTGTTATCAGGATCATATTCCACTATTTTTCCTGTAACCATACATCCAAGCCATTCTCTTACATATCTTTCATTTAGATTAGATAGTTTTGAAATTTGATCACTGGTAGAAGGTTGCAAACCATTCATAGAATCGAAAAGCCCTGTTCTGTAACCAATTGAAATCATTAAATTTAATGCGCCATTATTTACAATTTCAAGCAGCTTTTCTACAAATTGCTCTGATTTTTGTTGATCCATTTTTATCTCTTTACTAAAGAATACAAATTATTATTTCATTTTTCTAGTCCTACTGTAAAACGATGGTGGTTTACTGGATATCCAGTTAACAAATTTGGTTATTTCCGGATGTTCTTTAAGTTTGCCTATCTCGTAGTAACCTTTGGCAAGTTGTGATCTTGTGAGTACTGAATGAATTTTGCTGTGGCATATTCTGTGAATAAAAACTGTGTCTTTTCCACCTTTGCTTTTCGGTATTAAGTGGTGTTTATCAAAAGGCTTTGCAATTTCCCTTTCGCAAAGTGGGCACACTTTCTCAGTATTTTTCATCTCACTCATATTGTTAATTTATCTTATCATAATCAATCTCATCTTCGTCTTCATTTTTTCCATCCTCAATTATTCTCGCAAGAGCTTGATTATAATGATCAAGATATTCTTCCACTCGAGTATTTATCTCATGGTCCATTTCCAAGAGCTTGCCAGCATATTTTTTTGTCAGATCCAACTGAAGTGAGGAAATTTTTTCAAGATCTTTTTCATCAACATTATCTTTTAATACCTCTGAAATTATCTCAACAATTTTTGGGGTAACATAGTCAGCCTGCTCTTGCAGCCTTGCCCTGAGTGAAGATTCCCAACTTGCATACTTTAGTAAAGAGAAGTTAAACGGATCAATATTGTTTTCCTTTCTTAGCTCAAGTAGCTCTTTTATGTTCTTTTCTAAATCAGTCATATAAAATACTCCTTAAAATCTCAATATGATGATTATAAATAAATTTTTTCAAGTAGCTAAATACCCCAGATGAAAAAGATAGTTAATACCATAGTTGAAAATTCACTTTCTCTTAAAATATTTTCAAATACAAACTTATTATTAACCCTTGTTTTTCTTTATAAAAAGGAAGGGTCAACAAGCCCAAAAGAGATATCAGAGTTTTTCAAAGCTGATCTTAACGATATAAACAAACATCTTTTAATACTTGAAAAGAAGGGGTTAATTAATAAAATCACAAAGCTCGACAAATCAAAAAACCCGCCGTTTCTGAATACATTCTATAAAATCAATATTAAAAAGTATGAGAAAATGCTTGATGATGTAAAAAAGATAGTAGACAGTTGCCTTAACGAAACTAATTAATAATTTCCCCCGTAATAAATCCATCTTCGTCACATTTAAAAGACCTGTTGGAATATTTGTTTGTTAAAGAAAATTCTTTTTTAAAACCGGAAAGGGTTTCAAAAAGGGCTTCTGCAGCAGCATCAGGAAACTTCTTTTTTTTCATTCTTCCAAAAAAATCATCTCCAAACTTTGGATCCGAATACTGGCGGATAATCACTTTGGTTTTATCTTTCTCCAAAGGTATGAGTTTATAAAAACCACTGAATTCATTAACTTTATGTTTTTTCTTTATTTCACTGCAATTATTAAGCTCTTTACTGTTTACATCACATTTTCCTTCGCTGCTCTCTCCAAAATGAATGATAATCGGGGAATTACACAAACCCCTTTCCTGACGCGCAACATATAGTATCTTTCTTCTAAAACCAAAACTTTTAAATTCGTGGCACACGCAACTTTCAAAAAAATTGAGCTCTTCTACATCAAAGCTCTTTGTATTTTTTATCCACTTGAAGTTTTCAACATCTCTTATTAACCCCGACACAGATTCAAGTGAACCTTCAATTGTAACCTCTCCAAGATATTCTTTATATTCGCCTTTCTTCCTTGATAAAATTTTTATATCTGGATCATTCTTTACTAATTCTTTATCTATTTGCTCAAGCATCCAATCTTCAGCTATTGCAGTATCAATAGATATAAAAAACAAAATGATAAAAAAAATGATAAAAGTATTTTTTGGAATTGTATTCAAGATAATATAACTACGAAGCAACATTGAGATACGGTTCAGGGAAAAGAAATTATGTTCTACCTAGAAAAAAAATAGTATGTATAATAGTATTCTTTCATGAGTAAGTGAAAAAAATCTTAGAACTTAATAAACAATAGTGAAAAATCCTATTTCTTCAGACAAGTATAAGGCTGTGCTATTTGATCTTGATGGTGTTCTTACATCTACAGAAAAAACACACTCAGAGTGCTGGAAAAAGATGTTTGATGATCTTCTTGAAAAGCATGCCATTGCCAACAAACTAGATTTTATTCCATTTGATATTGAAGATGATTATTTGAAATATGTTGATGGAAAGCCAAGATACAAAGGGGTAGAAGATTTTCTTTGCTCAAGGGATATTGATATTCCGGAGGGCACTCCTGATTCTCCGCCTGATGAACTCTCAATATGTGGTTTGGGAAATAGAAAGAACCAACTATTTAATGAAAAAATAAAAAACAGTTCTGTGGATGTTTACAGCAGTTCAATAAAACTTGTAAAGCACCTTAAGAAAAACAACTTTAAACTCGCAGTGGTATCTTCAAGCAAAAATTGTAAGATAGTCCTTGATGCGGCAGGAATTGAAGATTTTTTTGAAGTAAGGGTTGATGGAGTAGTAGCAGAGAAGCTTGGCCTTAAAGGAAAACCGCAGCCAGACACATATATTGAAGCTTCAAAGAAATTGGATGTAAAAGTGGGAGAAGCGGTAGTAATTGAAGATGCAATTTCCGGTGTTCAGGCAGGAAAAAATGGGGATTTTGGCCTTGTAATTGGCATAGCAAGAAAAAACAACATTGATGATCTTAAAGCAAATGGAGCGGATATTGTAGTAAATGATCTTGAAGAGATTCAGCTCTAATAAAACCTACAATCACTGTATCAGTTAAATGATAGAAAAAGAGAAGCTCGAACTACCAAGTTATATATATCCTGAAGACCCATGGAAAATCATTGAAACCAGATTTTCTCCTAAATTTTTACCTCAAACTGAAACAATTTTCACCACATCCAACGGCTATCTTGGAATCAGGGGGGTATTTGAAGAAGGGAAACCTTCAAATAAAGATGGCACATTTATTAATGGATTTTATGAAACCTGGCCCATTACTTATGTTGAAGAAGCTTTTGGATTTGCCAAGACTGGACAAACAATTGTTAACCTCACTGATTCAAAAATCATCAAGCTCTATGTAGATGATGAACCCTTTTATCTTCCCACTGCCAACCTTATTAAATTCAACAGAACTTTGGATATGAAAACCGGCACTCTTGATAGGGAAATTATATGGGAAATGGCTTCCGGCAAGAAGATATCCATTAAATCAAAACGCCTGGTTTCCTATGAGCACAGACATATAGCTGCAATTTCATACGAAGTAACCGTATTAAATGCAAAAGCCCCTGTGGTTATATCTTCTGAAATTGTAAATAATGACAACTCCTTTAAAAATGGCTCTGATAATGATCCAAGAGTGGCAAGAAGGTTTAAAGAAAGCGTACTTAAATCTGAAACTTTTTCAGTTGAAGACACGCGCATTGTTCTTTGCCATAGCACGAATAATAGCAAGATGACTGTTGCAAGTGGGATAGAACACTCACTTGAAACCGAATGCGAAAATTCTTTTATAAGCGAGTGTTCAAAAGATTTTGGTAAAGTGGTTTTTTCTATTGATGCTGAAGAGGGAAAAACAATTAACCTTACAAAATTTATCACTTACCATACAACCCGCACAGCTCCTCATACATCTGAAGAACTTTGTGTGAGGGCAGAGCGTGCACTAAACAGAGCAAAAAAATCCGGCTTTAACGACCTTTTAAAAGGACAAAAAAAATATCTAAAGGATTTTTGGAATAAAAGCGACATTAAAATAGCTGTTAACAGTGACCATGAGAAAAAATCTACAAAAAAGTTGCAACAGGCACTGAGGTTCAACCTTTTTCAGATATTTCAGGCAACTGTGAGGGTGGAAGGTGCCGGGGTGCCATCAAAAGGTCTTACTGGTGAGGGATATGAAGGGCACTATTTTTGGGATATGGAAATATATCTTATGCCTTTTTTGATCTACACTTCCCCGCTTGTAGCTCGAAACCTTTTAAAGTTTCGCTACAGCATGCTCTCAAAAGCAAGAGATTATTCAAAACAATTAAATCAAAGAGGTGCAATGTTTCCCTGGAGAACAATAAATGGGGAAGAAGCCTCTGCATATTACGCAGCAGGTACAGCCCAGTATCACATAAATGCTGATATTGTTTATGCACTTAAAAAATATGTTAATGCCACCGGCGACTATGATTTTCTTTTTGAATATGGAGCGGAAATGCTTGTTGAAACTGCAAGGCTTTGGAGCGATATTGGTTTTTATTCGCAAAGAAACGGCAAAAAGTTTAATATCCACGGTGTAACCGGCCCCGATGAATATAACACTGTTGTAAATAACAATGCTTACACCAACCTTATGGCAAGAGAGAACCTACGCCTGGCTATTGATACAATAGAGTCCATAAGAAATATAAAACCTGAGCTTTTTGAAAATGTTGTTCACAAAACAAAATTTGAGTTAAAAGAACTTGATGAATGGAAAAATGCTGCTGAAAATATGTATATTCCATATGATAAGGAACTTGGGATACACCCGCAGGATGATGATTTTCTAAACAAAGAAAAATGGGATTTTGAGAATACCCCCCCGGATAAATACCCTCTTCTGCTCCACTATCATCCTCTTGTTATCTATAGGCATCAGGTAATTAAACAGGCTGATCTCGTGCTTGCAATGTTTTTACTTGATAATGAATTTACAGATGAAGAAAGAAAAAAGAACTTTGATTACTATGATCCGATCACAGTAAGTGATTCATCTCTATCTGTTTGCATTCAGAGCATTATGGCATCAAAGGTTGGATATATGGATAAGGCATTTGACTATGCAAAATACGCAACATTTATGGATCTTGACGATATTGGAAAAAATGTGAAAGATGGATGCCATATTGCATCGATGGGTGGCACCTGGATGCTTTTTATATTTGGGTTTGCCGGTTTCAACAATTCAAACAGTATTCCCACATTTAACCCAAAGCTTCCAAAGCAGCTCGAAAAATTACAGTTTTCGATCACGATAAAAGATAGCCTGATTGAAGTTGATATAAATCATAAAGATATTAGATACTGCCTGAAAAATGGAAAAAGCATAAACATAAAACACCAAGACACAAAGATTGAACTTACAAAAGAGAATTCATCTCAAAAACTGCCTCTAAACTAAAACTATTTAATTAAACATTATCTCCATTGCCATAAATTTTTCTGTTATTTATGGTGGGCCTAATTTATATTTACTCAATGAAAACCCTGCTTTTTATCTTAATATTAACAGTGCCAGCTACATCATTTAGTAGTGATTTCAGAGGCTTGAAATGGGGAGTATCAAAATCAGAAGTAAAGGGCACCGAGAAATCGAAAATCATTGAAGAAACTGAAAACCAGCTCGTCTACAAAGACACTTTTATAATCTATTCAGTGGGTGTTGTTTACAAATTTACGGGCGATAAACTCATTTGGGGCCTATATAAATTTACAAATACGTATAAGGATAAAGATAATTATTTAAAGGAGTTTTCTAATTTTGATTCTGCTTTAACAGACAAATATGGAAAAAGTAAAAATCTTGATAAATGGAAAAATGAAAACAGTAAATTTAAAGGCAATATAATTCTGGCAGTAGGTGCTGGAGACCTTGTACTTTGGAGAACTTGGGAGACAGATACAACTTTGATTAAACTTACCATGTATGGCCATGAAGAGACTTTTAATATCGAGACATTTTACTTCAGTAAAAAGTATAAAGACAAAGCAAGCAAACTGATCCAAAGAATGCAGCAAGATCAATTTTGAACCTTGTCATTTCATATCCAAAACTTCATACAAAGTATACTTATCCTGTTTTCCCTTAAGTTCCATTTCCTTAATAATCTTCCCTGTTTTTATAACATCTTTTGTTTTTGAATAAACGGATTCTGTAATCAGCAAAGGGGCGCCGGCAGCCTTAGTGGCACTCTCAACCCTACTTGCAATATTTACAACATCACCAATTGCAGAGAACTGCATTCTGCTTGGATGGCCAAGCTCTCCAACTACAGCCTCCCCATAATGGATGCCAACACCAATTTTAAACCGTGTATTAAAATATTTTTCAAGATAGTTATTTAGATCTTCTAACACTGAAAACATCTCGAGTGCCGTTTTAACTGCGCTTTTACATGACTCGGCCCCGTCATCACTCTCAAGACCAAAAATAGCCATAATTCCATCACCCATATACTTATCTATATAGCCGCTGTTATTGTTAATTACCCTTCCCATCTCAAAGAAATAACGGTTTAGGATATGAACAATATCATAGCAAAGGTTATTTTCAGAAAAAGAAGTAAAATTGCGGATATCCGTAAACATTATTGCAAGCTCTTTTACTTTGCCGGTCGTTTCACTATTTTGTGCAGAAAGCCTTATATCACTATTATCAAGCACAAGCCTTCTTAGCTTTAAAGGCCCTTTTACCTTCATCTGGCAACCAAGACGGATATTACTTTCAAAACCTTTCTTTTTTGCCAGACTCTTCTCACGCTTATTAGGTGGCAACGCATTTTCATGGTTATCAAGCACTATAACCCGGCAAGTTGAACACCTGGCCATTCCACCACATGCGTGTACATGTGGAATATCGTTTGCAAGGGAAATTTCAAGAAGTGACAAATCAAGATCATCCACTTCTACAGTTTTTTCATTTTCGTAGTTTATCTTTATCAATTATTAATCTGCCTTTTCTATAACAATCTATTTTTAGTTATCATTACTATCTAAATAAATTTCACAACCCAAAACTATGAGCTGGTATCAAAAAGAAATTACACTGTCCCCAAAACCCAGGGGATTTCATCTTATTACTAATGAAATTATAACAAATTTAGATGAACTGAATAATTTTAAAATTGGTCTGGCCCATATTTTTATATGCCACACATCTGCATCATTGACCTTAGATGAAGAAGATGCCGAGGTAAGATCAACCTAAACCCCTTCATTTTTAGTCTTTAAATCAATGACACTATTTGACTAGGGAAGAATTTTTTCCGTATAATTAATATTTATACGGACACGGAATTTTTCGGCATCACAAATGAGCATCTGATGGGAAAATACTCAAAGCTGCAACAAAAGATTCTTACAGGAGATGCGGATGGCAACATTCAATTCTCCACTCTGTGTCAGTTGTTGATTCGCCTTGGCTTCGATGAGAGAACTAAAGGAAGTCATCACATCTTTACACTAGATAGCATTGACGAGATTGTCAATCTTCAGCCAAAGGGGAGCAAAGCTAAAGCGTACCAAGTCAAACAGATCAGGGGTATATTAGTGAAGTACCGATTGGGAGAACATGATGTCGATTAAGTACGAGTTAATAATTTATTGGAGCGAGCAAGATCAGTCCTTTGTTGTTGAAGTACCGGAGTTGCAAGGATGTATGGCTGATGGTGAAACCTATGAACAGGCAGTTGCCAACGCACAGCAGGTTATTGAAGAATGGATCAATACAGCTCGTGATCTTGGTCGTACAGTCCCTGTTCCTAAAGGCCGATTGATGTATGCATAGAGGATTATGCGGGTGCCATACTAAACTTGCGTAGACTAACATCTTACGCTACACAAGAAATTATTGCTTCTTTATGCCAAGTTTTTTCATTCGAAAGCGAAGTGTGCTTGGGTGCATGTCAAGAAGTAAAGCGGCACCGTTTTTACCATTTATTACCCATTTAGTCTGCTCAAGAGCACGAATAATATGATCTCGTTCAGAATCCTCAAGAGTTTTAATTCCCGAAGTTTCAGGGCTAGTTCTAACT
>JAJCZR010000079.1 GCA_029262295.1 Deltaproteobacteria bacterium | reverse complement strand
CTATTTCAAAAAATGTGATATTGGCTTTAATTTTTGGTAATGTAAATTTTTCAAAAAAGCTGTTGTTATCAATTAATGTTAATGTATATTGGAAATTATTGTCCAGATCTTTTGAATTAATAAGACTCAATAAACAACAGTTTGATAAACTACCATCTTGTGAAAGTTTTATTTTAATATCAGAAGCTAAAGAACTGTCAGTTCCAACATCAACTGTATTTGAAATACCATGGCAGTGAGAAACAGTTGATTCTTCTTCTGTAAAAAGACCATTAAGTGTTGAACATACCCCTGCATGGCACAAAAAGACATTCAAGACAACAAATAATGTTATAAATCTCATATATTTGAAATTATATATCTCACCTTGGCAATGTCAAAGGAATTTATTCTAAGTTTCGTTTTATCAAAATTTTTTCTAAAAAATTATTCACCAAAAATTAATAATCGGCAGTATAATAAATTGGAACTTTTTTGAGGGGTTAAAAATGAAAAGGATTATATTAATTTCAATTTTTATTGGGGCTGTTGCAGTTTACTTTATTGGAGGATTTTATAATGTTTCTGCTCTTAAGCCTCACAATTCAATAGTTGAATCACTTGCACATATAACAAAACACAGGTCAATAAGAAAACACGCAAAATATATAGCACCACCATTAACAACTGTGGATAAAAAATTGTTGAAAAAAGGGTTTGATATTTACGACTCTAAATGTGCCCAGTGCCATGGCGGCCCTGGAATTAATGAGAGTGAACTTACAAAAGGATTATATCCAAAACCACCACGCTTCCCTGATGATCTTGAATATGATGAAATTGGAGACAAAGAAATATTCTGGACAACTAAAAATGGGATCAAAATGAGCGGCATGCCGTCTTACAGTCAAACGCTCAATGATGATGAAATTTGGGCAGTTGTAAACTTTATACTGAAACTCCCAGAGCTAAATGAAGAAGAATACAAAGACTATAAGCGAACACTCATTCTCAATTTTTCTTATAACAGAAATTAGACACCTCGTTAATCTTTAAACACAAAAAATCTTAAACCTATAAAGTTCCATGTGATGTTAAATACAATTGATATGAGCGCTCCTATATTTGCCCATAAAGTGGATGAAATAGATACCGTAGAGCCATACTTATTAACTACAAAGCTCGCAATTGATACATTGATCACAAGCCCGATAAAAACCACGGAAAAAAACTTCAGAAACTGCCTGAAAACAGGAGCAGATCCTTTGTTATCAAAAGTCCAGAATTTATTCCAGGTAAAACTATTAGTAAGGGCGAACAGAAAGGAAACTCCTTTGAATACTGAGTAATAAAGACCTTTATCATAGCCAGAGAAATAAATTAAAAGATTTAATACACCAAAATCAACCATGAAATTTGACATACCCACAAAACAAAATTTCCCAAATTGAGATACAATCTGCCACTTCTTTCCAATCTGTGAGCTGAAATAAATCACAGCAAAACCAAATAATGGAAAAAATATTGGGAAAATCAATTTTAATTTTAATAAAAAACCCAGTTTTTCAGGCAACTCATTTTGAAGCGTGTAAAGAATTATGACGAAAAATACAGCTATTATCTCTCCGACAATAATTGAGTTAATATAATCTTTTCTTTTCATTTTTGGTTGATAACTATAACCAGCCCTTTAACCAACGGTAATTATTCATCTCACTTCGAAGAATAGTTTCACCAGTCAAAATAGGATAAAAATAGAAAAATGTTACGACAACGCAAACCAGATAGAAAATCACAATTATTTTATAATTAAGTGATTTTTTCCAGAGTTTGTCGAGAAAAAAGGAAATAGTTAACAGGAAAAAAATTAATGGTGGTAAGAAATGATAAATATATGTGATCTTTCTTGGTGAAATTGCCCAGGGAAGCCAGCATGCAAAAAAACCTGCTATAACGAAAACAAGGGGTAAATATCTTGTTCTAAATGAGTAGATTACTGCGGTAATAAAAAATATTATTCCACTCCAAAAAATAGCTGGATTTCCAAGAGAGTATATATATTCCCTGTAGGTTCCAAGCTTTTGAAAGTACATGCACACTGGTTTTAACATTATTGGCCAGCTCCACCACATTGATCTGTAACGATGAAGTTTGTCAACGCCCTTATGGTACTCAAACATATCAAATTGAAGCGTAAAAAAGTCAGGAAATGAATTACCATGAATAAAAAATGGAATATAGCTCGCAAGATAGACCAAAAACGGAATAGTTGCAAAAACAAGAATAATCTTTAGAAGAGGCTTAAAATGAGAATCATTATCTTTTCTATTTCTAAATAATTCTATGAAAATAAACGCAGAAAATATAAAAAAAGCAAAGAATGCCCCGTTCCATTTTACAGACATTGAAGCACCGCAAAAAAGAGCAGATAATATTAAAAACTTATATTTCTCTGATCGCCAGTATTTAACAAAAAAAAGTGATGCAAGAATCATAAAATTCACAAGGTATATATCCACCATTGATATCCGGCTTAACACAAAGATAAGTGATTCAAAAGTAAACAAGATGGAGGCAATAACACCTGCTGATCTACTTCTAAAAAGATTTTTAGCAAGAAAAAAGATTAATATTGAACCAAGTGCACCAAAAAAAGCTGGAACAATTCGCCAGGAAAATGGTTTATTGCCAAATAACTTTATTCCAACTGAAGTAATTTCCTTTCCAAGAGGAGGATGTGTCCACTCATATTCTTCATCCCCTGGGGCTCGCTCTTTGTTTTCCCATGCAAGTGGATTGCCTTTTGCCATCTCTGCAGCTGTAAAGGCAAAGAAGTTTTCATCAAAGTAATATCTGGCTGGTTTATCAATATTATGTGTTCTTAGAGTAAAACTAAATACAAATAGACAAAGAAGAAAAACAACTGTTCCATATTTCTTAACTTTTGTATGTGATAGCACTTTTTTTAAAGACTGATATTTTCTTTCAATAGATCCATTTTTAAAACCTTTTCTCAAAAGATCAATGATAAGATAGATCAATACCAAAATGAGTAATGAAGAAAGCAAAAATATTACAGGAGTAAAAATTTCTTCTGAAAAACCTTTATTAGATGTGGTGTTACGAACATATGCGTAAACAAGATTTAAAGTATAAATAAAACTCAAAGCAATATATTTCAGAAGATACTCTTTATGCAAAAAAGCTATGAAAGAAAAAAGAACAATACATGTCATTAAATGCCTTTCATGCACTCTGGTAAGGAATAGAAAAGTGATCAAAAAGATTGAAGACAGAACAAGAAACAGGAGCGAAAAATTTTTCCTATGATCTGTAGATTTTAAGTTTTGCCTAATTCTCACATAAAACAAAAAAACCAATGAGTAAAAAACAAAAAAAATAAAAATGCCCCAGGTTTTATAGGTTAATCCAAAAAAAACTGTCTGATCACTCTTCCAATTGGCAAAAATACCCCAGAAATTAAATGCATTGAGAGAAGCATATTCGTATTGATCGTATGAACCAAAAAACCTTTCAAACGTGAATACTACAGGCTGAGTAAAAATATCAGAAACTGAGTTTATAGATTTATAAATAAATGGGAAAAGTATAAAAGCTGAGACTATTAGTATGGAAAATATAAACTTTAAAAAATCTTCTAATGTAATTTTTATTTCAAACTTTTCATCTGAATAGGGAAAAATATTCGCCAAAAATATTAATGGAAAAGCAACTAGGGATTGTGGTTTTATAAAAAAAGCAATTGCAAAAAACACTCCTGAGAGAAAACTTTTTCTTTTTAATGCAAACAAAGGCTGAAATAACTATGGGAAGCAAATGAAGTGTGTCAATCTGCCCCCAGAATGTGGAGTTTACGAGCACAGCAGGGTTAAGAAAGAAAAGAAGTGAGAAAAAAACCGTTTTTCTGAGAGATATAAACTTTTTAAGATTATAAAAAATTAAAAGTGCAAGAACCAGATCTGCAATATTCGCAGGAAGTTTAAATAAAATTTCTTTTGGGATATTTGTGAAAACCAACTGAAGCTTATTTAGTATCCAAAGTATATAAAGATACCCTGGCATATAGTCGCACCAGTACGTAACGTAAAAATCCGTGAAGCCAACTTTGGAGAGCTTTTTTCCCCAGCTTACAAAGGTGTTGAGATCAGAATATAAGGTTAAATATTGAGATAGGTAAAACCTTAGAAAAAGAACAGCTAAAAGAAAACTAAAAAATATTAAATAAAATCTCTTTTCTGTATTTTTTGAAATCATAAAAATCAAAAAAAAGGGATAAAAGCATTCCTGACTTTTATCCCTAAAAATTTTTAGTGTATTTTAAAACCTGGTTTAAGCAGTGCCATCAGAATCGCCATCACTGTCACTTCCGTCTTCGGAACCGTCTTCCGATCCATCCTCACTTCCGTCTTCGGAACCGTCTTCAGAACCATCCTCCGATCCATCTTCAGTTCCGTCTTCAGAACCGTCTTCAGTTCCATCATCAGAAGGTTCACATCCATCTGCACTCACAGTTGAACTACCATCTATATCAATATCACCATCAATTTCACAATTGTCTGCATCAATGTTTACTTCTGCATCATCATCAGATCTTATGCTATCCTGATTAGAATCGCAGATAAAGTTGTTGGCAGTAATAATTACTGACGATGATTCTTCAGCATCAATACATCTCTCACAGGAGCTAAGATCTACAGTGTCGGCATCAAGAATTACAACACAATCCCCCGCAGTTCTTATACAATCTTCTCCATCTCCATCAATAATCACATTCTGACTGATCTCAACAGTACCGGAATCGCAACGAATACCAGTTTCGAGCTGATTTACAATTGCAGAGCTTGTTGAAAGATTTAATGTAACCATAAGTGTAATGGTATTTCCTTCTGGAATAAAAACGTTATCGAGAGTTATTGACACTCCCGGCTCAGGTATAAACTCAAGGTCAACATTTCCTGATGTTGTTACTAAAAAGTTTCCTTCACCATCTGTAGTGGTTGTCTCAACAATTGATCCTCCAGAGATAACATTTACAGTGATACCCGATTGAGCTTCAGCAGTTTTAGAAAAGGAAAAGAACTGCTTAATCTGTGCAAAAAAGCTTTGTTTTTCCCTAATTAAAGCGGCTCCCAACACATTTTCAACCCTTCCGTTGAGAAGGCCTTCTTCACTACCATCTCCACCTCCGGAATCGCAACTTAAAACACCAACAGCAAAAATACAAATAAAAATAAAAACGTAAAAATGCTTTAAAACGTTCTTCATAATAGTCCTCCAGACTAAAATTAGTATAAAACTAAATCTAGCATAACAAATATCTTAAAGCAACAAAAAAAAATATATATTTTTAATTATCAATACAGTAAAAAAGGCTTATATTTTAAGTTCTTTCCTAAACTTCCATGATTCTTTAAACATTTTAATTATCACATTAATATTAGCACCTGAAGAATTTCCAAACTTTCTAGGAAAGTGACTAACTGGAACTTCCTTTAATTGAACACCAATATTCTTAAACTTGATTAGCATCTCAGCACTAAATAATGCACCATCCGATTTTATTGGCTTTATGTTTTCATATGAATACCTGGAGAAAAGTTTAAATGCACAGTCAATATCTCTCACATCAAGTCCAAAAAATAGTCTTATATATTGATGGTAAAGATACTGGTTAAGCTTTCTCAGCAAACTGTCGGCTCTTTTCTTTCTATAGCCAATTATAGCCTCATTATTAGCCCCGGAGAAAGAATTCAAGAGCATATCAAGGTCGTTTATATCAAACTGACCATCACTATCCATCAAGAACATATATTCATTGGCTGCGGACTCAAAACCACTTCTAAGTGCTGAACCATAACCTTTGTTGATAGAATGATTTATAAGTCTTACAGAACTATTATCGTGTGATATTTTATCAACGATTTCTTTAGTTTTGTCATGCGATCCATCATTCACCACAATTAATTGATAGCTAGAAAACGTTTTTTCTAGATAATGAAGAGTATCTGTAATCGTTTTTTTAATATTCTGCTCTTCATTATGTGCAGGCAAAACAACCGAAATAGAAAAGTTTTCCATTAAAATGCACTATAACAGCAAAGAGAAACAGTTTAAAACAAAAAAACTCCCATAGCTGTTTTTAGCCATGGGAGTTTAAAATCAATAATAAATATTTTGTTGTGATCTTATTTTTCTTTACCCTCTTCTTCTTTTTTTTCCTCGAGCATATATTTTACTGCTGCCCTTACAAACTTGCTTCTCTCAGCTTCACCCAGCACACCTTTTAAGCTGTCATGGACAGATGGGTCTATAAGTAGTGCTCCAAGAGTTCCTTCCCCGCCATTAAGCGCTTCTGTAATTTCCCTTATATTATTCAGGCTCTCCGCAATATCCTCACCTGAATTCTCTTTTTTCATTTTCTTGCCAACATCACCCAAAAGAGAGGAAAGCTGGTTAAAACTCGCAACTGAGCTTTTAAGATTATTTTTAAACTCCACATCATATACAAGTGCATTTAAAGTTCCTTTTTCAGTCTCGATTCCTTTAATAATTTTCTGAAAAGACTCTGAACTTTCTCTAACAGAAGTAAGTGTCTGCTCAAAATTATCAAGGCTTTCTTGATCGGAAAAAGCAGCAACAATATTGTTCATATTATCAGATATTTCTACAACATTACCGAGCAGTTCTTTCGACTGATCTACAATTTCCTGTATTTCAAAAGGGGCTTCACCTTCAAGGTAACCACCTTCTTCCATCTTAGCATTGAATTGATCCCCTCTTTTAATCTCAATATACTTTGCCCCTAAAAGACCTTCTGTATTAATTTTTGCTTTTGAATCAGGTGTTATCCTCTGAAATCCATCTTCATTAACCTCTAAAATTACTTCAATATCCTTGCTTTCATTACTTTCGGGAAAATTAATCGTTTTTATTGCACCTATCTGTACACCTGATAGCCTCACATAAGCACCTGGGAGAAGCCCGGCCGTGTTAGCAAAAGTAGTTTTAATAGTATATTTTTTTGCAAATAAGGCACTATCATCACTAATTGTAAAAATCCCTACGATAAAAACTAAAATTGAAATAAGTACAAATAAGCCAACTTTTAAATTCATTTTACTTTGTTTGTTCATGGATACACTCCAAATTTTTAAGGCATATTACAATTATTATATGCTAGAATTGAAACATCTCAAAACCTATGTTAAATTGAGTATCTATTAATAAATATCAACTCAAAAGAATATTCCTTGCTGAGTAAGATTTTAACTTTCATTTTCAAAGAAAAAAAACTAAATATAAATTGTAAAAAGGAGCTTTTTATCAATGATCAAGATAAACAGGGCCATAATCAGCGTTTCAAATAAAGAAGGTATTGCCAACTTTGCCAAGGGGCTTAGAGATTTTGATATTGAAATACTTTCCACAGGCGGCACCGCCAAAAAGCTAAGGGATGGTGGCAATAAAGTTACGGATATATCTGAATACACTAACTCAAAAGAAATTTTTGGTGGCAGGGTCAAAACACTTCATCCAAAGGTGCATGGAGGGATTCTTGCTATAAGAGATAATGAAGAACACCAAAATGAAATGAAGGAAAACGGTATTGACGGGATTGAGATGGTTGTGGTGAACCTTTACCCGTTTGAGGAAGTAATAAAAAAAGAAGATGTGGCCCTTGAAGAGGCTATTGAAAATATAGATATTGGCGGGCCCACAATGCTGAGATCAGCAGCAAAAAATTATAAGTTTGTTACAATAGTTACTGATCCTACTGATTATAAACCACTACTAAAAGAATTAAAGAAGAATAAAGGAAAAATAAGCCCTGAAACAAATTTCCGCCTTGCTATAAAAGCTTTTTCATATGTTGCAAGATATGATGCTGCAATATCCAACTTTTTATCTGCAATCGAAGAAGATGGTTCCCGTTCAAAACTACCTTCAAGCTTTACCCTTCATCTTGAAAAGAAAATGGGTCTTAGATATGGTGAGAACCCACATCAGGATGGAGCATTTTATGTTGAACATGAACAGCTTGAACCTTCTATCTCCAATGCAGAGCAGCTTCAGGGAAAAGAGCTCTCATTAAATAATATATTTGACACCAACTCTGCATTTGAACTTGTAAAAGAGTTTAAAAATACTGCCTGCGTAATCGTTAAACACAATAACCCCTGTGGCGTTGCACAGTCTGAAAACATTGTACAAGCTTTTTTAAAAGCTAAGGAGTGCGATCCAACAAGTGCATTCGGTGGGATAATTGCATTAAATACAGAACTGGATGAAGCCACTGCCGAAGAGATTATAGATATGTTTATAGAGGTAGTGATAGCACCTTCATATTCTGAGAAGGCACTTTATCTGCTTTCAACAAAGAAAAATGTAAGGGTGCTTCAAACTCCTGCTCTTACAAATAAAATGCCTTACAGCTACGATATTAAAAAGGTTATTGGAGGTGCACTTATTCAGGATAGGGACATGACTTCTGATGACGATTTTACTGATTTCAAAGTGCCCACAAAAAGACAACCTACAAATGAAGAAGTGGAAGATATGAAATTTGCATGGAAGGTTTGCAAACATGTAAAATCAAATGCCATAATATACGTGAAAGATAATCAAACTGTAGGGATTGGAGCTGGCCAGATGAGTAGGGTCGACTCAGTTCAAATTGCCAAAATGAAAGCCCAGATGCCAACGGAAGGGTGCGTTTTAGCTTCAGATGCCTTCTTTCCTTTTAGAGATGCTATTGATGAAGCTGCAAAAGCAGGGATCAAAGCAATTGTCCAGCCAGGAGGCTCAATAAGGGATGATGAAGTAGTTGCCGCTGCGGATGAGCACGGAATGGCAATGATAATGACAGGAGTACGTCATTTTAAACATTAGTTTAGGTATTAGGGGCAGGTGTTTTAAGGAAATATTCTGAAATTACTTTTTCAGCTTCCTTTTTATAAGGGGTAAAACCCTTTTCAACATTACCCTTCTCTTCTTTGCTCTCCATATCAGTAAAATATTTCCAGATAAAAATACCAGACATATAAGGCTTATCCTTTATAAACTCAAATGTTGCTTTGTAGCAGTTTGCTTGTTCTTTCTCACTTGCAACTGTAGCCTCATCCATCCATTGCCACGGCTTAATGGATGTACCTTCAACAGATTTATATCCGATCTCGGTAAAAATAATCTTCTTATTAAAATCATCGGAAAGTTTTTTGAGTTCTTTATCATAGTTCTCCCACCCTTTTACAAGCTCACTGAGTGATGGATCCTTTTTATCTGATATTGGGAAATATGCATCAATACCAATATAATCAAGGCTGCTCCAAAAAGTTACATTATTGGCTTTTCTACCCTCAGCAGCATAGGTAAGTTTTCCACTGTAAACTTTTCTTACATCACTGATAAGGCTTTCCCAATTTTCTTTATATTTTGTAAGCTCAACAAGCTCAGTTCCTACAACAAATAAGTTCACATTTTCTTCTTCTGCAATTTTTGCCTGATCTATAATAAATTTAGTGTAGTTTTCAAACCATTTTTGAAGATCTTTTTCTTTATCAAAATCAATTTTATTTCTCCAGTTTTCAGGATTAAAATTGAGTCCCCCTATCCATATATGTGGTTTTAAAACAACTTTTAACCCTTTTTCATTGAGATTTTGGATCTCTTTTCTAAGAGAACTGTTGCCGAGAGTCGGATCCAATTTGTAGAATACCCTTGTGCTTTTACTGCTTCTCATATATCCAAAGGTATTAAGCTGAACCGAATCGAAGCCAATATTTTTTAAATAGCCATGCATAGATTTTGACTTAGATGAGCCATAACCGCTTTTAAAATTATGAATGTGTGCAAGCACCGCCCCTTTGTATTCTAAATCCGGAATTGAATGTTCTTCCTTGGCCGAAGATGTAAAATTACAGAAAACAAAAAAGGCTGTAACAAAAAATAAAATCAGCCTGTTAACAAAATTATTCAACTTTATTTATAACCTCAGTTTAATTATTCATTAATATATATCCCGAATATTATGCAGTAATGAAGATTGTTTTGAAACTTTTTTGAAAGCATTTGTTTTCGTTCTGTTTTTTTCTTCTGTGCATTTTAAAATTTATAATTGAAAACAGAACTGACAGATATAAACTTATTTTTTAATGTCTAAATTATCCGACAAAACAAATCTGGTGGCACCAAAGGATTTGCTGTTTCAAGAACTTAGTGATGGTGAGTCTGTTTTTCTAAATATGGAGAATGAAACTTACTACGGTCTTGATTCAATTGGAACAGACATGTGGAAAGCATTAACAAGTTCAGATTCTATTAATGATGCCTTTGATAAACTTATTGATGAGTATGAAATTGATAAAGACACACTAAAAAAGGATTTTGATGAATTAGTCGAGAAATTTTTAAAAAATGGTCTCGTAGAAATAGTTTAAAATGAAGAAAGAATTTACTAAATTTAACAAACTTAATTTTTCAGAAAAACTAATTATTATTGAGTCTTCAATAATTTTATTAATAGTAAGATTCCTTATCAAGATTTTTGGTTTTAAGACTACACACTACATTTTAAACAAACTTACACTTTTTTCTGTAAAGGTTAAAAATGAAAAACTCTTTATAAAAAAAGCTGGGAATCTAATAAAAGGTGCATCAAAAGTACTCCCAATAAAAACAACATGTGTTGAAGATTCTATAACTTTATGGTTGATGCTTAAAAACAGAGGAATTGATAGTTATTTAAAAATTGGAGTTAACCAAAATACTGATAAACTTGATGCTCACGCCTGGGTTGAAATTGATGGTTATGTAATAAGTGAAACTGAAAGTATAAATAAACCTTTTTCAGGCTTTAAAAATAGATTTTTCTACGAAAAGAAATGAAGGCCCATACTATAAATTCTTAATAACTTGATCATCCCGGATAATAATATTGTTACTCTCAAGTATTGTTCCTTTTGCTCTTTCAAGTTCTACAAGTGAAATATTATAATCTACAATTGCGTTTATCTCAGCAGCCTGTGCATCAATTAGATCTCTCTGGGCCTCCAAAAGGTCTCTTGTGGTTGCAAGGCCTACTTTAAATTTCTCTTCTTCATTTGTTAAAACTTCAGTAGCTAGCTCAACTGAGATTCTTGAAGCATCCACTCTTCTATTACTATTTTTTACCTCTCTGATTGAATCTCTAACTTCAAGTTCGACCGTATCTTTTAGTTTTTTATAGCTAATAATACTCTTATCAAGCTGTGCCTGTGATCTTATGAAATCTCCCTTTGCTGTTCTATTGAAAATTGGGAAAGATAACACGCCGAGTATAGTCCAAGTCGGGAAATCAAATTGTGGGATGCTGCTAAACGCATCGGAAGCTTCATCAAACTGGCTTGAAATGTCAGAAGGGGTATCTGTGAAAACAAGTTCATCAGGATTTGCATCCCCTCCAAGGCCTCTTAGCTGTAGTCTTCCTTCTACAGTAAGTTTGGGAAGACGCTGGTTAGAAAAAAAGCTTTTTAATGTCTCATTCTTTTCAATCTCAAGATCTGCTTGTTTTAGTTCAGGTCTGTTTGTAAATGCAGTTTGCAGTATTTCATTGTCACTTATATTAATCTTATTTATTTGGGGCTCATCAGTAAAATTCAAATTAGAGTATAGATCAAGTGCTAGTCTGTTTTTTAAAGCATCCTTTGATTTATCAAGATCATTTTCAGAGCTAATAAGATCTACCTGCCTTGCAGCAACTTCAGACTTAGCCTGAGTAAGTGAGACCTTCGGTAATACTCCAACTTCAACCTGTATTTCATTTCTTCTCTCAAGATCAATAGCAAGTTCAAAAGCTTTTTTCTCAAGTTCGAGATTTTTTATTGATGCAATAACCAGCCAGTATTCTCTCTCAACATTTAAAAGAGTTTCAGAAATTACATTTTCCAGTTCATGAATTGAAATATTTTTATTATCTTTCGCAATATTTATCTGCGTGTTATTCACGTTGGTACCAAAATCTCTTAATAGATCCTGTGCAATACTAAAAGAAAGACTTGTCACATAATTAGGGCTTAGTGATTCAAGAGGTGAATCAGTATCAGTACGGGTTAGATCAAATTGAAATAACTCATAGTTTGTGCCAGTAGGGAGTCGTCCTGAAAACCCTCCTCCAATATTAAAGGCATCCTCGTTTATTGTGCCACTATCAATAAAAGTGCTGGCAGTGGGGATATCAGCAGTTGAATAACCAGTTTCAAAGCTTAATAGTGGATCATATATACCTTTTTGCTTTGTTATATCTGTATTTGATATTTCTAAATTTTTCTTTTGAATTTTAATATCAGGATTATTTTCAAGCGCAATAATTTTTGCCCGCTCAAGGGTTAAATCAAGTCCATGACTGGCTACTGGTAAGATCAGTGAGAATATTAATAATAGTTCTTTCATTATAAATAATTTTTAAACCAAGATTATGCAGAATAAATTTTTAATAAAATACCCGTTAGTACCAAAATTTATATGAAAAAATAATTTTTAAATAAAAAAAAACGGGCTCCAAAAAGGAACCCGTCTTTTTAATCTTTGCCTATTAAGGCGTTATATTTCTTATTTCAAGAACTGGTCAATGAAGATAGTTAATCTTGTCTGAACAGCCCATGGAATGTCAGTAGCATTATCAACAGTATCACCTACTGCTATAGCTGCTGCCTGCTCCTGAAGGTCATTAAGACCACCACCGGCAATTACAAAGCTACCGATAAGGTCAAGGTTTACACCAGGATGCACAGTCCATGTCAAAGTATTTTCTACCTCAACACCAAGAAACCTGTCTAGATCATCGTAAACAAGCGCCCCTCCATTAGAACCATCAGGTAGTGGTACACCTGCACCTAAGTTAGAAGTGGTATCCTGTTCATGTATCCATGCTGCTAATACATGAGGAGTCCATGCAAGATGGTCAAGTAGTTTTACATGAGTCCAAACCCTTGCATAAAAAGCGTTCTGTACAGAACCCTCGTTATTGTAAAGTGTTGGAATGATGTGTTTGAAAAGTAACTGGTCAATGTTATAAGCCGGGCTAAAAGGAACTAAGTTACCCTGAATACCAGGCTCATTAGCATCATTACCCTGCGACCATCCACCTTCAATACCTATCATTTTAACAGGCCATGAAGGATAAAGTTCTATACGACCTAACATTTCAAACTGAAAATCAATGTCATTCGCTGCACCAGTTCCTGCAGATAGGGTACCTTCCTGAAAGTCAACCTCATAAACAAATCTCCAAAGATCTGTTTTAAGATCAAGAAGAGCTGAATAAAGACCAATACGTTCAACAACATTAGACTGCTGTGTGAATGGGAAGTAAAAACCACCAATTGTAGTATTAACCCCAGCAATATCCATATTCAGGATTGTAGCACCGGCAACAATATCAAATGTTTTACCAGCACCTTGAGTAACTCCAATTGCTGATGGACCAGAACCACCACCATTAAATAAAAAGCCGTTGTTGGAAACAATATCTGATACGAAAACCTGTGTCAGATTAGCATCTCCAATTGGAAATGACTTTAACCATAAAAATCTTTCTGGTATAAATCCCAAATCAGAAGCTGGATCCCAACCACCGTTTGCCCAGAGTCCTGTACCCCAGTCAAATGGCTGGCGTCCAATCCTGACAAAACCGAGGTTATGAGGAAGAACAATGTCTGCATGTAACATACGAACATTGAAAAAATTGTTGTTATCATCTCCAAGATCAAAAGTCTGAGGCCCTAATAAAATTGAACCTCTGAATGAATCATCTGCAGTACAAGCACCAACAATACAACCACCTCCAGCACCGTTACCAGCACCAAAAGCACCTGTTCCTACACCACCCCAAACATTGTTACGAAGAACATCAATCTGCCCTCTAATTGTAACAGAGTCACTTAGAACTAGCTGTGGAGTCAATCTTAAAGTTGAATCTACAAAGAAAATTTCATCATCATTGTCTTCAAGACCTAATGATTCAGCCTGAGAATCTGATAATGCGTTCACATAAGTAGCACCGTTAATATAACGTGCCCTTGTTCTTAGGAAACTTGGGAAGCCACCTAAAGAAAGTTCAATAGCCTGGGCTGGTACTGACATACCCAATGCTATTAAAAAAACTATTAGCCATTTGGCTTTGCTCATCTCTCCTTACCTCCTTAAAGTAATTTTTAGAGCTTTTGCTAATATTATACTACGACTAAAATTTTGTCAAGAATACAAAAAACATATACAAATCTTCTATTCAAAACTTTATTATTTATATTTTTACCATATTTTGTGGTGCTTTTTCAAGTCTTTTTTTAATAAAAGAAAAAAACCCGGCATATCCATGAGTTATACCGGGGTTTTTTTATTGTGATTAAGGTGAGATGGAGAGTTTTATAAGCCCTAAAAATAAGCCTGCAACTGAGCCCTAAGGAGATTGGCATTTATATCGTCACCTGTCTGATCAAAATCATTATCTCTCAGGTAAGTATAATCAAGCTGCAACTTCCATCTGTGATCTTTACTTAAATACCAGTTAATCGCTGGTGTTATTTCATAAAATTCATCAGGTGTTCCACCAACTTCGTCAGTATCAAAATCAACATATGCAAATCTTCCTGCAACCTCAAGTACTTTAGGTATCAAGAAAAATCCTCCCTGCACCCTGAAACCCTGGTCATAAATAGTATCAACTGCAACGCCCGAAGGATCTACAAACCTTCCTATGTATTCAAGTTCAAGGTTAGCGCGATCATTCCATTTAAAGTTCATATCTGCTGTGATTGAAACTACACTTCCAGCATCAGCACCTGCATCTTCAATTCTGTCTATTCCTTCACCGGCATCCCCATCAGGATCATCCACAAGGCCTTCATCAAGATCAATTCCAGCTACAGCAAAACCAAACACTAATGATGTACCTTTACCAAAGTTAGTTGCTATTTTTTTATGGTCACCACCAAAAGGTGAAACATCTATTCTTCCAGCATAAATAACTGCAAAATCACTGCTGTCATCACTAGCATTTATTCCCTCACCCTGAAAAATACCACCTTCATATCTAATGTAATCTCCGATTATACCCCATGCACCAATACCAATGTCGCGGTCCCAATCAAACTGAGAGTTCATCTCGGATCTGTCAACAAACTGCAGTGCGGAAGATGAAGTAAGCTCTTCTCTATTGAAAGGTACTTTGTATTGCCCTATTCTAGGAACAAATAAGGTATTGTATGCAAAATCAAATCTAATATCTTGAAGTATCCCTTCGTCATTTAAAAGATCTAACTGCACTTTGTATTTAAGCCACTTACGGAATACATTTCCATCAAACGCAAGTCTTGCCCTTCTAATTTCCAAACCAAGACCTTCACCATTTAGTGTTGTTGCATCACCTGGTCCATCTGATTCTGATATTGATGCCTGAAACTGACCACGAAGCCTCATCCTAAGCTTGTAGTTTTCATCAATAGTTGAAAATGTAAGACCAGTACCCTTCTTGGTAGTTATCTTAATATCGTTATACCAAGAATCTGATTTAGCTTCTCCACTTTCAGGTTCCATAGAATCAATTCTATTCTGAAGTGCTCTCATCTCTGCTTTTAGTTCTTCAAGCTCTATATGATGCTGCTGCGGACTTGCTGCAACCTTGGTTGTCTGGGCAGTTGCAACAGAACTAAAAAAAGGAACTATGAACATTAAAGCAAACAAAGAAACAAATAGCTTTCTCAGTTTAGTCCTCCTTATAGACATATCTAATCCTCCTCTAAATTAATTTTGCAATGATGATAATTGGAATTGGTTAATTTGATGTGAAAAAAATGTTAAGAGAAGGTTAAGAGGGTTTTCTGTTAATTTTTGTGGGAGTCAAAATTCAGAGCTTTATTAAAAATAGGTTTGAAGCTGAGCTCTAAAAAGATTAAAGTTTTCATTTTCATCATCTGTAAATTGTTCTCTCTTGTAGGTGTAGTCAAACTGGAGTTTCCATCTGTGGTCTTTACTAAGGTAGTAGTTTATGCCTGGTGTAAATTCATAAGTTGCATCCTGATTGCCAACAGCAGTATCAAAATCAATAAAATTAAATCTCCCTGCAACCTCTAAAATCTTTGGAATAAGAAAAACCCCGGCCTGCACTCTTGCTCCATGATCATATATAGAGCTAAATCCATCTGGGTCTGTAAACCTGCCATTATATTCACCTTCTATATTGAACCTGGGGTTTTTAAGACTTATATCAGAAGTAAGGGAAACAACCTGCCCACTATCCACTCCATCACCAAAAGCATCAAACCTGGCACCTCCAAGTTCGGAATCAGAACCATCTTCAACATTAATACCTGCAATTGAAAATCCGACGGCAAGAGACCAGTCTTTTGCAAAATTAACTCTCACGCTCTGATCTTCTCCAAAAGGGGAAACCTGCACCCTTAGTGCCCAAAGCACTCCAAAATCATCGTCGTCGACTTGCGCTTCACCTTCACCCTGAAAGATTCCACCCTGATAGTAAAACCACTTACCCAACTTTCCCCACACGCCAACCCCTATATCACGATCATATTCAAACTCTGCATTTAAAGATGATCTGTCAACAAGTTGCTGCGCGAATGTGGGGGTAAGCTCTTCCCTGTTAAAAGGCACTCTGTATTGACCAATACGCGGCACAAATGCCTCATTATATGCAAAATCAAATCTAAGATCGAGAAGGGTAACCCCTGAATCACCAACCCCGTCAACTAGATCAAGTTGTGCAAAGTATTTAAACCACTTGCGAAATACATTTCCGTCAAACTGGATCCTTGCCCTTTCTATTTCAAAAGCAAGGCCTTCATTCCCACCATCCGATTCAAGCAAAGATGCTTTAAACTGCCCGGCAAGCCTGAGCCTAAGTTTATAATTCTCATCTATTGTGGAAAATGTAAGTCCGGTTCCTTTTTTCGTAGTGATCCTAATATCATCAAACCATTTATCTTCTTTATTAATGTCGTTATTGTAAGATTGTGAACTTTTTTCCAGATTGGTAATTTTTTGCTGAAGTTGCCTTAGTTGTGATTTAAGTTCTTCAATTTCTTCATTGTGATCCTTAGCTGATCTGGCAACATTCGGAATAAGCAAAAATGAAATAATAATTAAAGTTAATATAGGTAAAGATTTTTGGGTTTTCATAAACCATCCTTTCTATAATATAAAAAATGAATGTTTTAGATTAAGTTAATTGAAATTTGATATTCTTCAAAGCTTTATCTGCGATTCTTGATGATTAATTTGATGTGAACTGAGTATTAAGACCGTGTTAAGTTGATTTTATTTGATTGATTGATTCCTATGAATTTTATAATATTAAAGAGATATTAAAATTCCCTTAGCAAAGAGTTAACAAAAAATGGATAAGTTGATAGCTGTTGTAGATGACGAAAAGGATATTGTTAATCTAGTAAATCACCACCTTAAAAGGGAAGGCTTTCAGGTTAAATCTTTTCAGAGTGGAAAAAACTTTCTTTTGTATCTTGATTCTGTCACTCCCGACCTTGCCCTTCTTGATATAATGCTTCCTGGAATGGATGGCCTGGAGCTTTGCAGGGTTTTGAAAAACAGGGCTTCCACAAGTTCGATGCCTGTAATAATGATTACGGCAAAAGGAACTGAAGCTGACATAGTTGTTGGGCTTGAGCTTGGTGCGGACGACTATGTGGTTAAACCATTTAGCCCAAGAGAGCTTGTGGCAAGAGTAAAGAGTGTGCTCCGAAGGTATAACTCTAACGAGAAAGAAAGTGGTTCTATTGAAATTGGGCCAATCACAATAAATTCCCTTAGCTACGAAGTGCATATAAACTCAAAAAAACTTGATCTTACCACAACTGAGTTTAAAATTTTAGAAGTACTGGCAGAATCCAAAGGAAGGGTTTTTACCAGAGATCAACTACTGAAAAAGAAAAGGCTTTGGGGTGATGATAAACTTGTTTACGATAGAACGATAGATGTACACATAAAGAACCTCAGAGAGAAAATGGGTGATGCAGGAAAAATGATTAAAACAGTTAGAAGTATAGGTTATAAACTGGAAGATGAAGAAAATTGAAAATATTCAAAAAAAAACTCCCCCTGATTTTAATATTTTCATGCACTATTGCTGTAATTTATTCCATAACGAGTTCTAAATACACGCTTTTAGACTTAATTATTTTAGCAGCTTCCCTTCTGATGTTTGGATTTTTTCTTTGCTATTATCTGGAAAGGGACCTTCAATCAAAGTTTACTAAAACAATAAATTTCCTGAATAGTCTTTCCGATAAAAATTTTGACTCGAAGCAGCTCGATGGATCAATCCGAAGATTGGATCAAAAACTTTTTAATTCGCTTGAAGAGTTATCCAGGAACCTTGCTCATCAGTTTGAACTTATTGAAAGTGAGAAAAACCAGCTTGAAACAATTTTGGGGGCAATGAGCGAAGGTGTAATTGTTGTCTCTAATAGTGGAAACATTCTATTGATTAATAATGCGGCAAAAGAAATGTTTCAAATTGATAAAGCCCCAAAATCACGTCCATACTGGGAAGTAATAAGAAATAAAGGTCTTCAAAACCTGATCTCAAAATCTCAGGAGAAGAATGAAACAATAAAGGAAGAAATCTCAATAATTTATCCCGAAGAAAGGTTTTATCTTGCAAATGTGGAGTCTATAAATTCAGCTTCAAATGAAACAATAATAGTAATTTTTGACATCACAGAATTTAAAAAACTTGAAAGGATCAAAGCCGACTTTATTGCAAATGTTTCACATGAACTCAGAACTCCCCTTACATCCATGAAAGGATATCTTGAAACCCTTATTGATGAAGCTTATGAAAACGCAGTTGAAAGAAACAATTTTCTAAATGTTATCGATAAAAATACCAACAGGTTGATAAGCCTGGTATCCGATCTTCTGATTTTGTCGGAGCTTGAGGGCAAGGGACTGATAAACTCGGCAGAAGATAAAAATGAGTTTGACCAGATAGATGTTAAAGAAGCAATTTTTCACTCGGTAGTATCACTTGAATCCAAATTCAACAAAAAAAACATAAATGAAAAAATTGAAGTGAAAGACAATCTTCCTTTAATAAGAGGTGACAAATTTTTAATTGAGCAGATGCTTACAAACCTTATAGACAATGCAGTGAAATATACACCTGATAACGGGAATGTGATTGTTCGGGCATTTACAACAGATAAAATTATAACTATTGAGATTGAAGACTCTGGAATTGGTATTCCTAAAGACCATCAGGACAGAATTTTCGAGAGATTTTACAGAGTGGACAAAGACAGATCCAGAAAAATGGGTGGCACAGGTTTAGGATTAAGTATTGTTAAACATACTGTTCTTCAACATAATGGAACTATCAGTATCGACAGTGAAGAACAAAAGGGAACAAAATTTACAATCAAATTGCCAATCAAAGAAAACTTAGCAAACCAAAAAAAACAATATAAAACCGCCTAATCAGTTAATTTCAGAAGTATGATGATGTTTTAATACTTCTCCAGTATCAATATAGTAAGCATCTTCAGCAATATTTGTTGCAAGGTCGGCAACCCTTTCAAGGTGTCTCACAATGTAGATATACCTGAGCGCTCTGTCTATAACACTTGGATCTGCCATAATAAAAGTCATAAGTTCTCTTACCACCTGAGGCTCTATCATATCCACTTCATCATCTTTCTTGCATACTTCCACAGCCATTTCTGAATCCTTGTTAATAAAAGCATTGATACTGCCTTTTAGCATCTCAATTGTTTTATCTGCCATTCTTGGTATATCAACAAGGGGTTTTAAAGGTTCTGACTGAGAAAGATATAATGCCATTTTAGATATACTTGATGCATGATCACCTATTCTCTCAAGATCATTGTTGATCTTCATTATCATTGTAACAGTTCTTAAATCCCTGGCTTCGGGTTGATACAATCCAAGTATTTTTATACAAAGATTGTCAATTTCAATTTCCATTTTATCAATTGATACATCAGATTTAATAACATCCTGTGCCATAATCATATTATTTTCTTTTAATGCTTTGATGCTTTTAGCGATCATATCCTCAACATTGGAAGCCATTTCTAAAAGATTTTTTTTGAGATTAATTAATTCTTCATCAAATTTGATCATATTTTCGCCTCCTGTATATGATTCTCAGGAAAAACTGGATTCCAGCCATTTCCTTATTTTATCTCTTACTTCTTCAAATTTTTCCAACTTCTGTTCATCAGAACCCTTAAATGAAGATGGATCTTCAAAACTTTCATGAATTATTTTATCAGCATTTAAATATGCTGGACAGCTTTGTTTTGCATTATCACAAACAGTTACAACATAATTAAAGTGCTTACTATTAAACTCATCAATAGGTTTAGAGTAATGATGCTCAATATTGATTCCAATTTCTTTCATGGCCTTTATTGCAAAAATATTAACTTTTCCTGGTTGAGTGCCGGCACTATACGCCGAGTATTTATCAGAAAAAAGGCCATTAATAATACCTTCAGCAATTTGAGAACGGGCTGAGTTGTGTGTGCATAAAAATAATATCGTTTTTTTCAAAAATCATATCCATTTGTCAAATATTAATTAGCCAAACTTACCTGACACATAATCTTCAGTCTGTTTATGAGTAGGGTTTAAAAATATCTTTTCAGTCTCATCATATTCAACAAGCTTTCCGAGATACATAAAAGCAGTATAATCAGAAACTCTGGAAGCCTGTTGCATGTTGTGTGTAACTATCATAATTGTGTATTTCTGCTTCAATTCCGTAATGAGGTCTTCAATGTGTCCTGTTGCAATTGGATCAAGTGCAGAACACGGCTCATCCATTAAAAGAACTTCAGGTTCAACTGCAATAGCCCTCGCAATACACAATCTTTGCTGTTGTCCACCTGACATACCTAATGCACTTTCATCAAGCCTGTCTTTTACTTCATCCCAAAGTGCTGCACCTTTTAAACTTTTCTCAACTATCTCATCCAGATAATCTTTTTTCTTTACTCCGGCAATTCTCGCCCCATAAGCAACATTTTCATAAATTGATTTTGGAAATGGGTTCGACTTCTGGAAAACCATCCCCACCCTTTTTCTTAAATCGGTAATGTCTATTGTTGGGTCATTAATATCTTTACCATTAATTGTTATATTTCCCTCAACTTTGCAATCATCTATAAGATCATTTAAGCGGTTAAAACATCTGAGCAAAGTAGATTTTCCACAACCGGAGGGACCAATAAATGCCGTGGCTTTATTCTCAGCAATATCAAAATCAATTGACTTCAAAGCCTGTTTGGCCCCATAGTAAAGGTTAAGACCTCTCACTTTTACCACAGGATCCGGAATAGAAGTGCTTGAAATTGGCAAATCAGATGCATCCTCAGGAACACCACCGCCATTTACTGCAATATTTTTTGCAGCAGGGCTTTGATCTGCTTTTTGTTTATCTTCACTCATTTTTTCCTCACCAGTTTCCACCCTTTTTAACTGTCCTGAAGACATTACTACTCCTCCAAATACTTATTATTTTAAACCGCAGAAGTTGCATATTTTTTCTTTAATTTATTCCTGACTACTATCGCTGTTAAATTTAATGCAATAACTATTAATATCAATAATAGTGCCGTTGTAAACACCATTGGTTTAGCAGCCTCTACATTTGGCGACTGAAAACCTACATCATATATATGAAATCCAAGATGCATAAACTTTCTCTCTAAATGTATAAAGGGGAATATACCATCAATTGGCAGATCAGGTGCAAGCTTTACAACCCCTGTTATCATAAGTGGTGCCACTTCTCCTGTGGCCCTTGCAATTGCAAGAATAAGCCCTGTAAGAATTGCTGGAGTGGCACTCGGGATAATCACTTTCCAAATTGTTTCAAACTTTGTAGCACCCAGAGCCAAAGATCCGTCTTTAATATTTTTAGGAACTGCCGCTAAACCTTCTTCAGTTGCCACAATAACGACTGGAACGGTAAGAAGGGCAAGTGTAAGCGAAGCCCAGAGTATGCCTCCTGTCCCGTAAGTTGGATTTGGAAGTGCCTCCTGAAAAAATACCGCATCAACCAGACCGCCCACACCATATAGAAAAAAACCAACACCAAATACGCCATAAACAATTGAAGGAACACCGGCAAGATTATTAACACAAATT
>JAJCZR010000078.1 GCA_029262295.1 Deltaproteobacteria bacterium | reverse complement strand
ATTACATTTTTACCTTTAGCAGAAATATAATTTCCGTCATTAAGATCACTATCCAACAAGCTTTTTGTATTTGCCCTCAAAAATTCCATAGCAAAATGGATGCCTTTTGATTCCCTTCCTTCAATTGGAAGGTCACGTGGTTTTGTGGCCCCAGTGCAAATAACTAAAGCATCAAACTCATCTACTAAATCGTTTCCGTTAATATTTTTTCCAACTTCGGCATTAGTTACAAATTCAATTCCCTCTTCAGACAAAATATCGACCCTTCTTTGCACAACATCTTTACTTAAATGCGGGTTAGGAATACCATACATCAAAAGACCACCAATACGATCATCTCGCTCATATACAGTTACCAGGTGCCCTGCTTTATTGAGTTGGGCAGCACAGGAAAGACCAGCTGGGCCGGAACCTATCACTGCTACTTTTTTTCCTGTTCTTTCTTTAGGTGGTTCGGGAACAATCCAGCCTTCTTCAAAACCTTTATCAACAATTGCGCATTCAATAGTTTTTATAGTTACAGCAGGCTCATTTATTGCCAGTACGCATGAACCCTCACAAGGAGCGGGGCAAACCCTTCCTGTAAACTCAGGGAAATTATTTGTTTTATGAAGCCTTTCAAGCGCTTCTCTCCAAAGACCGCGATAAACGAGGTCATTCCACTCAGGTATCAGATTGTATATTGGGCATCCCGCAGTCATCCCACCAATAATTTGTCCAGTTTGACAGAATGGTACACCACAATCCATACACCTTGAACCCTGAATTTTAAGCTTGCTTTCGGGTAGATGATTATGAAACTCTTCCCAGTCTTTTATTCTCTCAGATGGAGATCTGTCAGGCTCTAAATACCTATCATGGTTCATAAAGCCGCTAGGTTCACCCATTAATAAAATTCCTCCAAAAATCCATTCGATTAGTTACCACTCACGCGGGCAAGATCACTTTTGTTAGCCTCAAAAGCAGCCATTAAAGCATCATCTCCACTAAGGCCACTCTCTTCAGCCCGCTTAATATTATCAAGCATTCTTTTAAAGTCTTTTGGTATAACTTTTACAAACTTCTTAAGGCTCTCACTCCAGTTACAAAGAATATCCTTTGCAGTGTTGCTGTTTGTATACTCAAGATGCTTTTCAATCATTTTCTTTAACTCAACCTGATTATCATCATCAAGGGTATCAAGTGAAACCATATCTACATTACAGCGGCCCTCAAAATCCCCTTTATCATCATAAACATAAGCTATTCCACCAGACATACCTGCAGCAAAGTTTCTTCCGGTTAAACCTAATACAACCACTCGCCCACCAGTCATATATTCACATCCATGATCTCCAACCGACTCCACTACAGCCCTTACCCCACTGTTTCTCACACAAAACCTCTCACCAGCCATACCATTAACATAAGCTTCACCGCCAGTGGCACCATAAAACGCCACATTACCAATAATAATATTATCCTCTGGCTTAAATGTGGAATTCTTGGGCGGATAGACAATAATTTTTCCACCTGAAAGTCCTTTTCCAATATAGTCATTGGAGTCACCTTCAAGCACAAGTGTCATACTTTTTGGAACAAAAGCTCCAAAACTCTGCCCGGCAGAACCATTAAAATGAAGTTTAACAGTATCTTCAGGCAATCCATCTAAACCATGTCTTCTTGTAAGTTCACTTCCAACAATTGTACCAACTGTTCTGTCTATATTTTTTATTGGAACTATGGCTTCCACTTCTTTTCCATCCTCAATTGCAGGTTTACATATATCCATGAGAACAGTTTCATCTAACGAATCCTCAATACCATGATCCTGATCAATCTGACGATATGTGCCCCAGGATTCCGGGACATCAGGCTTGGCAAGTATACCTTTAAGGTCAATACCCTTAGCTTTCCAGTGATCTACCACTTTTCTCATCTGAAGTTTATCCGTTCTGCCTACCATCTCGTTTATAGTTTTAAAACCGAGCCCTGCCATTATTTCTCTAAGTTCAGTAGCAACAAAATGCATAAAATTAACAACATGAGATGGATTACCTGCAAACTTGGCCCGAAGTTCAGGATTTTGGGTTGCAACACCCACTGGACAAGTATCAAGATGGCAAACTCTCATCATTATACACCCTAAGACAACGAGCGGCGCAGTGGAAAATCCGTATTCTTCAGCTCCAAGCAGCGCTGCAATTGCAACATCCCTTCCAGTTTTCATTTGCCCGTCAGTCTCAAGTGTAACTCTGCTTCTCAAATTATTTAAAAGAAGTGTCTGATGGGTCTCAGCAATTCCAAGTTCCCACGGCAGTCCCGCATACTGAATACTACTGTGCGGTGATGCGCCTGTGCCACCTGAAGTGCCACTTATGAGGATCACATCCGCATGGCCTTTTGCAACTCCCGTGGCAATTGTGCCTACACCAACTTCTGACACAAGTTTTACATTTATCCTTGCATATTTGTTTGCATTTTTAAGATCGTATATCAGCTCTGCAAGATCTTCAATTGAGTAAATATCATGATGCGGCGGAGGTGAAATTAATCCCACTCCGGGAGTGGAAAGCCTAACCTTTGCAATCCAGGGATAAACCTTTCTGCCTGGAAGCTGGCCACCTTCACCGGGTTTAGCACCCTGTGCAATCTTTATCTGAATCTCATCTGAATTTACAAGATATTCACTTGTAACCCCAAAACGCCCTGAAGCAACCTGTTTAATTGCACTTCTTCGCAGATCTCCATTTGCATCGGGTTTAAATCTGTCTGTATCTTCCCCGCCTTCACCAGTGTTACTCTTTCCACCAATTCTGTTCATAGCAATTGCAAGGCTTTCGTGTGCTTCCTTACTTATTGCACCGTAAGACATGGCGCCGGTTTTAAACCTTTTACAAAGCTCTTCCACTGATTCAACTTGATCTATCGGAATCGGCTTCGAACCAAAATTAAAGTCAAGAAGTCCCCTAAGGGTAAAATGTTCTTTCTCTTCATTATTTGCAAGTTCAGAATACTTTTTGAATTGATCATAATTGTTTGACTGACAAGCTCGCTGGAGCTGGTGAACAGTTTTTGGATTATACATATGACGTTCACCCTGAGCGCGCCATTTATAAACTCCGCCTTCATCAAGAGTGTCAGAGTCAACACCCCTGTCATCAAAAGCAAGTGCATGCCTTCTGGCCGCTTCTTCAGCAATCACATCTATACCAACGCCACTGATCCTTGATGGTGTTCGGGTGAAATACTTATCAACAAATCCTTCATTTAAACCAAGTGCTTCAAATATCTGGGAACCCTGATAGCTTTGCACTGTTGATATACCCATTTTCGACATAATTTTAACTACACCTTTTGCAAGGCTTTTTATATAGTTTTTCTCAGCAGTCTCGTAACCTATATCAGTCAGAATATCCTGATCTATCATATCCTTGAGTGTTTCAAATGCCATATATGGGTTGATGGCACTTACACCATATCCGATCAAAAGTGCCATATGGTGCACTTCTCTTGGCTCCCCCGATTCAAGAACTAAACCTATTTTCATCCTGTTGCCATTTCTGATTAGATGATGGTGAAGCCCTGACACCGCCAAAAGAGCAGGAATTGGCGCAAGCTTGTTATTAAAACCCTTGTCAGAAAGTATTATTAGATTTGCACCATTTTCTATGGCTGAATCAACTTCATCAAACACACTGTCCAAAGCTTTTTCAAGACCTTTTCCACCCTCTTTGGGGTCAAAGAGAATTGATACAACCTTCGATTTAAAATCTTCAGTATCGAGTGCTTTTAATTTATTTAGCTCATTATTGTCAAGAAATGGAATATCGAGCTCAATCCGCCTACAGCTTTTTGGGACAGGATTAAGAATATTTGGCTGAGGGCCAAGAGTTGTATCCGTCGCCGTTACTATTTCCTCTCGAATAGAATCAATTGCAGGATTAGTCACCTGGGCAAAAAGCTGCTTAAAATAGTTATAAAGCAATTTAGATTTATCAGATAAGGCTGCAAGAGGTATATCAACCCCCATAGCGCCAACTGGCTCAACAGAATTTTGCGCCATTGGTCCCAGTAACACTGTAAGATCCTCAAATGTATAGCCAAAAGCCCTTTGTTTTGTTAATATCTCAAGTTCACTGGAAGCATGAGTAAAATCATTATTTGATGCTTCAACATCATTAATATGAACCAGATTTTCATCTAGCCATTTTCCATAGGGTTTTTCATTGGAAACCTTTTGCTTTATCTCTTCATCTTCAACAATCCTTCCCTCTTTAGTATCAATGAGTAGCATTCTTCCCGGCTGGAGCCTTCCTTTATAAACAACATTTTCAGCTGGTACTTCAAGCACTCCTACCTCAGAACCAAGAATCACAAGATCATCATTTGTCACATAATATCTTGTAGGTCTTAAACCATTTCTGTCGAGAACTGCACCTACTTTCTCTCCATCGGTAAAACCAATTGAGGCAGGGCCATCCCAGGGCTCCATAAGGCAGCTATGAAATTTATAAAAATCAATTTTCCCCTGATCCATGCTATTATGCTTTGACCATGGCTCCGGGATCATCATCATTACCGCATGTTCAATTGGATAACCCGATAAAGTGAGAAACTCAAGTGCGTTATCAAACCCTGAAGAATCACTTCCATCCGGGCTTATAATAGGGAAAAGCTTACTGATATCTTCACCCAAATGATCAGACTCAAGCATACTTTGCCTTGCATGCATCCAGTTGGTATTTCCCCTTAAAGTGTTTATCTCACCATTGTGAATTATATACCTGTATGGGTGAGATCTATCCCAGCTTGGAAAGGTATTTGTACTGAACCGTGAATGCACAAGTGCCATGGCAGATTTCATCGATTCATCATTTAGATCGGGGTAATACTTTTCAAGTTGCCAGGTGGTAAGCATTCCTTTATAAACAATTGTATTTGAAGACATACTTGGAGAGTAATATTGTTCTCCCCAACTATTACCTGAAAGATTTATTTCGCTGTATGCACGTTTTCTAATTACATAAAGTTTTCTCTCAAAAGCTACTCCTGAAGGAATATTCTCAGGACGCTTAATAAAGACCTGCTTTATCTTAGGTTCACTTTGTTTTGCTGTATCACCAAGGGAAGAGTTGTCAGTGGGCACATTTCTCCAAAAAATAACTGATAGGCCTTCTTCAGAGACAACTTTTTCAAAAGCCTCAACAACCTTCTTTTCATCGTCAAGATCAGAGGATACGTAGATCATACCCACGCCGTAATCATGAAAATCAGGAAGCTCAACATTTTCTTTAGATAAAACCTTTTGAAAAAATTCGTGGGGCTTTTGAATTAATATTCCTGCGCCGTCACCTGTATTTGTTTCACAACCACATGCACCTCTGTGTTCAAGGTTTCTGAGTATTGTTATACCCTGCTTAACAATTGAATTAGACTTTTCTCCCTTTATATTTACAACAAACCCTATTCCGCATGCATCATGCTCAAAATTAGGGTCGTAAAGCCCTTGTTTGGAGGGAAATCCAACTCGTTTCATACAAACTCCTTATATTTTTATAGTTTAAAGAAAAGCGATAAAGGTTATTACTTATGTGAAGATTAGTAGTACCTCAATAAAAATTACCCAAAGATATTATAACATAAAAAAAAAGATGCAAAATATTACTGTTTATACAAATCTATTTATACTAAAAGAGTAAGGAAAAAGGAAAAAGGGGACGCTACCCTTTTTTTAATTTAGGTCTACCAATTGGCCTATACCTCAAAACCCTTTCAGCTAGCTTTTCTAAATCATTTATAAATTTCTCAGATCCACAAGGCAATCCTTTTTGTATATTTCTTCGTATTTCTTCAACCTTCTTTACATCTTTTCTCTGCCTTAACCATTCTGACCAATTCTCTATTGACTCTAAATTATCTTTCCATTCTTTATCTTTGGTTAATATCTTGTCTTCTCTTAATTTGCAATGCCCTGCGGCACTACTCCATTTATACTCTTCAGCTTCTTCAACCAATTTTGCTCTTACAGGATTCAACTCCACATATCTTATTGCTTCCCATGTATAATCTTGATCCAATGGTGATGAAAAATATCTTCCTTGCCATAATCTTCCTGACCATCCCATTTTCTTATTTATTCTTTGTGTATACCTCATATGAAGTGGTTTTAATAAACTTTGAAGTCCTTTCTCATCTTTAGGAATTAAAACCAAATGTATGTGGTTTGTCATTAAGCAATAAGCAAGAACTTCTACCTTATATTTTTCACTGTACTGCTTTAGCAATGATAAATAAAACTGTCTATCAGCATCTACAAAGAATACATCTTCACGCCTATTACCACGTTGCGTTATATGGTGGGGAACATTGGGGAAAACAGTTCTTGCTACTCTTGGCACAGTAGAAAATCTACATTATTTATTAAAAAAGGGTAGCGTCCCCTTTTTCAAGCTTCTTTTAGCAGATAATCAGCAGCCCTTAAGCTCAAAGCCTGAATTGTAAGAGATGGGGCATCCCCACCACCTGAGCTAGGAAACACGCTTGCATCTGTAATGTACATATTTTTTACTTCATGTGATTCCAAATTAGAATCAACTACTGAATCTTCAGGGTTATTGCCCATTTTGCATGTGCCAAACACATGGGTTGCTGCAAAAAGGTCGTACGTTGAATATTGTTCAACAAATATATTGGCACCACTTGCTTCCAAAATTTCCTTTGCCTTTTTATAAATAGAATCTAGTATTTTAAGCTCAGTCTCCGAGTTATAGGATTGAATTTTTGCAAGAGGTAAACCAAACTTATCTTTCTTTTCACTAATAGTTATATGTGTATCTTTATTCGGAAGAAATTCACCGATACCGGCAATACCTATTGCGTGGCCAAACCATCTTTGTACTTCTGATGTCAATTCCTCACCAATACCATCAAAATAATATTTAGCATAATGTAAAGGAGAAAGGGCATTCCCTGCTGTGGGATAAATACGAAATCCCGCATTAATTTCCTTATTTTTAGATGGATCATTCCAATCCCAAATCACACTATCAATTGGAATTCCCCGATATGAATCTAGTCTTTTAGGATGGAGTGCCATGAGTTCAAGAAAAGTAGTTTCCATAAAGTTTTTTCCAACCACACCATTTTGGTTAAGCTCAGAATTTATTAACAATCTTGGTGTTTGTACAGCACCACAAGCAATAACAACATGATTAGCCTCAAGAAAATGTTCCTTGCCATTATCATCAAAATAATGAACACCTTTGCAGCTTTTTTTGCCTTCATAATTTTTAGTTTCTATTCTACTAACAAAAGCATTAATTAGAATCCTGAAATTTCCGGTTTGCGTGGCAAGAGGGATAAACGTTACATCAGGCGAGCCTTTATCCTTTCTTGGGCAGCCCCACACGCAACCACTACAGTAATTGCATGGGGCATTATTTCTATAAGGCCTGGAAAGTATTGCCACAGGATTTGGAGTGAGTTTGTAGCCAAGTTTATCACAACTTTCCTTTATAACCTTGCTTGAGTAACTGAGTTCGTGCGCAGGCATAGGATAAGGTTTGGAACGGGGCCTGTTTGTTAATTTGTCTGATCCTGCCACTCCCACGATCTTTTCAACTGCACTGTAATATCGCTCAAGATCCTCATATTTTATTGGCCAATCAGAAGCAACTCCAAATTTAGTCTTCATACAAAAGGCTTCAGAGCTTAAACGATGCGCCTCGCCCTGAAAATGAAGTGCCGATCCTCCAAGTCCGGCGACGCTTTGATAACTTAAATAACGTCTTTTGTTCGATTTATTAAACTTACCTTTAGACTTCGCCCACGATTTAAGGTGTGAATATTTTTTGTCTAAAGGCTGTGCAACTCCAAAATCATAATCAAGTTTCTTTTTATGTGGAAAACGTTTTGTATGCCAATCTTTAGAATTAAGATCATAATCTTTATACGGATTGTAATGCCCACCTGCTTCAAGCATTACAACTTTTATACCTTTTGAGGCTAATCTCCAGGCAACTGGTGCCCCACCAGGCCCTCCACCAATCACAACAACATCAGCTTTAAAACTATTCATATCTTTATTCTTTCTAATGCTCTTTAAATAAGTGCTAAATACAATACTTTAACCATCTAATAAAGTTTCATAAAACAAATACAATATATAGAGTAATTATTGTGATGAAGTAAAATATAGAAATATTTTTACTGGAGACAATTTTAATTGATACATAGCAGAAGATACTTCATTAAGACACTAACAGCAGGGACAATTGGATCAACCCTGATCAATATCAATTCACTAAATCTTTTTGCTAAAAGCAGTTTTGATAAGAAAAAAGGAATAAAAATTGATGAAAATTACTATGTTTTAGATGATGAAAAGCAAAGGGTGTTAATAGGGGTAGCAGAAATTTTTTATCCAAGAGCAGGTGAAATTAATATGATAAATGGATTTATAAATTATTTTTCAAAGCCTGAGAAAAAGAAGGAAGCAGAATTCTTTGATGGAGGACTTTGGAATCTTAATTCTGTTTCATATAGTAACTTTCAAAAACCTTTCTATAAATTAAATAGCGTGAAGAAAAAACTGAAAATCCTAAATCATATATACGCTCGAAATAAAATTTTTATTGAAAAATTTAATAATCTTGCAACCCAAATTTACTTTTCAAGCCCAATTATCTGGAAAGAATTAGGATATGAGGGACCTCCTCAACCAAGGGGTTTTTTGAATTATACTGAACCTCCTTCAGTGTAAAACGACATTCGGTTTCCTTAATTTTTTAGATTCTTCGTCGCTTCGCTCCTAAAGAATGACAATTATCACTTTTTATGATTAAAGCTCTTTGTTACGAGGAGTGCAATTACGGTTATGAAACTCGCCTACTGCTTATACAAATTTGTTATTGGAAACCTTCTGTCTTTACCAAAGGCCCGTGAAGTAATCTTTATACCTGGAGGGCTTTGTCTTCTCTTATATTCGTTTAGATCAACCATCTTTATTATTTTTTTAACAACTGTTTTATTTTCACCCAATGCAACTATATCTTCAAGGCTTAGATCCTCTTCAACATAAGCCTTTAGAATCCTGTCTAAAACTTCATACGGAGGAAGGCTGTCTGTATCTTTTTGATTGGGACGCAGCTCAGCAGATGGAGGTTTTTTTATAACTGACTCAGGTATAACGGATTTACCTTTCATCTCATTATAGTAATTAGAAAGCTTGTAAACCATTGTTTTAGGCACATCCTTTATTACTGAAAAACCGCCAGCCATATCACCATAAAGTGTCGAATAACCAACGGCCAGCTCGCTTTTGTTTCCAGTGGTTAGAACCAACCAGCCAAACTTGTTGGAAAGCGCCATAAGGATATTTCCCCTTATCCTTGCCTGAAGATTTTCTTCAGTTGTGTCATTATCAAGACCAGAGAATACTGTACTTAACATTTTGTTAAACTCATCATAACTTTCCTTTATACCTATCTTATAAAGCTTTATTCCAAGGTTTTTTGAAAGAATCTCAGCATCTTTGATACTACCCTTTGAGCTAAACATGGAAGGCATTGATACTCCGATCACATTCTTGTTGCCAAGGGCTTCCGTTGCAATTGCTGCAACAATAGATGAATCAATTCCACCGCTGAGCCCAAGCACAACTTTTTTAAATCCGTTTTTCTTCACATAGTCTTTTGTTCCCATAACAAGTGCGCTTAAAAGTTCGCTATTTCTATCAAGTCTTTTATTGGTGCTTGGCTTGAGTTTCGTTTTTTTCTTCTTTTTAATATTCTCTAAAACTATAGTTTCAACTTTATTTTCATCAAAGCTCATTTTATATTTTTTCTTTCTTGTCTTAGGGTCATGAAGTCTTGATCTAAATACCTTATCTGTATTAAGGTCACAAAAAATCAAATCCTCTTCAAAAGAAGAACTTCTGACAAGGATTTCCCCATTTTCATCGGTTACAAAGCTGCTTCCGTCAAAAACAAGTTCATCCTGCCCGCCAACAAGATTACAAAATGCAATAAGTGAATTGTAGTCACGGGCCCTGGTAGTAATCATTTTTTCTCTTATTTCTGGTTTGCCAGAATAATATGGTGAAGATGAAAGATTTATTATGAGCTGTGCATTTCCCAAAAGCACCTGGCTTTTAATAGGGTCACCCGGATACCATATATCTTCACAGATATTTACTCCAAAAGTTAAATCACCCATTTTATATACCGGAATTCTGCTGCCCATTTGAAAATATCTGTTTTCATCAAACACTCCGTAATTTGGAAGATATGATTTATGGTACACATCCACTATTTCTTTGTTTTGAATGATTGCTGCAGCATTAAAAATATCTTCTTTTCTATCAACAAAACCAACAATAGCTACTATTCCATCTGTATGCTTTTTTATTTCTTCGAGTGCTTTTATATTATCTTCAATAAATTTAGGCTTAAGTAGAAGGTCTTCAGGTGGATATCCGGTAATAGCAAGTTCTGGAAAACAAACAATATCAGCTTGTTTCAGTTTCGCTTTTTTTATGCTATTTATAATTCTTTTTAGATTCCCGGAAATATCCCCAACACTCATATTCACCTGGGAAAGTGCAAGTCTAAGCTGCTTCATAACAAGAATTAATTATACAGTGATTAGGGATTTGTAGAAAGCAGAGGTTAATTTAGGTTTAAAATTAGACTCTTCGCTTGACTCAGAGTGACAATGTTGCTTATTTGTCATTCTGAGGCGTTAGCCGAAGAATCTCTTTTTTATTAAAACCAGTCTTCACTTAAATCTTCCCAATTAGGGTTTTCAGATTCAATCAAACTGATTTTTTTCTTTCTTATCCACCCTTTAATCTGCTTTTCTCTCGCAATAGCAGACACAACATCATTTGTTTGTTCAAAGTAAACCAGTTTTTTAATTCTATACTTTTTAGTAAAACCCTCTACCACTTCATTTTTATGTTGGTAAACCCTTTTTACTAAAGAACTTGTAACACCTGTGTAAAGTGTTTTTGATTTATTACTCATTATATAAACGTAATACTCGTGCATTGTAATTATTATAAATAATAGACTCTTCGTTACACTCTAGAGTGACAGTATTGCTTATTTGTCATTCTGAACGCAGTGAAGAATCTCTCTTTGTATTAGACTCTTCGCTTTGCTCAGAGTGACAACGGTGTTGATATGTCATTCTGGCACGAAACAGTACTTCCAGTCGGATATCTAACCACTTAATACAACTGCATGAGCAATATTGGCAACAGCATGAAAGAATATACTCGACCATAAAGTTTTAGTCTTATAGTAAAGAAAGCCCATCACTAATGACGGGAAAAAAGTTAAAACATTTACTGAACAAACAAATAAGCCAGGCCCCCTGAAAACGCATATCGCTATAAAATGTGCAATTGCAAAAAGGAGACTCACAATTACTACCGACCATATTGTGTTTCCAAGTTGCTTCTGAAGATAGCCTCTGAAAAAAACTTCTTCCGGTATAGCAACGAGAAGAAAATTTATTACAACAAGTGAAACACTAACCCTGCTAAAATTTAGATTGTTACCAAATGAAAGGGATAAGAGCTTTGTAATTAAAGCATATAAAGAGATAAGTAAAACTGAGACAAGCACACCATTTACAAAACCTTTAAGATTGAAATTGAAAATACCTTCATCCTTTTTGAGAAGGATGGGAATAAGGATCATTGCAGAGGCAGAGATTGAAAGCACATATTCGTAGCCTAGAAATGTATTTGATACAATTACTATTAAAATTAAAGCTAAATAAGAGAATAAAGGTGAAATTAGTTTATTTTTTGGAAGTAAACTCATTAAATTTCTGATCTCAATAATAAAAGACCCTATAAAACTTCCAATTTACAGCCGGTCTGATTTACATTAATTCGGGTATTTTTATTTATATCAAAATCCTGAAAATCACACTGCACTCCGTCTGTCCATTTTACAAGAATATCTGCCTTTGTTTCGTTACCAACACCAAAATGAACAGGCAGCATATTCTGTTCACAGCAACCACCACCGCCAGCTACTTCACGGGTCTGTGTACCATTTTCAGTTTGCAATATAATCCTTGAACTGATTGCACTCATATTGGTAGTTGAACCATTACCAATAAGCTCTATGATTATATTATTATTTTTATTTCCTGAGTTTTCCATAAGACCAATACCAATATGTCCATAGAGGAAAACGTCCATAAAACCATCTTGATTATAATCTGCCCAGGCTGTGCTAAATACATCAATTATTGGAGTTCTAATTCCTACCTGTTCAGCAACATCCTCAAATTCTTCATTTTCTTTATTCTTAAATAGCTTATTAGGATTAATATGATTTGTAGCAACAATATCAATTAATCCATCAGAATCGTAATCAACAAACGAACAAGTTCTGGCATCACCAACATCTTTTACATTGGCCTTTTCAGAGATATCAGTGAAAGTGCCGTCTCCATTGTTTCGAAATAAAACATTGCGCCTTCGGCCTTGTGAGCCTAAATAGAGGTCAATAAATCCGTCGTTGTTAAAATCTCCTGTGCAGACGGGGCCTGTATTTGAGTCAGCCCCCCCATCCAATCCGGCTTCAGAGGTAATATCTTTAAATGTTCCATCTCCATTATTAATAAAAAAGTTATCACTTCCACTATTAGCAAGAAAAAGATCAGGGTACATATCATTATTAAAATCAAATAGCACTGCGCCTCTTGTAAAATTCTCTTTTACTATTCCCGCTTCAGAAGCCACTTCTTCAAATATTCCATTCCCAATATTTTTATATAAATGAAGTTCTCTTGCATTGATTTGAAAAAGATCAACATGACCATCAAGATTATAATCAGACCATATTACATTGAATAAAAAGCCGTCTTTTCTAGTCAAACCGGCTTTAGATGTTACATCCATAAATGAAGAATTTTTTAGATTTTTGTAAAGTACGGGGGGTGCACCACCACGGATTGTCCCAAGAGCAAGATCAATATAACCATCATTATCATAATCAGCCCATGTCAAACTTCTAATAGGTTGATCGCCTATACCAGAGCCTTCTGTTATATCATTAAAATTCCCACTACCATCATTTTGATATAAATAAAAACTTCTTGATCTAAGATCTGTATTTCCAAGTGCTATATCAAGAAATCCATCATTATTTATATCCCCCCAGCTTGCACTCTGACCCAATGTACCCAGATCTCCAAAACCTTTATCTATCAATACATTTTTAAACACTGCGTTTTCAGGATCATTAGAACCGGCTACAACTGTTTCATTTTCAGAGCTATCATTACTACTATTACAGCTTAAAACTGTAAACAAAAAGATAGAAAAAATTATAATTGCAGTTGAATATTTATGCATACAAACACCTCACATTATTAAGAAACTACATGTATATGTAGCAACAAAATTCCTTGATAATAAATTTTAATTAAGTTATAACTATTCACCAAATTTATTTTTTTTTCAAATCGGAGGCTATATGTTTAAGAATTTAGCAATCTCATTTCTATTTTTACTTTTATTAGTTTCATGTCAACAAAATACAGCAGAAAATAATGAGAAGAAAATAGATCCAAATAAAACAGTTATGGCAAAAGTGGATGATGCCCCTATTTATAAAGAAGATTTAGGTGATTCAACGCTCGCCAGTGCAATAAAAGATGAAATTTTCTATCAGGAAGGATTAAAACTAGAATTAGACAAAAAATATGAAAAGAATTTCCGTGATTTTAAAAGATCACTTATTATCAATCAGGTAAAATCTAAAGCGGTTATTGAATATCTTAAGAAAAATCAATTATCAGAGCAAGAATTAAAAGAAATTGTGTTAACTAAAAAGGATGAATACACCTATCTGAAATTGGAAAGGGCTGCAGCGGAAAGCAAAGAAGTTGCAGATAAACTTTTAGCTAGGGCAATTGAATTAAAAAGCCTCAAGGATGCCGCTGCAGAATTTCGCGATAAAGTACAATTTACAGAAAATGCAATATCAAAATCTAAGAATCAACATTTTGAAGAATTAAAAAAAGGAAATTTAAGTGAGATAGTAGAAGAAATTCGCAAGTTTGTTATATATCAAATAGACGATATACAAGAAACACCTGATGAAGATGTATTAATGAGGGAAAAATCTAAGATTGATGCTGAAAGAAAACAAAAAGCGATTGCAGAACACTTTGAGGCTTTAAAAAAAGAGCACAAAATAGAAGTGATTAGAGAATAAAATTAAGAACCACTATATGTTTAAATAAAAAGACTTTCTTTTACACAACAAAAGAAAGTCTTTTTTATTATGGGTTGTTCTAAATAGAAACATTCAATTCGAGTAAAAACTCCTGTCGAGTATTTTCCACTTTATTGTCATACTTTTGAACGCTTCTCCGGTTTTAACCATTTGAAGATATGTTATTCAGGTGAAATAGAATTTGGAACAAAGCTTAAAGAATGACAAAGCTAAAAACTTAACGGTCTTACAACATTAAGTGTCAAAAAAAAGAGAGCCAATCAGGATCACTGACTGGCTCTCTTTAGTTTTTATCTTTTTAGCTTAACGCTAAAAGGTTATTTACTACTATTTTCTTCTTAATCTTCTGAACATGATGCCTAATCCAAATACCATCATTGGAAGTAAGAAGTTTACTGCTGATGTGCCGGCACTTGCATCGCTAACAACGCTACAACCGCTTCCGCCGCCGTCTCCATCACCGTCTCCATCGCCATCACCTACAACAACGCATGCTGGGAACGCTGCACATCCTGCATCATCACAGTCTGCAAGTCCGTCTCCATCATTATCAATCATGTCATCACAT
>JAJCZR010000077.1 GCA_029262295.1 Deltaproteobacteria bacterium | reverse complement strand
AATATTTGAAAGCATACCAAGCTTTACTGCATCAAAACCAATATCATTTGCAACTGAACTAAACTGAAGTTCCACAAAATCAGCGGGAAGATCATAGATTCCATCAACTCCAAGAGTGTTCTGTGCAGTAACTGATGTTATAACTGATGATCCGTATACACCTAAAGCAGTGAAAGTCTTCAAATCTGCTTGAATTCCAGCACCTCCTCCCGAATCCGATCCTGCAATTGTGAGTGCTTTTGGTATTTTGTTACTCATAGTAGCATTCTACAAACTGATCGAATTATTTACAAAATTATTGGTTTTGAATATAATAATCTTTCCTTAACAAGGTGTGGTTATTTTATTCTAGGAGATAAAATTATGAGTGATAATGTTTTCAGACAAGATCTTTTTACAACTGATCAAGATGGTAGGATCAGATTAATTGCAGGATATAACAAGGAAGCCGATAACTGGACATTTCCAAAGTATTTGGCTGACCCCATTAGTTTTAGTGATGATATAGAGGAAAAGCTTTTAAGCCCAACAGGAATTTTACATTCATTCACAATAGTTAGAAGAAGTATGCCAGAGTTTAAAGTGCCCTACGTTTTGGCACTTGTAGACTTTCCTGAAGAAGTGAGAGTAATGGCACAAGTGGAAACCGATGATCCAGATTCACTTGAGTTTGGTGAAGAGATGGCTTTAACCACAGGTTTTGTAAAAGTAGATCCAGATGGTTCAGACGTAACTTCCTACAAATTTATTCCAGCAAGAGAGCTCAAGTAACACAATCTTTATATAAATTTGAGGTCCTTTAATTTGTGGGGGCCTCAAACATTTCAAAAATTTAAGTTGCATTCCGCCTCACCTCAATTATTTTTCTAAATAACCATGATAGCCAGATACATCTTTATGTCATTTGAAGTTTTTTGTTTTTTGCTTTTAATTAATATTAATTCTGTTGCCCAGACACTTGATATAGATTCCCTTCGTCAAAGTTCTGTAAACCTTAAACTCATGAGTACTATTATGTCTGGGGATGGAAATTCAAAAGCAATTCTAAAAAACCCTTCCACAACCAATCTCAAAGGGTATAAAGTGGGCGAACAAATTGACCTTTTGTCGGGCTACAACATCAGAATTCTTCGTATTATCCCCTGTAAAATTGTATTGGAAGTAAATGGGCTTGTTGAAAAAATGGAGTGCGAAAAAGGCAAGTATGAGGCCAGAGCTGAACTTGCAAATATTAGTAGAAACTCACTCGATGAATTTGAAATTGTTCCTCCCAGGTTTATTTTGCTTAAAAAAAGGTATAGCGATAAATTTGACAGGGAAATAATAAAAGCCTGCACCAAATTTGATGTTGATCCGCAACTGGTAAAAGCACTCATTAAAGCTGAATCCAACTTTGATCAGTTTGCCGTGTCACATAAAAACGCAGAAGGGCTAATGCAGCTTATGCCTGAAACAGCAAAAGAACTTGGAGTGAAAAACTCATTTGATCCCGAGGATAATATTGAGGGAGGCGTGAAATTTTTCAGGTATCTTCTCGATCACTTTGAAGACGATCTTAGACTTTCAATTGCTGCCTATAATGCCGGTAAAAATGCTGTAATTAAATATGGAAATGAGATTCCACCCTACCCTGAAACACAACAATTTGTGAAAAGGGTTTTGAGTTATTATGATGATCTGAGCATCAACTAAATGTCTTACAATAAACAGAAGCTTTTAAAAATTTTTTCGTATATCTTACTTTCTATAATCCTGCTTTTATTTGTGTTTATTGTATTTCTCAAGATTTATACCCCTTTTTTAGTTAAAAAGTCGCTTAAATCAATATCTGATTCAAAGCAGGTAATCCTTACCGTAAAGAAAGCAGAATTTAGTTTAAAAAATGGCATAAAAATAAAAAATCTTAAACTAAGTGATAAAGAGAAAGAATCTCTCAGGATCGGGGAACTGTCTATAAAACCCAACTATCTTTCTTCATTAAAAGAAAGAAAGATTGTTCTTGAAGATGTGGATATTAAAAGTCCGAACCTTGATGCATCAGGCGAATCAATCAGCACGATTATAAAGCTTTTTGAAGGCGGAGATGATAAAAAAGAAGATAGTAACATTTTATACATTAAAAATATAAATATTGATGATCTTGTTGTTCAAATAACTGAAGGACTAAAGATTAATCTTGATAACTTTGATATTGACTGGAAAAAAACAGAAACCAGCAATCTTGATTTTGATATTAGTGCTTTAATCTCAATTAATGAAAACGAAAGTTCCGGGTTAAGTGGAAAAATTTCAGTCCATCAAAAAGAAAAGATTGCAAAAGTTGAACTTAATTTTGTTGAGATTAGAAAGCAAATAAATTCAGATTATCTAAAAATACCTTCCGACTCATCAGCAAACCTAACAGCTAATGTTAATTATACAGAAGAGATTGAATCAAATGGAGAGGGTGAGTTTGTATCAGATCAAAGAAAAGATATTGGGGAATTTTCTTATGATCTTCTTTATGAAAGTTCTGGGACGCTTAACCTGAAAAGTTCATCTTTTTCCCTGAACGATTTTATCACTCTTAGTGCCAATGGAACTGTAAAAAATTTAAAAGGTTCTAAAGACTTTGATATTACATCGGAACTTACGATTGCAGATTTGAATGAAATAAGTGAATGGACAAATCTTATTGAAGCTAATGAGTTAAAAGGAAATCTCAAATCGAATGCAATTTCACTAACAGGGTCAAAAGAAAGAAATAATTTAATTTTTATTGCCAATGGAAAAATTAAAAATGGAGTTATCGTGGCCAGTAATCACAGTGCTGAAAACTTTGAAATAGATTTCGACTTCAATCGTAATTTTTTAGAAAATGTAAATTTGTTGACACTAAAATTTGATGCAAAAAAACTTAGACTTGATCTTCCAGGTGACAGTAACACGAGCCTGGAGAGACTTTATACAAAAGAAAAACTCAACTTAAAAATATATAAAGAGCCGGATGGAAATCTTAAAATAGAAGGCGATAAATTTAAGTTCGAAAAGATCAGGCATGACTATTTTATTACAAATAAAGGAGCTGTTGAAAATGTTAGCCTTACTCTTAAAGAAGGAAGTAGCTTTGTACTTAAAGGCACTTTAAATGGAAATGGATTTAATGCAAAAGGATTTAAGGTTTCGGATATAAATATAGATTTCAATACTGAAAAAAATGATGAGGGAGCTGTCACTACCGGGAAACTCAAACTTCTAAATGGAAGTTTTAAAACCTTCTTGCTCGATAAATATGAAGGCAGCTTTTCGCAAAGCGGGGTAATTGTGAAACTTAATGGTTCTTCTCTCACGGGTAACCACCCGAATAGGGCAACAGCTGAGTTAGTAGTAATAAAAATTCCAGAAGAAGGAAGCTCAGACATTAAAATTGATTTTGAAAATGCCACTCTTTTTGAGCTGCTAGACAAAATAAAATCAAAAATAAATAATGCTTCAATAGTTGTAAACAGCCAGACTGCCGATATCAAGGGAAAAGTTAAGGCTCAAAATTTAAGCTTTGGGGATCAAGTCTTAAAAAAACCGAGTTTTGATCTTGAGCTAATATCAAGCAAGCTGAATTTAAGAAAAATAAGGGGCAATATTCTCAACGGCGATCTTAGTGGAAATATTTTTCTTGATCTTAATAGTAACCCCTATGATTTTTCCACAAATCTCAGTCTACTTGACCCGGTAATAAAAAATGATGAACTCGTCTATCCGGCAAAAAGTCTCGACGCAGAATTTAAAGGGAATCTTTATACCAAACTTATAAATGCAAAAGGGTCAATAAGGCTCAATGAGCTTAAAATCTCAAAAGGTATTTATGAAACAAAGCTTACCAGCGGTTTACAACTAAACATAAAAGATGAAACAATTAATATCGAAAATGGGTTTATAAATAGTGTAGATAGCAAAAAAGTAAATTTTACTGGAGAGATTAACAACTTTAGTTCTGATAAAAGAAAGGTGGAAGTTAACTTTGAAGAAACTGAACTTAACACTTTTAAGAATATTTTATATCCGTTTTTACCCTTTGAAATTCAGGAGGGGGATCTTTCGGGAACTGTAAAACCAAGAATTGGTGTTAAGGGAAGCGGTGAAAATTATGAATGGCTTGGAAAAATTAAAATCAATAATGCGAGCCTGGATACACTGATTTCTTTAACTGAGTTGTCTGTAAAAGGGATTAATGGTGTATTTACCCTTGATAACAAGTCATTCTCTAAAAACCCGTTTTCAGATGTTTTGGGAAAAGATTTTAATATTGATAAAAAAATATATAAAAAATATTTGTCGAGGCTTAATGAGAATAAACAGCAGGAAAGTAATGATTATTTAAAAATAGATGAGATAAATTACAGTTTTCTGAATATAAAAAATATTGAGACTTTATTCGAGATGAATAGTTCAAAGGTAAACATTAATTATTTTAAGTCAGAGATATATAGAGGGAATATATTTGGAGCAGGAGTTATAAATATGGATAAACAGAAATACAATTTTTCACTCATCTTTGATGATCTCAGTCTTAACAGTATTTCTGATAGTATTCCATCTATAAAAGACTATATAACGGGAAGGTTCAATGGAATGATGTGGGTCAATGCCGGAAAAAGTATTGAAAAGACTGATGGAATTTTTTCGATTTGGGCAACAAAATCTGATAAGGAAAAGTTGTCTTTGGGAAAACCTTTACTTGAAAGAATTGGGGCAACAGGAAGGTTCTTCACAGGCTCATCCCGTAGATATGATAAGGGACTAATTTCTGGTTATATTAAGGAAGGATTTATGACGTTTAAAGAGCTTGAAATCACAAACTCTATTTTAGGATATAAAGATTTAAAAATAAGGGTTGATGAAAAAAAGAACTCTATTTCTTTAAATCAAATGTTTTCTGTTATAAGAGAGATTGCAAAAAGGGCAAGCCAGGGCGGAATTAAAATAGATTTTGAAAAATAGATTAAAAAGAGAGGCAAAATGATGAAAAATTACAATTTAAACATGGTAGCAGTATTTGTGTTAGTTTCCGTTTACCTTAGTGCATGCGCCACTATTACAGTAAATGTATTTTTCCCCGCAGAAGAAGTGAAACAGGCTTTCACTGAACTTGAAGAAGAGTTTATTGATGTGGAAGAAGAAAACAAAAGCAAAGATACAGTAGAGCCTGATGCATCTATTGAAGAAAAGAAAACTAAAAAGAAAGTTGTTTATAAAGATGAACCAACAATCAAATCAACAAAAGTTATTCCCTTAAAGAAAACACTTTCTCTTAGCGTATCAAAAGCAATATCAGAAGTTGCATTTGCTGCAGAAGACATTAAAACAGAAATAAAAACAGAGATCCTTAAAGATCCAAATGTCGTTAATGCTTACAAAAGCAGAAGTAAGAGACAACCATCACTTGATAAAATACTTGTAAGCGGCAAAGCAGGTGAAGGCAATAATGGAATGGTTGTAGAAAGGGCAGCGCTATCTGCAGCAGAGAAATCTACATTAAGCTCTGAAAATGCAGACAGGAAAACAATTGTTAACAGTATGGCAGCTGCAATTGTGAAGATAAATAAGATTGACGTTTCACCTCAAAATATTCAAAAAGTTTATCCAGAAGCAGCTCAGCAGTTTGCTGAAGCAAGAAGGGAACAGGCCCCGTCTGGAACTCCTGTGCAGCTTCCGAGTGGTAAGTGGGGAAAGAAAAGATAGTTTTTTAGGGATTAGGTTTTAGTGGTTAGAGAGCAGTAGTTAGAAAAGATGAAAATCAAAAAAAGAGTGGATTCAAACTAAGCCCACTCTTTTTTTACTAATCATTTGCCTTACCTTTTAATTCAATCAGTTTTGCCAGGGCTTCAAGAGGAGTCATATTCATCGGGTCAAGCCCTTTTAACTCATTTATAACTTCATTTTCTTCATCTAGGTTTATATCAAAATCATCATTATTTTTATCAAAAAGAAAAAACTGTTCACCCGACATTGATTCTGAGAGCTTTGATTGAAGCTTTTCAAGTGAATGAAGGATTTTTTTTGCAGAACTTAAAACTTTATTTGGAACCCCTGCTAGTTTTGCAACCTGAATACCATAGCTGTGGCTTGTGGAACCTTCTGTAAATTTTCTCAGAAATATTATTTCATCTCTTTTTTGTTTTACCAATACATTGTAGTTCTTCACCCTTGGCCTTATCTCAGCAAGCCCGGCCAGTTCATGATAGTGAGTTGCAAAAAGGGTTATGCAGCCAATTTCGTGAAGATACTCTGACACTGCCCAGGCTATACTCATCCCGTCAAATGTACTGGTACCCCTTCCGATCTCATCAAGGATGACAAGGCTCTTTTCTGTTGCATTGCGAAGAATATGGGCCGTTTCAACCATCTCTACCATAAAAGTTGATTGACCTCTTGTTAGATTATCAGAAGCCCCCACCCTTGTAAAAACCCTGTCGACAACACCAATCTCAGCATTTTTAGCAGGAATAAAACTTCCAATCTGGGCCATTAATACAAGAAGTGCAACCTGCCTTATTAAAGTCGACTTACCTGCCATATTCGGCCCGGTAATTACAATAAACTGGTTTTCTTTTGTATCAAGAGCAACATCATTTGGAACAAAACTTCCATCAAATGTGATTCTTTCTATAACGGGATGGCGACTATCTTTTAAATTGATTTTCGATTCTGAAGAAAGTTCAGGTTGTATATAATCATATTTTTCAGCAATTTCTGCAAGGGAACACAATACATCAATCTCAGCAATAATTGCTGAACTGGACCTGACCCTCCTAGATTCACTTGCAACTTTCCCTCTTATCTCTTCAAAAAGGGTAACTTCAATTTTAAGTATCTTTTCTTCCGCAGTTGTGATCTTTTCTTCAAACTCTTTTAACTCCGGAGTAATGAATCTTTCACCGTTTGCAAGGGTCTGTTTTCTAATATAGTTTTCCGGAACTAGATGTAGGTTTGCTTTAGTTACCTCAATGTAATATCCAAATACTTTATTAAAACCCACTTTAAGTGAATTTATTTTAGTTGACTCTTTTTCCTTTGCTTCAAGATCAGATATCCATTTCTTGCCGTTTTTTTGAATCTCCCGAAGCTCATCAAGCTCACTGTTGTAACCATCTTTAATTACTCCTCCATCTCTGCTGGTAAGAGGAGGTTCCTCTACAATTGCTTCATATAAAAATTCCCTTAAATCTTGTAAATCATCCAGATTTTTGAAAAGTGAGATCAATATTTTTGAACTGGAATTCGAAAGTTCTTCTTTTAATTCACTAATTGAATAGGATGAATCTCTTAGTGAAGCAAGATCTCTGGGTTTCGCAGAAGTTGTGGAAATTCTTCCTATCAATCTTTCAATATCACTTATGCTTTTTAGCGACTCTAATAGATTATTCCTTAATAAACTCTTTTCTTTTAACTCTGAAACTCCACCCTGCCTATGCTTAATTTTTTCAATGTCAATAAGAGGGTAGTTGATCCAGTTTCTGATGAGTCTTCCACCCATAGCCGATTTTGTCTCGTCCATAACCCATAGAAGTGAGTGTTTTCCAGACTCTCCCATGCTTGATCTGAATAGCTCAAGGTTCCTTTTGGTTGCATCATCAATATTAAGATAATCAATAAGGTTGTAATACTTTGGACTATTAATAAGAGGGGTAAAATCCATTTGAGTTTCCTCTATATAGTCAAGAAGAACTCCACTTGTTATTACGCATTCTGGTTTATTTTCAATCTCAAAAGGTTCTAAAGTTTTAACTTTTAAAAAATTTGTGAGTACCTCTTTACCCCTGTCATATTCAAATTTCCATGAATCTATATTTGTAATCAGCGGATTTATTTCAGCATCAAAATATGAGCCCACTCCTTTTAGTTCTTCATCAGAAGAGTTAACAAGAATTTCCCTGGGTTCAAGATGCGATAGCTCGGATAACATCATTTCAAATGCGCCGAAAGAGGTAGTTTTAAATTCACCGGTTGATATATCGCAAAATGAAAGACCAAAACTGGTTTTGTTTTTATGAATACAAGCAAGAAAGTTATTATTTTTTGACTCAAGGTTTTCAGAATCAAGAATTACGCCTGGAGTCAGCACTTTCACAACTTTTCTTTTTACAATTCCTTTTGCTACTTTGGGGTCTTCCACCTGTTCACAAATTGCCACTTTATTGCCGCTTTCAAGAAGCTTTGTAATATACGGCTCAACACTATGAAACGGCACACCACAAAGTGGAACTGGATTATCCTTAGATTTATTCCTGGATGTTAGTGCAATTCCGAGGATCTTTGATGCCACTTTCGCATCTTCAAAAAACATCTCATAAAAATCGCCGAGCCTGAAAAGAAGAATTGAATCAGGATGATCATTTTTGATCTTATGATACTGATTCATCATGGGAGTTTTTGAGCTCATAAGGATATGATTATATCAATTGCCTAGGATAGTCTCAAACCTTTAGTTTTAATTTTAAAAAATAAAAGTTTTATTCAGTGCTTACTATTGTTCCAAGCACTCTAAACAAATTAGCAATTTGGAAAGCATATTCTGTTTTTGCTGATGCAAGATCCTGCTGCGCTGAAGCAAGCACGCGCTGTGCATCAACAACATCAAGAAAACTTGTCAGCCCCTGAGTGTAAAGTATTTCTGCCTGATAAAAACTGCGTTCACTTGCAGTAACAGCCTTTTCAAGTGATTCCTGGCGGTCAAATGAAGACTCTAAAGCTGCGAGGGTTATTTCTACTTCATTCATAGCATCTATCAGAGTCTGTCTGTAATTTGCCATTGCCAACTCTGCTCTTGCTTTTGCAATATTTAGATTTGCTCGTCTTGCTCCACCATCCGTTACAACCTGTTCTATTAATGCACCAAGACTTCCTATTAGTAAATTCATAATGGAATCTCCATTTACTCCCGAAGCTCCGATACTGATCTGACCTATAAGTCTAAAAAATGGGTAAAACTCTGCTGTAGCAACACCCACTTCTGCAACTGATTGTTTCAAAGTTGCTTCTGCCTGCTGTACGTCGGGCCTAAGCGAAAGTACATCGGCCGGAATAATATCTGGCACAGGGCCACTGTATTCCGGGATTTCTTTTATTTCAGACAACAAATTTTCATATGTCCCGGGATATTTGCCTGTGAGTGTAGCTATAAGATTTCTGGAATTAACCAAAGATTCTCTTAAACGTGGAATATCAGCTCGTAGATTTTCGACTGAAGCTTCAGCCCTGCGGACATCAAGTTCAGGTGAAAGCCCCGCATTATAACGGCTGTTAACAATTGAAAGTGTTTTTTCCTGAAGCTCAACAGATTGTTCAAGCAAAGCAAGCTGACGCTGGTTTCCCCGGAGTCTTAGATATTGTCCGGTAATATCCGAACTTACATCAAGAATAGTACCCTGCAGTTCAGCATATCTTCCCTCAATTCTTGCAAGTGCTGCCTGTTCTTGCCTTGTAATACTGCCAAATATATCAAGTGGGAGAACTAAACCCAGAGTGCCAGACAAATTATAATTTCCATCTGTACTACCATCACCAACATCAAGTTCTCCAGCGGCATTCGAATCAATTGAGGCAATTGCACTGAGAGCATCCCGCGAACCTGCGAGTTTTAACAACTCTTTAGCTTCTTTTAAGCTTGCTGAAGCAACTTGAATATTATAATTATTCTCAATCCCTGTATAAACAAGTGCATCTAATACAGGGTCGGGAAAACCCTGCCACCAGTTTAAGTGAATTTGCAATTTGTTTTCTTTTTGTCGATTAATACTTTCAAGTTTTTTAAAGGCTTCCTGTAAGACAAATTTTTCGGGAGCAGCAAGCTCGGGAGGCTTGTAATCAGGGCCAACCGCACAGGATATAAACAAAAGGAAAAGCGGTAATAGAATTAACCTTCTTAGCAAGATCATATCACCTGCTCATTTTTCAAATTTTTCTCCGCTCTTTTCAGTTCTTCTTCCAGCGTTGCCCCTGAATGGCTTCTTGGCTTTATGTAAGGTGCTATAAGTGAGTATCCGAGAGGTGTTAAATAAAGTGTAAAAGCAGTTGAAAGCCCCAGACCTCCAAATATAACCCAGCCGATTGCTGTTCTTGCTTCTGCTCCCGGTCCCTGGCTTAGAATCAGTGGAAGACTTCCAAGAACCGTGGAAAGCACGGTCATTATCACAGGACGAAGACGCACATTTACACCTTCCATGATTGCATCCGAAACGCTCTTTCCTTCATCCCGGAGCTGGTTCATAAACTCCATGAGCAATATGGCGTTTTTAGCCATAAGGCCGATTAACATCACAAACCCTATCTGACTGTAAAGGTTTATACTCTGCCCTGTGAGCAGCAAGGCAAAGACTGCTGCTGCAAGCCCGAATGGAACGGCAAATATTACTATCAGTGCCATTCCGAAGCTTTCAAACTGTGCAGCTAAAACAAGAAAGACTACCAGAAAGGCTATAATAAATGTAATTGCAACGTCGTAAGAGGTTTCTTCGAGCGTAGCCGCTTCTCCGAGGTAAAGTGTGTTGATATTGCCAGGAAGATTCTCGCCTGCAATTGTTCTTACCTGCGTTAGTGCATCACCCAGTGATACATCCGGCGGAAGCCCGATATCCATCTCTACTGCCCTTCGCTGTGCATGTCTGTCAAGCTCTGCTGCCACTCCTTTTTCTTCCAGAGTTATAATGGAACTCAGCGGGATAAGCTCCCTGTCTGTGTTGAGCACAAAAATATTCAGAAGATCACCGGGATCATTAATAGTGCCTTTTGCTGAACCAAGATAAAGAGTCACCGCTTCATCTTCAACGTTCAGATCAACAACGTCAAAACGGTCAACCATCACTCTTAATGTCTGCGAGATTTCCTCTACCGGCACTTTAAGGTCATGTGCGCGGCTGCGATCAATATTGAATGATAGTTCAGGCTGTGAGGTATCGTACTGTATTGTTATATCATCAATGTAAGGAACCTGTTTTTTTATCTGGTCAGAAAGATTAACAGCAGCAGTGTAAATCTCATCATACTCATTCCCTGTAAGTGCAAGCTCAAGGCCTCCGGATGCTCCCCGAACATTCAGACTGTTGCCACGGATAATACGTACCTGCGCTCCGGGAATTGATTCAAGCTGTTTGTCAATCTCCTTTTCAAGCTGCTGCTGAGACATCTTCCTTTGATCCCAGGGTTTTAGCGTTGCAGTAATCAGTGTCCTGTTTTTATCATACTGGCCAACTACTGTATATATATCATCAACAATACCTCTGTCTCTGTATGGACGGACAATAGCTTCCAGTTTTCTCGCCTGGCGGTCAGAGTAATCAAGTGATGCGCCATCGGGCCCAGTAAGCAGAATGAGGAGTGCGCCCCTGTCTTCTCTTGGGAGAAGCTCACGATTTAGCTGGTAAAAACCAAGTGCCCCTGCTCCTGCAACCACAAGAGATAACGCAATTGCCAAAACCGGTTTTGAGATAAATAATTTTAAAGATTTAAAATAAAAATCTCTGAATTTTACACCTATTGATGTAAAACTGCCCCTGATTTTTAAAATAAATGGATTTTCCTTCGAAATATCCGGAAGCCTTGTAGCCATCATCGGGCAAAGGGTGAGTGCAACAAACGAACTTATCGATACTGCAATTGCAAGCACAAGCCCGAACTCCCGGAACAATCTGCCGGTTTCACCCGGTAGAAAGGCAATAGGCAAAAATACTGCAATAAGCGTAATTGTTGTTGCAAGAACTGCAAAGAACACCTGCCTTGTGCCGAGCACAGCAGAAGCCATCTTCTCTATACCTTCAGAACGGAGTCGTTGTATGTTTTCAAGCACTACAATTGCGTCATCAACGATCAGTCCGGTTGCCAGTACCAGTGCAAGAAGTGTGAGAAGATTGATTGAAAATCCGAAAAGCCAGATTGCCGTCACAGCGCCAACAAGTGAGATTGGTATTGCTACGGCAGGGATCAAAACGGTTTGCCATTGCCCCAGAAAAACTGCAATAACAAGAAGAACTATCAAGATTGCAAAACCAAGAGTATATAAAACTTCAATAAGCGATCCTTCGATAAAAAGTGCGTCATCAGAGGTCTTGAAAATTTCTATATCGTTGAGCCGTTTATTAATATCTTCAATTCTTTTATCAACTTCTTTAGAAATAGCTATGGTATTTGATCCGGGCTGGCGAATTACACCCATACCAATTACCATTCTGCCATTTAAAATGGAATACGATTCAGCCTGCTCGGGAGCATAAAAAGCTTCACCTACATCACCTATTCGCACATTCTCTCTTATGTAAACATCTTCAACTTTTTCAGGTTCCACAACAGATGCAAATGCACGAACAAGGAGTTCCTGATCATTCGATTTGTAACTCCCGGCCGGCACATCAAGCCGTGCGTTTCTTAATGTGGAAACAACTTCAGTGGTAGATATCTTGTGATGAGCCATAAGTGCCGGATCAAGAAGGACCCTTAAAACACGTGGTTGATTACCATTTAACCTGACATCGGCAACCCCTTCTATTGAAAGAAGGAGGGGAGATATATCTTTTTCAACCCTTGTTGCAAGCTCTTGCTTTGTAAGTGATTTACTTGCAACTGCAAGCTGCACAATTGCTCTTGCATCATCATCTGCCTTTACAACAATTACCTGCTCTATATCATCGGGAAGATCCTGCTGCACGCGATTCACTGCTTCCCGCACATCACTGGCTGCGGTGTCAAGATCAACAGAAGTATCAAACTCTATCCGGAAACGTGAGTTGTTCTCCTCACTGGAAGTCTCTATACTTTTTACACCTGACACCAGAGCAACCGCACCCTCAATTACACTTGCGACCTCTGTGTCCATTGTTATTGGGGAAGCACCATCATAAGTTGCTCTGACAGTTACAATCGGACGGTCAACATCTGGAAGTTCACGTACATCTATACCAAGTATGCTGGCTACACCGCCAAGTATTATCAGCAGGTTTACCACCAGTATTAATACAGGCCGTTTAACTCCGAGAGCTGTGATGCCGCCTGTGAGATTTTTCATTATTATGGATCCTGATCGTTAGGTTTTGGTTCTTTATCTCCAAGAACCATTACTTTTGTGCCTTCGTCTATACGCTCAAGTCCCTCAACTACAATTAGCTCACCATCGGAAATATCACCTTCAATTAACACCATTCCGGCTCTTCGGGCTACTACATTTGTATTCACTTTTTGCGCCTTTCCTGAGCGTATAATCCAGACAAATGATCCTTCACTGCTCCACTGAAGTGCTATTTCAGGAACAGTTGGATACTGACTTCCTTCAATCTTCCATTTTGTAGTGAACGACATTCCGGGACGAAGAAGATCATCAGCGTTTTCAATACTGGCTCTCGTCATAATTGTTCTGCGTTCAGGATCAACCCTGTTTTCAAATGCTGTGATTTTTCCCTCAAATGTACGGTTGAGATATGCTGGTGTTGTTGCTGTTATGGACTGCTTTTCATTTAAAATACCAGTAAGGGCTTCCGGCACTTCAAAATCAACATGTATTATATTTCTGTCATCAAGTCCTGTTATCAATGTGGTTGTTGTAACCCTGTCACCAGGATCAACTTTCGGAATACCCACGTAGCCGGAGAACGGGGCAATAATCTTGCGGTCCATAATGGCAAGCCTTGCCTGGTCAAGAGCAACCTGTGCTGATTCTACATCAGCCCTGGATGAGTCCACCTCGCTTTGGGGAACTGCTCCTTCTTTTACAGCCTGTTCGTAACGATTTAATAGACTCCTGGAATCCTTGAGTTTTACCTCCGCCAGTTTTTCTGCAAGTTTTTCTTCCCTGTCGTCCAGCTGTATAAGCACATCCCCTTTTTGAACCTTGTCCTGTGCATTGAATAATACCTCTTCAACCTCTTCATTAACTGAAGGATAGATATTTACAGACTGTCTTGCTTTCCCTGTACCAACCGCTTCAAGTTCACGGCTGTTAGATGTAAATTGAATGTTCTGTGCCAAAACTTTTACTCTGGGATCCGTGGAAGTTTCATTCCGGTTGATCGCATGACCCTTTTTGAAAAAGGAGGTAATACCCGGCTGGTAAATTGCCAAAAAAGCAATTATTAGAAGAATTATTGTAACAAAAAGTATTTTAAGTTTTCCCGAAATTTTATACCTTCCTCGCAATTTTAGTTTATATTGCTGAATTTGTATGTGCTAGAAAATGATTTCAATAAAATTAAAACTTATCCATAAGTCATACGTTTCAAAAATAAAAATACCTTCTTTTTAATTTCACCTCACTGTTTTAAATTAATATTCGAAGTATAAGAAACTAATACAGAATTAACATTTCCTTTTTTAAACTTGAAAGAGCTAAAATAAAACATAGGCTAATAACTATGAGCGAAGTATATTCAGCTAAATTTGCAGTAGGCCAGGTTATTCATCATAACAAATTCGATTATCGGGGCGTAATAATAGATGTTGATCCTGTGTTTAGTGCGACAGATGAGTGGTATGAAAAAGTTGCACGTTCAAGACCACCAAAAGATAAACCCTGGTATCATGTGCTTGTTGAGAATTCATTAACTCAGAGCTATGTTGCTGAAAGGCATTTGGAAGTTGATGAAAGCCTAAAACCAATAAAAAATCCTGCGATTAATATTTTTTTTAGCAGTTTTAAAAATGGAATATATTTTAATGAAAAAGCTCTAAACTAATTCAGATCGTTTTGAGTCAATTGCTGCAGTAATTCTACGCACCCTCATCAAAACTACCCTTACGAACTCAGATAATTGAAAGTTGTTGTTTCCAAAATAAAGTTCCTGATTGTCCCAGGGTTTTATTGATACAACACAAAAGTGAGAAAGGTTTTCAATATTCAGAACAGGAAGTCCGTCAAATGGGTCAATTACTTCTTTATCATCATTAAATACATTTTCTTTCCAAAATTCATCATCTTTTTCACTTCTTCCGATTATGCAGACTTCTGCAATATCACCAATTCCATCAATTAGTTCACTATGAATACTCGTTATATTTGACAATGTATTTCTTTCATTTTCCAAAAAACTGTTTGGTGGCATTATTAAACTAGGCATTTTTAGTTCTCCAGTGAAAATTATTTACAACATATATAAGTACAAGAATCGTGCCATAAAAATTGTTGTAAATAGATATAAAGATTTACTTAACATATAGAAAAAAAGTTTAAAATTGGTTTAACTGGGCAAAAAACTGCACTTATTTAGTCTTATGGATAGTTTTAAAGGTATCAGCAGAAGATAATTTTACTGCCATCTCATAATCTTTCGGAATATCTGCCTTTAGTAAATCTCCGTAGTTAAGAAATTTGTAAATTTGGCCGTAATTCTTAACATCATTCGCACCTACTCTTTTTACTATATGCCATCGTCTTAAATCTATAGTCTTTGAAACACCCATTGCACCAATAATCTCTGCAACACTATCAATTGTTTCCCTGTGATACTCTGCCACCCTTCCTTTTTTATCAGAAACAACCAGCCCTTCAACAAGAGTTGGGTTTTGAGTAGTTATACCTACAGGACAGTGATTACTGTTGCATCTAAGAGCCTGAATGCATCCAAGTGCCATCATCATGGCCCTTGCCGAATAACAAAGATCGGCACCGAGGCAAATTTGTTTGATTATTCCAAAACCAGAAGATATCTTCCCGCTTGAGATAACCCTTATCTTGTCCCTCAGATCAAATCCCACAAGTGCATTATGAATAAAGATCAGCGCATTTATTAATGGTGATCCAATATGGTTTGAAAATTCAACTGGTGCTGCGCCTGTGCCACCTTCTCCTCCATCCACTACTATAAAGTCGGGCGTAATTCCTGTTTTATGCATAGCCTTGCAAATTGCCATAAACTCACTGTTTTTTCCGAGACATAATTTAAAACCCACAGGTTTTCCGCCTGAAAGACCTCTTAATTTTTGAATGAACTCTAGAAGGCCAACCGGTGTCGAAAACTCTTTATGAGCAGGAGGAGATATTACATCTTTTCCCATAGGTACTCCTCTGATTTCACTTATTTCTTTATCCACTTTAGCCCCGGGCAAAATACCACCGTGACCAGGCTTTGCACCTTGAGAAAGCTTTAGCTCTATCATTTTCACTTCATCCAGAGTAGCAACCTCACTAAATTTATCAGGACAAAAATTGCCATCTTCAGTCCTGCAACCAAAATATCCTGTGCCTATCTGCCAGATAATATCTCCACCCTGGCGGTGATATTTTGTTAGACCACCTTCTCCAGTGTTATGGGCAAAGTTGCCAATTTTAGCCCCTTTATTAAGGGCCATTACAGCATTGGTGCTAATAGAACCAAAGCTCATTGCAGATATATTTAATATGCTTGATGAATATGGTTTGGTGCAATCTGGTCCACCAATGACTATTCTAAGGTCGCAGGGATCTACTTCAACCGGTATTAGTGAGTGCTTAAGCCATTCATAACCAACTTCATAAACATCTTTTTGTGTTCCAAAGGGAAGAGTGTCAAGACTGTTTTTAGCTCTTTGATAAACAACAGAACGTTCTTCTCGGCTAAATGGTTTACCATCAGTATTCGATTCAATGAAATACTGGTTTATCTCAGGCCTTATGAATTCAAATATATATCTAAAATTTCCAACTATTGGGAAGTTTCTTCTTATCGTATGTTTTGTTTGAAAATAATCTCTAAACCCAAGAAGAATTAGTGGGCCAAAAATAAGTAGCGACCATAAAAATGGTCTATAAAAGTAAGAAACTACTGCCACTACTAATAAAACAATGAATACTGCAATGATAAACTGCCTTCTCATAATACCACACCTGTCTGAAAGTATTTGATTTAACCTAGATTATAAATAAAAGCTGACTAATTAGTAAGGAAGTAAAACAATATTTTCTAGTATTTAGCTCATTTTAAATCAATATAATCACTATATTAAAATACGGATTTGAAGTTGGTCAGGTTTTATTAAGTTTCCCTGCAATCTCTCTTACAACTTTTCTTGGAAAAATTCTGCCTAACTGTGGTAAAAACTTGTTAATTAATCCTGGGATAATAACAGTTTTACCCTTCATAAACTCAATATAGGCAACATCCACAACATCATTCACATTCATCACTACTGTTTTGAAAAGAAGGGCATTATCCATTCCTGATTCTTCTCCAAAGCCAGTTGCAACAGGGCCTGGGGCGAGGCATGAAACTTTTAGATTTGTTTTTTTAAGTTCACTTGAAAGTGCTTCGGTAAAAGAAAGTACAAATGCTTTGGTTGCATAGTAAATAGCAGCATTTGGCCCAGCCTGAAAACCTGCAAGTGATCCAACATTAAGAACACCACCGGAATTTTTTTCAATTAATCCCGGAAGAAAAAGTCTTGTGAGTGCCACAAGTGAAGTTACATTTAGATTTATCATGTTTACCTGACGCTCATATTCCAATTCTGAGAATGGTCCGACAGCTCCAAAACCAGCATTATTTACCAAATAATCAATTTCAAGGTTTTCTGCATTAAGTTGATCAAAAATTTCGGTTGGAGCATTAAGATTGGATAGATCTTTAACAATTACCTTTACATCTACTCCATGTTTTTCACTAAGCTCAGATGCAAGCTCATTCAATTTATCCTCACTTCTTGCAACTATTACTAAATTTTTATTGTCTTTTGCAAAAAGTTTTGCAAGCTCAAGGCCAATACCTGATGAAGCCCCTGTGACTAATGCAGTTTCTCTAGACATAAACTCCCCTTTCATTAAGTTTTTATAATAGTTTAACATGCGATGGAATAAAGTAATTTTAATTATATCTTGGTTTGGTGAATTTACCGGTACTCATTTAGTAGAACCGAAAGAAAGTGATAAAATCTTTGTTGTGGCTGAGGATGAAATAATTAAGATATGAATAGCACTTGATTATTTATATCATTCTTTTTCAACAAGTTTTGTAATCCAGTATTGTAAATTATCCAGATTTTTTAAATCAGGGAGTTCATTTGGACTAAGTGGCCTACCATCAAAATGCCTAAAATGATGTGCTTCACCGGTTCTTCTTGGGTAAGTACCCAACCAAGATTCTTTAAAATGTTTTAAATAATTTGCGTGTCGATAAGGATCAAATTCAACCCAATTCTTTTCTAATTCAAATTCAGACTTAATATCTATTACTTCATAAAATTCCATCCTCTTATTTTCAGGATTCCAAGCATCTTTAATTAAAGTTATTGCTTCTTTATCAGTCTCGGGTGCACTATAACCAAAAAGAGTGAACATAAATCCATACTTCAGCTTTGACTCTAATGCTTCCCATTCCTTTTTAATAAATGGATCATTATTATAGTTTTTTTGCTTAATGGGATATAGCAATTTGGTTTTTTTAAGTGGCTTTCTACATTTTATACAATTTATACCATTTGATCCTACGATTTCGTGTTCTTCACAAAAACTAACTGAAACATTTCCATGAAGAAATAAAACAGTTGGTGGTTGTGCAATATTAATATTTCTTTTGATAGCTTGAACTAAAAAAAGATCCCAATTAAATGTTGCTATCACATCTTTTTCTCTTAAAGATAAAATTAATTGATCATATATAGTTACTTCATTCGGTAGTTCTAATGTAGAGAAGTAATCATAAATAATTTTTTCTAATTCTTCGCAATCATTTTTGTGTTTGGGATTTTCGCTCAAATCTGAGAATATTTCTTCAAAGTTTCTATTGTTTATAACAATATTCTTTTTATTAAAAAATTCTTCTAAATTCATTACATCTACAAAATCATCCATTAATGGAAGAACTTTGCCATTTTTATCACCATTTAATATAGCTGCCCTACTTGCGCCAGCACCTAGAAGAACTATGTGAGGCCTATTGTAAAAATTACTTTTAATAATTTCTTCTTTTGTGACAACAATATTGTGAGATTTCATACTTAAAAGATATTATATTATTTTAGGACTGACTGCTAAATTTCGAAAAGCATTGATGATTGTATGAGCTCAGAAAAATTCACAAATAAACGCCAGCAAATGGTTGAAGATCAAATCATTGCCAGAGATATAAATGACAAGAGAATTATTGAGGCAATGTTAAAAGTTCCCAGGCATAAATTTGTTCCCAGAAATTATCAGAACTATTCTTACACAGATAATCCGGTGCCTATTGGTTATGAACAGACAATCTCTCAGCCGTACATAGTGGCATTAATGACTAAAATACTAGATTTGCAACCTGGGGAAAAAGTGCTGGAAGTTGGCACAGGCTCTGGCTATCAAACAGCCATACTTGCAGAATTGGGTTGTGAAATTTATACAATTGAAATCATAAAAGAACTTTTGATCTCAGCACAAAAAACATTGAATTCTTTAGGTTATCAAAATATCAATTTTAAACTTTGTAGCGGTTATGAAGGTTGGGAAGAAAATGCTCCTTTTGATAAGATAATTGTTACAGCCGCTCCACCGCAAATCCCCAAAAAACTGATCAACCAACTAAGGGAAGGTGGTAAAATGGTTGCGCCGGTCGGTGAGAACAAGCAACGTCTTCAGCTATTCTCTAAAATAGATGGCAAAATTAAAACCATAGATATTGGCAGAGTAAAATTTGTTCCGATGGAGCATGAAGACAAAACAGTTGATTAATAAAGGAATAGATCCTGAAATAATCCTTCGACTTAGCTCAGCACAGGATTCAGGATGACAAAAATTACTTAATTACGAGTATTAATGCGTAATGTCTTCTACTTCGAAGCCTTAACAGCCCTGTCTGATGCCCATCTTTCGAGTTTAGAAATATCTTCACGCATAGTCGTGGAAAGTGGCACAATTGAGGAAGTTGCAATAATAAGCTCCCTGTCATCAAGCTCTTTTTCTTTGGCAAATGATTCAAAAAGAGCGGAGATTACAGCCTGCTCTATTTCGGCACCAGTGTGGCCATCTGTATTTTTTGCAAGTGAACTAATATCAAATTTGGATGGATCTTTTCCGCGATGTTTAAGATGTATTTCAAAT
>JAJCZR010000076.1 GCA_029262295.1 Deltaproteobacteria bacterium | reverse complement strand
GAAAGGTTAAACATTACAGGTTCCCTTTTTATATAAACCATTTCCTGCACGCAGGTTAGCCATGCAAAAGAGTCTTTAATCTCAATTGTAATCTCAGAGATTTTTATATCTACCTGGTCTTCAGGGTCAAACACATTTTCCCAGCTTTGCATAATAGCATCCCAGCTTCGGAGAACAATCCATCCGGGGTGAACGCAACCCGATCTTTCATCACGTACCCATATATCACGCATAAGTTCAAGGTTTCTTGTGCCAAGGGCCTTATAAAATAGTTCATTTACTTTTATAATTTCTTCTTTTTCTTCAAGCGGCGACATCTTTTTCCATCCCATATAGTGCAAGGTAGTTTAATACTTTTTTATCTCTTATATTTCCTTTTGTAGTAACAAGTGTTTTCCCTTGAGTAACAAACTCGACATCATATCCGTTTTTTATCAGATCCAGGTAAGTTGATGCTTTTTTACTAATATATTTTTCAAGTTCAGCTTTATCTTCAGCACCAGGCCTAAAATCAATTTTAATGTTTTTTCTGGTTTCAGAGAAATATTCCTTTGAGATAAGTTTGTTCATCTTTGCAGATACTTTCCAGTGAATATCCTTGATGTTGTCCCCTTCATTGTATTCTCTAAAAGATTTTAATTCATCTCCACCGCCATTTCGTTTTGAATTGTTTTCTCCTATTGAGTTTTCCAAAAAATCTTCATTACTGTTTACCTGTACTAATCTTGGAAATACAACTATATCTTTTTTCTCAAAGTTTGTACTTACCCATTTTTTAAAAAATCCGAACGGGTAACGCGTTGATATTGAGATTTCTGGAAGTTTATTGAGCCCTCTTTCTTTGAAAAAACTTTTAACCCTTAGTTTTTCAGTCTTTTCAGAGCCGACTTTATCAAGATAGTAAGAGTTTTCCTGAATATTAATTGTTATCGAATAAGAAGAAACATATTTTTTCTTGTTTTTAACTGATATCCAAAGATAGCCAGGTGTAAGTGCAAAAATATCTGAATGCGAGTCAAGGTTTATATCAATTGAGGAAATATTTATCATAGAGATTACACCTGATAGCGCAACCAGGCTTAAAGTGATTCCAAATATTATATAGAGAAGATTATTCCCGGTGTTTAGGGCTGCAAAGCCGATTATAAGGGATAGAAGTATAAAGAAAAAACCTTCTTTAGTGGGTTTTGTTCTAGTCCAACTATCTTTTTGGGAAGATTTGCTGCTCATGAATTTTTATCTAAAAACGTCCATTAACTTTATAAACTGATTAAGTATATCACCTCCTAACCTCGAAATGTCGTTATAAATTGCAATGAACATTAAAAATATCAAAACTGAAAAACCCACTTTCTGGCTTATTTCCATAGTTTTTTCATTAAGCGGTTTTCTTTTTACCTTCTCGAGAAAAAGGTAAAGAATATGTCCGCCATCAAGCATAGGGATTGGAAGAAGGTTAATGATTGCAAGGTTTATGCTTATTATAGAAGTAAACTTAAGAAGGTTTGCAAGGCCTGCCTCAGCTGCAGCACCTGAAATCTTTGCTATCATGAGTGGGCCGGCAACGCTTTTTCCTGCAACTCCAAGCGCAATACCACCTGTAAAAAGTTTTGCCAGGAATGAAAAGAAAGCGAGCGTGAATGTAAATGTTAATACTGCTGCTTCTTTTATCCCTACAATTATTGATTCAAAAAAACCATATTTTTTTGTAATTTCTTCAATTTTGGGTTCGATTCCAATAACATATTTCCCGAGCTCGGAACTTAGCTGTGGTTTTAAACCTATGGTGATATCTTCATTATTTCTCTCAACTTTTACATCCAGCTCGCTGCCTTCACTTTGTTTTATAAGATCAGACATATCGTCCCAGTTATTAATAGTTACGCTATTTATTGCAAGTATTTTGTCGCCTTCTTTCATCCCAGCTTTAGCAGCAGGCTGCCCGGGGGCAACTCCTCCAACCACAGCATTAAGGGGTTTTCTAAAGCCGAGGTCTACAAGACCGTCATTACTTACTTCAGCTTTTAGATCGAGGCTTTCTATTACACCATCTCTATTTACTTCGATATTAAGCTCGGAGCCTGGGTTTGACTGAAAAATAAAATTAACTTCTTGCCAGTTATCTACATTTTTGTTTTTGATTTTTATAATTGTATCGCCTTTTTGAAAACCGGCATTTTGGGCAGGTGAGTCTGGTCTTACAAAACCAATCTCTGGTGTTTTTTCAAGATATGCAGGAACATTTATTCCCACCATAAAAACAATTGGCATAAAGAAAAAGGGGATAATGAAATTCATAGCAGGGCCTGCTATTACAATAAGAAACCTGTTTAAGGCAGACTGATTTGCAAAACCTCTTTTATATTCTTTTTCTGAGTAGGCCTCTATCGACTCAAGTTCATCTACCTTCAAGGAAAGATCAACAACTTTTCCATCTCTCTCGACTTTAGTTTCTCTTTTTTCCGCTGGCTTTAAAAGTAAAGTTTTAAGCACTTTCTCCCATGAGCCATACTGTTTTAAATCAACATTTTCTATCTCAATTATTCTGTCTCCAGACTGAAGATCGCCTGATGCGCCGGTAATGTTCTCAACAATTATATTCCCCTCTGTTCCTTCCCCATACATCTTTACATAGCCGCCAAGAGGAAGAAGGGAAATCAAATACTCTGTCTCGCCTCTTGTGAAACCAAATATCTTTTTTCCAAAACCCAAAGAAAATTTTTCTACTCTTACACCACACCATTTGGCAACAAGAAAATGGCCAAGTTCATGGAAGAAAACTAAAATTCCTATTACAAAAGTAAAGGCTAAAAGTGCACTCATAATTTTTTAACTCCTGGTGAAATCATTGAAATTGTATTGTTTCTCGACCAACTGTCTGCCTCTATAATATTTTCAAGAGAGTTTGTGTCAAGCGGATTATGTTTGTCCATAATTTTACTAAGTATATTACTAATGTCAGTAAATTTAATCTTTTTTTCCAAAAAAGCATTTACTGCCACTTCGTTTGCAGCATTAAGCACAGCTGGATATGTGCCACCCTGATTCACTGACTCAATAGCTAAACTGAGTGCGGGAAATTTGTTTGTTTCAACCTCTTCGAATGTAAGCCCTGAAAAATCTACTGGTTTTACCGTGTCAGATTCAAGGGCAAGCCTCTCTGGATATGATAAAGCATAAGCAATTGGCACTTTCATATCAGGTTTACCAAGATGCGATATAAAAGAACCGTCTACATATTCAACCATTGAATGAACAATACTCTGCGGATGAATCCACACGGATATCTTTTCAGTAGGAATATCGAAAAGCCATTTTGCTTCAATTACCTCAAATCCCTTGTTCATAAGTGTTGCTGAATCTATAGTGATTTTATCCCCCATATCCCATGTTGGATGGTTAAGTGCCTGTTCCACTGTCACTTCATCCAGTTTGTTCTTGGGGAAATCTAAAAAAGGTCCGCCTGATGCAGTTATAATTACTCTTTTTAAAAATTTTTTTTCTCCGCAATGAAGTGCCTGAAAAATTGCACTGTGTTCACTATCGACCGGAAATATTGAAACATTGTTGTCCACTGCCTCTCTTGTTAAAATCTCACCTGCAACTACCAGAGATTCTTTGTTGGCAACAGCAACTGTTTTTTTTGCCCTGATTGCTTCTAAAGTAGGTATTAGACCGTTAAATCCAACTATTGCAGATATTACAATATCGCAATCAGATTTAACTGCCACCTCTTTATTTCCATTGTCCCCATATAATATTTCAGTGCCGAAAGAATTAATCTCATTCAGTGCCTTGGCATCTTTTTCGTTATAAACAGAAGCTATATCAGGGCGAAACTCATCAATCTGATTTTTAAGAAGTTCAATATTAGTTCCAGCTGAAAGTGCAACAACCTTAAACTTTTCCGGGAACATTCTAATCACATCGAGTGACTGAACCCCAATTGATCCTGTTGATCCAAGTATTGAAACCTTTTTCAATTTATATCTCTTTTTTTACCTGATCACTTGTAAGACCAAACCTTCTTTCCCTTTTTTGAAAGTTTAAAAGTGCCCTTACAAGATGGCTTTTTCTAAAATTAGGCCAAAGCGTTTTTGTGACATAAATTTCTGTGTAGGCAAGTTGCCATAATAAAAAATTTGATAACCTCATCTCACCGCTTGTTCTTATTAGAAGATCGGGTTCAGGAAGGTCTTTTGTGTATAAAAAGCCTGAAAAGTATTTTTCATCTACAGCTTTTCTATCACCTATCTCAATAATACTGTTCACAGCATCAATGATTTCTTCCCTTCCACCATAACTGAGTGCTAAAGTGAGGGTCATGCCTTTGCAATTGCTGGTTAAGTCAATTGCACTGTTTAACACATCTAAAACATCATCTGGAAGCTCATTCAGCCTTCCAATGGCATTAAGTTTAATATCACGCTTTACAAGTTCTTTACTTTCACTTTCAAGGTACTGTTTTAGTAAGTTCATTAATGCAATGACTTCTTTTTCGGGCCTGTTCCAGTTTTGGGCTGAAAATGCAAAAAGGGTTATGTATTTAATCCCAAGCTCTTTTGCTGCTTTAACAGCAAGGCTTGCAGATTTCATTCCTTCTTTATGTCCGCTTAACCTTGAAAGTTTTTTTTGTTTAGCCCATCTCCCATTACCATCCATGATTATTACTACGTGCCGGGGTAATCTTTGTGGGTTAAGTTCACTATTAACTTTGTTCATTCATTTTCTTGATCTATCTTTTAGTTGAAAACCTTATAGATCATTGAGATTGGATAGGCTATAAAGGAAACAATCAAGACAACTGTGAATACAACTATAAAAGCAAGTAGATAAACAAATGTGGAAAAGATATAAAAAAGAATTCTTTTTACTATAAACCAGTCTTTTGGAATCTCTGGAACATTTGAGAAATAACTTTCCAGAAATCTGGATACCACATTTACCATCAATTTTGTCATTGTTAACCTGTTTACATAAAATAGCCAATTATAAGCTTTTCTCAAATAGGCATTTGGATACGAAAATACTGTCCTGATATAATTCTTTGGTTATAATATCGTCTAAAATTTTAATTGTATACTGAGAGTTGAAATGAAAACAAATAAATATCTGATATTACCAGTTTTATTAACCCTTCTTTGTTTTAGTAACGTGTCTGCAAAAGAACAAACTTACGAAGGTCTTTCCGACTTTGCCAAGATACTTGATCTTGTTGAAAGAAATTATGTGGATGATGTTGATTCGAAAGAACTAACATCAAATGCAATAAGAGGCATGTTGAGGGCACTTGACCCATACTCTGTATATTTGTCCCCAGAAAATTTCAAGGAAGTTGAAATAGGCACTTCAGGTGAATTTGGCGGTATAGGTGTGGAAATAACCGTGAAAGACGGTTTTTTGACTGTTATTACACCAATTGAAGGAGGTCCTGCAGAAAAAGCAGGAATAGTTGCAGGAGATAAAATTTTATCAATTGATGGAAATGATGCGAAAGACTTTACAACCAGAAAAGCTGCTAAATTTATGCGCGGCACGAAAGGGACTGATGTTGAGATTCTGGTAAAGAGCGAAACGGACAAAAAACCAAGGAAAATTAATGTTACAAGGGATATTATCAGGCTTAAAAGTGTTAGATATGAGCTTCTCGAAAATAAATTTGGCTATATAAAGCTTTCCCAGTTTAGTAAAAATTCCACAGAAGAGTTTATGAGCTCTTATAATAAACTCAAAACTGAAAAAGGATCAGAACTTAAGGGTTTAATAATAGATCTAAGAAACAATCCCGGCGGGCTTCTTGATCAGGCTATTTCACTTTCGGATCTTCTTATAGATAAAGGGCTAATTGTTAGTGTTAGAGGACGTTTTGATAATACTTCCAAAGAGTATTTTGCTGAAAAAGATAAATTAACTGACGTGCCTGTAGTGGTATTAGTCAATAAAGGTAGTGCAAGTGCTTCAGAAGTGCTTGCAGGTGCATTAAAAGATAATAAAAGGGCAAAAGTTGTAGGGAAAAAGACTTTTGGTAAAGGCTCTGTACAGTCAATCATTGAGATTGGAGATGGCACTGGTATTAAGATCACTACTGCAAAGTTTTATACTGCAAGCGGAAGAACAATAAGTGAAGTGGGAATTACACCTGACCTTGTGGTTAATAACACAAATTCAAAAGACAAGCAGCTAGAGTCTGCAATAAATCTCATAAAAAATATGTAGTTTTAATAAGGTTTCTCATTTGCCAACTAAAAAGACCACAAAAAAAACCAAGTCAAAAAAAAGAACTTACAGAAAGAAAAAAAACCAGATAAGCCTGGTGAAAATTTTTTCCTTTTTATTTCTTTTTATTTTGGTATCTATTGCCGGCCTTATTTATTTAAGGACTGCATTTAATAAAAACGATATTGCTACTGATAAAAGTGCTGCACTAAATGAGAAAATAGTGCAGGTTGATAAAGCCCTAAAAGAAGTTTTTTTCAATTATGGTATTTCTTCAAATGATCTTAATCTTTCTTTTAGCGAAAAAACCATTGATGGGGTAAAGTGGAAATTTCAGGAAGGCAAAGCTGAGCTTGAAAATTTTAACGGTAAGCTTCTTTCATCAGAGCTAAATAAAATTAGCGCTATTGAGAATGTGTCTTTAAATATAAAAGAAAAGCAAAAGGGCTTAACCACCGAACTATCTATTTTAGGATATAAAACACATAAACTTGATTTTTTATCGAAAAAGAAAAAACCTGTTTCAAAAAAGATTGTTAAAAAAGATGAACCTAAAAAAAAGGTGGAAACAAAAAGTAACTTACAAAAGAATGAAATTGTAAAAAATGCGGAGAAAAAAGAAAAACCAAAAATTGTAATTATTGTGGATGATGTAGGGCAAAAAAAAGATGCTATAGACCGACTCATAAAGATAGATTATCCTATTAATTTTGCTATACTCCCGCATCTTCCATTTTCTGCGTATGCTGCCAGAAAGGCACATGACAATGGAAAAGAGGTCATACTTCACCTACCTATGGAACCAAAATACTCTTCAGGATATACTGCTGCTGATGCAGGTGAGGGTGCACTTCTTGTTGGTCACTCTAAAACGCAGGTTGAAAAGGAGCTCACTCGAAATTTAAATGCCTTTCCACATATTAAGGGTGTTAACAACCATATGGGTTCAAAGTTTACAGAAAATAAAGAGCTTATGAGACTTGTTTTTGCAAACCTGAAAGAAAAAGATCTTTATTTTGTTGATAGCCTTACGTCCAATAGATCATATGGAGCACGTCTGGCTGATCAGATGGGATTAAGATTTATTAAAAGAGATGTATTTCTCGATGATTCAAAGAAAGGAAAAAAATACATGATTAATCAAATTGAGAATCTGATTAGAATTGCAGAAAAAAAGGGGGTAGGCGTTGGTATATGTCATACTTATCCTGAATCAATTGAAGTGCTTTCAGAATATTTACCAAAAATTAATGGAAGGGTTGAAATTGCTGCAGTAACATCTATTTTTAATTGATTATAATATTTGGAGAGTGACATGGGATTACTTGATGAAGTGCGGGACAGTAAAGATTCATGGAATGTGAGATATGAAGAGCATAGAGCGGAAAAAGAAGATTATGATCACAAATTTGAAGAGCAAAACAGAGCAAAGATAGAAGAGCAAATCAAAAAGAACTGCGATAAAGTCGGAAAATTTGCTCCTCTATCTGATAGATAATCAAACATAAAGAAAATTTTTAATAATTTCAGATATTTGACAAAGTTTATATCATATTATAGTTTATGGTAAGTTTTTCTACGGAGGTTTAATTTATATATGCCAGGCATTTTTGTTGGTAGCAATGAAAGTATTGATAGTGCATTAAAAAGATTCAAAAAGCAGGTTGAGAAAGCTGGTGTCCTATCAGAGGTGAGAAGAAGAGAGTATTATGAAAAACCCAGTGAAAAGAGAAAGAAAAAGCTCTTTGCAGCTAAAAAGCGTATGAATAAAAAAGGTGGTAAAAGATAAAACTTTTTTTATTTGGTTTTTGCCAAAAATTTTATTTACTTCTTTTGTTTTAATTATCTCAGAAAAATAAATAATAATGAATAACCTCTCCTTTAATTCTGCAATACAAGAAATTAAGGGAAGGCTTAGCATTGTTGAAACTGTTGAGAGTTTTGTCTCATTAAAAAAGGCAGGAAGAAACTATAAAGGCCTGTGCCCATTTCATGATGATAAAAACCCTTCAATGCACGTAAATGAAGAAAAGGGACTTTTTCATTGTTTTAGTTGCGGAGCAGGAGGGGATATGTTTGCTTTTTTGATGAGATACAACAATATTTCATTTATGGAAGCTGCGCTGGAACTCGCTAAAAAGGCAAATCTTGAAATACCTCAGTCCCAAAAATACCAAAAGAAAAGTTCTTCTAAAAATAGCTACCTTTTCAAAATAAACTCACTTACATCAAATTATTACCATAAAATACTTATTTCAGGAGAGATTGCACAAGATGCGCGAGAATACTTGAAGTCTCGTGGTATTAACTCTCAAATAGCAAAACAGTTTAATATAGGCTACGCACCTTCCAACTGGGATAATCTTGTTAAGCTTTTTGACTCAAAAAATATTGATATCCAAAATCTTGAAGAGGTTGGCCTTGTAATAAGAAAAGAGAGTTCTAAATTTTCAAACACTAACTTTTCAAGTGATTTTTATGACCGTTTCAGAGATAGGGTGATTTTCCCTATAATAGATGTAAATGGATATGTAGTTGGATTCGGTGGACGTTCTATTGATGATGCACAGGAACCAAAATATTTAAATTCTCCTGAATCAAAAATATTTCAAAAAAGAAATCTTTTTTATGGACTTTATTACTCAAAAGATGAAATAAGAAAAAAAAGAACTGCAATACTTGTTGAAGGCTACATGGATTTTATCTCACTTTATTCATTTGGTGTGAAGAATGTAGTTGCCACCCTTGGAACTTCACTTACAAAACAACATTCAATGCTTCTCAGACGCTTTTGTGATGAAGTGATTGTAGTTTATGATGGAGATACATCTGGAATAAACTCTGCAATCAGAGCGGGTGAGATATTTCTTGAAGATTCTGTTTTGGCAAAAATTTGTATAATTCCCAACAAACTTGATCCCGATAGTTTTGTAAATCAAAATGGAAAAGATGGTTTTTTAGACCTGCTTGGTAATGCAAAAAGAGTTGCAGATCTTATAGTGGATGATACTTATAACAAACTTAAAAATGATGAGATATCATCAAAAGAGTCAACAAGGATTTTAGTTGAACTTATAGCCAAGATTTCTGATCCAATTGAGAAAAGCAGTTATTTGAAAAAAGCTTCGAACAGGTTTGGATTCAGGGAAAGTGATCTCTTATCTCTTCTAAATATGAGAAAATATACTCACTCACTTGTTAGTAAAAAAGAAAAAAGAAGTGACAATTTACTTGAAAGACTGATCCTGAAAATATTGTTAAAGTTTCCCAATCTTACTTCTAAAGTTCCTGAAGATATTTGCAGCTATTTTGTAGAAAATGATTTAAAGGTTATATTTACGAGGCTTTTTGAAAGCAATAGTAAAGATATTTCTGGTTTTATAAATAGTTTTGAAGATGTAATTTTACAGGAGTTATTGTCAGATTTGATATTTTCTTCCGATGAGTTGGAAGATGAAGAGCAATCAGAAAGAATTTTAAACAATTGCATTAATAAACTTAGATTAAAAAGTATTGATCTCGAGCTTAGAATTGTAAGGGATAAAATTCAACAAATTAGTAGTTCTGAAAAAAAAGATTTGGAAAAAGAGTTACTAAAAGAGTATAGGGATCTGGTTGACCTAGAAAAAACTATTAAAAGAAATATCAAAAATGTCTAGAAAAGCTGAAGAATTACAAAAACCCCAGGTTGTTGAAGATGTAAAAGAGTCTTCATATCAATCTGCTAATATTAAAGCCCCAGATAAACTTATGTTTTCTGCCGTAAGTAGTAAAGAAGATATAAAAACATCGAAACCCCGAAAATCCCCTAAATCAAGCAAAAAAAAACATGATAGTGATCCAATAAGATCTTACCTTCATGATATTTCTGACCATTCGCTTCTTTCAAGAGATGAAGAAATAGATATTGCAAAAAAATTAAAAAAAGGAAGAAAAATTATTGCAAAAGCCATTATTGAGTGTCCAATAATGATTAAAGAGGTTATTAACCTTGGCGAAAAAATACAAAAAGGTGCCTTGAATTTAAGTGAAATTACATATTTTGATGATTATGAAGAAGAAGATGATGAAATTTTAAACAGTATAAGAAAATCAATAAGCTCCATTACTAATATATATTTTAATAACGAACAACTCAATAATAAGCTGAAGGACTCGAGTGCCAGTAAAAAGCAGATTGAGTCTACTCTGAGGCAAATCAAAAAAAACAATGAACTTATTGCCAAATCCCTTCAGAAAATAGATCTTCATAGCTCACAGATGTATGGTATTTATAAAGTTGCTGAGGACTATCTTGATAAAATGGAGGCGATATCCGCAGAGATAATTGAATCAAGTATGAGCAATGATGAAAGCTCTTTTGATAAACGCCTTGAGCTTAGGCGCAAGCTTGATGATATACAGGCAAAATTTGGTGAGAATGATCTTGATCTTGTAAAAAAGGCTTTAAGGAGATTCAATAAAGCAAAAAAAGTCGTTAAGGGATCAAGAAAAAAACTGATTGAATCTAACTTGAGATTGGTAGTGAGTATTGCGAGAAGGTATCTTAATAGGGGCCTTCCATTTCTCGATTTAATACAAGAAGGAAATATGGGTCTTATGAAAGCTGTTGAGAAATTTGATTATGGTAAAGGTTATAAGTTTTCCACTTACGCCACTTGGTGGATTAGACAATCAATCACAAGGGCTATTGCCGATCAATCGAAGCTTATAAGAATCCCAGTTCACATGACTGAAAATATTAACAGAATGATAAAAGTTTCAAGATCTTTAGTGCAGGAGCTTGGTCGTGAACCTTCTCCTTCAGAACTATCAAAAAAAGTCGGAATGCCCATTGGAAAAGTAAAAAAGATATTAAAGATTGTTCGTGACCCAGTTTCTCTTGAGACACCAGTTGGTGATGAAGACGGAAAGCTGATTGATCTACTAGAAGACATAAATACCACTTCCCCACTTGAAGTGCTGGAAACCAGAGAGTTAAAAGAAATAATGAGAGATGCTTTATGTAGCAATCTCAGCAACAGGGAAGAAAATATTGTTAAAATGCGTTTTGGTATTGATGAAGACAAAGAATATACTCTCGAAGAGGTTGGAAAAAGGTTTCAGGTTACACGTGAAAGGGTAAGGCAAATAGAAGTTAAAGCTATAAGAAAGTTACAAAAAGCAGGAAAAACCTCACCTATTAAAGGATATGGAAAATAATCTATATTTTTTCTTGACTTTTAAGATCAAAAAACTATAATACTTTGCTCAGGGTGGCAATGCTGAAGGGGAAACACCCGGTACCATTTCGAACCCGGAAGTTAAGCCCTTCGAGGCCGATGATACTTGTCCTTTCAGGATTGGGAAAGTAGGAAGCTGCCCTTTTTTTTCTTTTTTTCACCCCTACCTATTATTAACCAAGTTTAGTTATCAAGATTACTTTTTTGCTTTTTCTAGCTCACTTAATTAAGATTTTTGTTTATGTCTAAAAAGAATATTGCAATTTTTGTATCGGGCAGTGGTTCGAATCTACAGGCAATAATTGATGCAGAAATTGAGTCTGCAAATATAGCCGTTGTTCTTTGCAATAGACCAGAAGCGTATGCGGTTCGTATAGCAAAAAGCTATGATATTCCTGTTGAAGTAGTAGATCATAAAAATTTCAGTAAAAGAGAAGATTTTGAAAAAAAAATAATATTGAGACTTGAAAAATATAGTATTGATCTTGTTGTTCTTGCTGGTTTTATGAGAATACTAACCCCACTTATAGTCAATCATTATAAAAATAAAATTATTAATATTCATCCAGCTCTTCTCCCTTCTTTTCCAGGTATTAACTCTGCACTTCAGGCATTAGATTATGGTGTGAAAATTACAGGATGCACAGTTCACTTTGTTAATGTCGGTGTAGATACCGGGCCTATCATTCTTCAATCAACAGTAAATATTGCCAATGATGATACAGAGGAGTCACTTTTAGAAAAGATACATGCAGAAGAACACAAGATATTTCCAGAGGCTATAAAACTTTTTTGTGAAGAAAGACTCAGGATAGAAGGAAGAAAGGTTTTAGTAAAAGAGTGAACCAAGTCTAATAAAGAATTAGACTGAATATAAAAAAAAAGCCCGGTAAAATTACCGGGCATCTTTATTTTCAAATTAAATTTTAATTTGATACTACTGGCTTAAAACAACATTTGAAGCCTGCGGGCCTTTTTGTCCCTGGGTGACTGTAAATTCTACTTTCTCACCTTCTTCAAGTGTTCTATATCCATCACCATTTATTTCACTGTAATGAACAAAAACGTCTTCACTATTTTCACGTTCGATGAAGCCAAAGCCTTTTGTGGAATTAAACCACTTTACTGTGCCTATTTCGCGTTCAGACATATTTAGGTACCTCCTTTATTTAAATTGGAGTATTGCAAGTGGTTCAGAAAAAACTTAGAAGTAAATCTTAATTTAGAATGAAACTACTGCTTTAAACTCAGAGGTAAGTATACTCGCAATGATTCTATTTGTCTACACACTTAATTTTTACACTAAATGGATCTTCCAACGGCTTTCGCAACAGGTCTTGCTTTTTTCATAAGGTTATCAAAAGTGTCAGGTTTAAGTGACTGTCCGCCATCACTAACAGCAATCTCAGGGTTGTTGTGAACCTCTATAATCAACCCGTCAACCCCAGCTGCTATAGATGCAAGGGTAACAGGGGTTACATATTGCCAGTAGCCAGTTCCGTGGCTTGGATCTGCAAATACTGGAAGATGTGTTTTCTCTTTAAGTACGGGTATTGCATTTAGATCAAATGTATTTCTTGTCGCAGTTTCAAAAGTTCTAATCCCTCTTTCGCAAAGCATAACCCTGTTGTTTCCTTCTGCTAAAATATATTCTGCACACATCAAAAATTCTTTAATCGTTGTAGACATTCCTCTCTTTAATAGTACTGCCTTACTTGATTTGCCCACTTTTTTTAATAGGGCATAGTTTTGAGAGTTTCTTGCACCTATCTGAAGCACGTCTGCATAATCTTCAAGTATATCTATATCTTCCGGGTCCATTATTTCCGTTACAATGGGAAGCCCCGTAAGTTCTCTTGCCTTATCAAGTATTTTTAAGCCTTTCTCACCCATTCCCTGGAAAGTATAGGGAGAAGTTCTTGGTTTGAATGCCCCACCTCTTAACATAGAAGCACCGGATTTTTTTATCTCTTTTGCAATTTCCATTACCTGCTCTTCACTTTCAACTGAGCAGGGACCTGCAATAATAGGTATCTTGTTTTTCCCAATTTCTACATCTCTTACTTTAAACGTGGAGGTCTGGTCTTCGATTTCACGGCTAGCCAGTTTGTATGGCTGCATTATAGGTACAACGTTATCGACACCTTTTAATTGTTTAAGGTTATCAACATGATGCGGTTTGCCCCTGTCGTCTCCAACAACTCCTATTACAGTTCTTAGGATTCCTTCAATCGGGTGTGGCTTGTAACCCAGCTCCTCAATGGTTGATTTTACATTTTCAATCTCTTTTTGAGTCGCATTGCTTTTCATTACAACTATCATTTTTGCTGGTTCCTCCAAGCGTTTTTATCAGTAGTAAAAACGGATATTACTAATACATAGTAGGCTGATTAATGTCAATGCTTAAAAGCCCTGTCTCAAAAGTTAATTGAGTTATTTTAATAGTGGTAGTATTATATAGTTATAAGAATAATAAATAGGAGAAATTTGCAAATGTTGAAAACCTCAAAATTTACTTTAACTCTTTTGTTTTTTTCGTCTATATCATTGAGTTTATTTGCCCAAACTGTTACGGTGACTCCTCCAACACCTGCTGCCCCACCTGCAACTGTTGCTGTACCTCCACAGGCACCTGCGACTCCGGGCACTGCAGTGCCTTCACCAGCTGCGTTTCCCGAATATACCGTTAGACCGACTGAAGATCTAAATTCCTTTGGGCTATCAACATTAGGTGATTCAACGGAGGATAATTATAGGGAAGCCCCTGGTACACTTGGAACAAGTAAAAAGAGGCTTTCAAACGCCGAGGCTAATAAAGCCAGGATTGAAAAGAAAAAGGCCGAGCAGGAAGAGGCCACGGAAGCAGAATCACAGGAGAATACGAGAGAAACTATTAATGAAGCCTCAAGGCCTAATAAAAGTGCTACAAAGTATAAAAAGTCTAAGTTAATTACATGGACTGATGAAGATGGTAAAGTTCATATAACGAATGATATAGGAAATGTTCCGCAGCGTTATATAGAAAGCGTACAGTATAAATAACTTTATTTATCCGTTTTAGTCTTTTTCGCTTTAGTAGAAACAGCTTTTTTACGGACAGGCTTTTTTGCTGTATCTTCAATTTTGTCAACTCTTTCTATAAGCCTTTTAAGCTGCCCTTCAATTACATATAGAGAATCTGTGTTATCTTCGGTCTTTTTAAGTAAAGAATATCCAATCCAGTAAAGAGGGATTATTAAAAATATTATATTAAACAAATAACCTGTACCCGTTCCTCCACCAGCACAGCTACTGAGGGTTAATCCGAGCAGTGCAATAAATAAATACTTATTCATTTTGACCTCCATAATAGTATTAGATTATTCAATAAGATAAATTTGTAAATGTGGTGAAATATATTTCTTTTCCTATTCCCTTAAACTCTTCTTCAAATTTTGTTTCAGATTTGTTGCTTTTATCCCTTATAAAACCATTTTTTTGAAAGTTATTAGAAAAAAGTTTGGTTTTATCAAATTCATTAACTATTTTAGCAATATAATCATAATGATCAGTTTTTAGTTTTACCCTGCCGCTATTAGTTATTACTTTGGATAGATATTTTATAAAATTGTAGTTAAATAGTCTGTGTTTTGAGTGCTTGTTTTTTGGCCAGGGATCTGGAAAATTTATATATACAGTGTCAAATGAGTTTCTCTCAAATATCTGTTTCAAAGCAATTTTAGCTTCAATATTTACTAGCTTTAAATTTTGTAACGCAAGCGTATTTGCTTTATTAACTGCTTTTTTGAAACGCCCTCTTTTTATTTCAATTCCTATAAAGTTCCAATCAAGCTTATTCGAAGAGAGATGGGTGATAAATTCACCTTCTCCAAAACCAATTTCAAGAGCTGTCGGTTTATTATTTTCAAAAATAAAATTTGGTGAAACTGGAAGTAAAAAAGCAGATGGATCTAAAACGGGATTAATTTGGTCAAGCATTTTTTATTAAGTAAGTATCTTGCTTATCTTTAAACGATTTAAAATAAGACATAGAAAGTCATTGCCCCAAAGCTGATTTAATCAATTCATCCGAAACACTGATTCCATAGCTCTTATTTGTGGTAAACATCTCTCCAATATTCTTTGGTAAAGACATTTCGATCTTACCTTCCCTGGCTTTTTTATCTAGTTTCATTACTTCAATAATTTTATTTGTATTCATATAGACTGGAAGATCAGTTGGTAATCCAGCTTTCTCAAATAGTTGTATTAACCTTTTCTGATTATCCTTGTTCCAGCCTGTTATTTGTAAAGCAATCTTACCTTCAAATACCATCCCCCTTGATATTGCTTCACCATGGGAAATTTTATAGTCGGACAGCTGCTCAATGGCGTGGCCAACAGTGTGCCCAAAGTTTAAAATCTTTCTAAGGTTAGACTCTTTTTCATCTTTTTCTACCACTTCAGATTTTATCTTGCAGCTGGTTTTAACTATGTGAAAAACTGTTTCATCCTGAAACTCATAAACTTTGTGGATATTGTCTTCCAGGTACTCAAAAAAGTTTTTATCTTCAATTACGCCGTATTTAATAACTTCGGCAAGGCCTTCATTTATCTGTTTTGTATTTAAGGTTTTTAATGTTTCAATATCAATAAAAACGGCCTTTGGTTGATGAAATGAGCCAATCAGGTTTTTCCCATGTTTTGTATCAATTGCTGTCTTTCCGCCTATTGAGCTATCCACGCAAGCAACAAGGCTTGTTGGCACTTGAATATAAGGAATCCCTCTTGTATAGGTTGCTGCAACATAACCTGCAATATCACCAACAACGCCGCCCCCTATTGCAATTATTGCAGAATCCCTTGCAAAACCAGAGGTAAGCATATGGTCTTCAATATAGGATTTTATTTCACGGTTTTTGCTTTGCTCACCCGCAGGAAATGATATTAAATCTACTTTATCAAAAGTGGATCTAAGTTTTTCATATAAGTTTTTACCATACAGCCCTTCCACATTTGAGTCTGTAATTACAGCATAGGAATAAGCGATATTTTCCTTTGCAAGTGCCTCGGAAATAGTTTTAATAATTCCTTTTCCAATAATAATGTCGTAGGAATCATCGATCATTCTTTTTAGGTTTACCCTTATTTTATCCATATCCTAAACAGGGAACTTAAGTACTGAATATACATCCGAGGGTTTAAGCTTGTATGCACCTTTAAGTTCAGTTAATTCTATTAAAAACATATATCCTTCAATCTTTCCACCAAGCTCTTCAATTAGTTTTCCTGCAGCACCTGCTGTGCCACCGGTTGCAAGAAGGTCGTCCACAATTACAACATTACTACCCTCATTAATAGCATCTTTATGGATTTCAAGTGTATCTTTGCCATATTCGAGATCATAGGATGCATCTATAGTAACGGATGGGAGTTTTCCGGGTTTTCTTATAACCACAAGGCCAGTATCAAGCTTCATTGAAAGGGCAGAGGCAAAAATAAATCCCCTTGATTCAATTCCAACCAGCGAAGTGATTTTTTTATCTTTTAATATTTCAGCCATCATATCAATCGATTTTTGAAATGCATTGGCATTCTGCAGAAGCGGGGTTATATCATGAAATATTATCCCCTCTTTTGGAAAATCGGGAATATCTCTTATATATTTTTTAATATCAGACATTTCTTACTCCTGTTTCAAGAAAATATATGGATCAACGGGTTTTCTGTTTTTTCTAATTTCAAAATGAAGATGTGGCCCGGTTGATCTTCCTGTGGAACCCACTTCTCCAATGATTTCGTTTCTTTTTATGCACTCTCCATATGAAACATGGTTTTTGTTGTTATGCGCATAAAGAGAGATTAATTCTTCATTGTGTTGGAGCACAATTAACTTACCATATCCTCTAAATCCATCTACATTGTTTCCGCTTAAAATTACCACCCCATCAGATGTGGCCCTAATTTTTGTTCCTTTTCTTGCTGCAATATCAATTCCATTGTGAGGCCTTCCTCTTCTCATGCCAAACCTTGAAGTTGTTTTACCACTTAGTGGCCATAAAAAATTTGAGATGTTAACTGAGCTTTCAATTAAAAGAGTTGTTCCAATAGGTATATCTTCAATGTCTTGAATCTGGTTGAGATTTACTATTTCATCAACTGTGGTGCCATAAATTTTTGATAACCTGAATACCGTTTCACCTTGTTTGAGTTTATGACGAACAAGGGGTTCACGAGAATTATAAGTATGATTAACACAACTTTTCAGTTGTGATTTTGATGCATATCTTAATTTTGGTTTTTTAGCTGTTTTTTTTATGCTGCATCCGGTTGCGCCAATTAGCAGTGGCAAAATCAAATGCAGTATTAACAGCTTGTTCAGGATTCTCACACTTTATTATTTTATCCGACACATCTCAGGAGTTTAAACCTAATAATTGGAATATCTGACTTTTGGGCAAAAGGTATTTCTGATAATGTACCAAAAACCCCTTCTATTGCAATCAATTCATGGCTTGAATTTACTACTATAATATTTCTGGCTTCTCCAAGCCCTTTGGGCTCACAGATATCAACATATTTGCCATCTTTCCAAGGGAGTATGCCAATTATTGTACCGCCTTAGGATTTTGCCCCTTTGGATGAAGCCTCCATAATACCTTCATAGCTCCCACAGACCAATATACAGTTCATCACTGAATAAGTTTTTCCACTTCTTCTGCATTTTTACACAATAAATTATCAAATTTTGCCGATCCTATTACCCCTATAATAGTTTTCATAATGAGAAAAAGTTTTTAAGAGCCTCTTTTTTTGATTATAATTATATCCAATTCAAATATTGAAATTTTTTTATGAGGTGCAAATAAATGTTTTCAAGAAATTTTTTCCTTTCTTTTTTTATTTTTATATTTGCTGTAATTACTGCAAATTCCACTGATTTGAATAAACCTTTGGGCGTGGAATTTGGCACATCAAAAAAAGATGTGGAAAAGATGATTGAAGCAAACGATATTCTGATCTTAAAAGATGAAGAGCAAACAAAGTATATAAGAAGACTTATTGTAAACGGACAATTAACAGACAGCCATGATGTAGATGCTGTGCATAGTGAAACCCGTCTTGAATTTTACAAGAATAAGTTAATGTCAAGCGCACTGTTCTTTAAGTTTGATGACGAATACAAAATGAACAAAGCAAAAGAAATATATGTGGATAATATTAAAAATGAATTTGGTGAAGCACAGGGCCAGGAAAAAATGCTCTCCTATCAACTTTTAACCTGGAGTACGCCCAGCACAAAAATTCTTCTCAATTCAAATGAAAAAAACAACTCTTTAAAACTTGAGTTTATAAATGAACCTATGATGGCCAAAAAAATAAAAAAAGAGATTGATAAAAAACTTTATGGGGAATTCGAAGATCCCGCGAAGAAAACATTTATTGATGGAGATTATTCCAAACCCAAATATGGCAGATGATCATGATTTGTTAAATTTAAATACTGTATTTATATTGAATACCAAAGATATTGCAGCCCCACAATAAAAAAGCTTTAGATAAGAACTAAAGTAGTTTGATATTAAATAGAGAGTAAGAATTGAGACACCTATCCATATTATAATTGGAACCACTATTTTTAAAGAAGATTGTATTGGATTGCTGAGTTCACCATTTAGTTTTATCTTTATAATATTTGGAAGATCTACAAAGAAGAAATAAAAAAGGTTTCCAATTAGCAATGTCCCGATAAGAAAACCTAATAGGATTGATACCAAAAACAAGAATTCGCTCATTTATATCTTAATTGGTAAAGTGTCTAAGGTTTATTGTCACAAAATTCCTTAAAGATAGAGTAATTAACATCATTTTTATTTAAAATTTTTGTATATAGATTTTTGTCAGTTTGAGTAAATGTTGCAACAGAATTACCATTACTATCAAACATATTTACTTTAGAGGTGAGTATTTTCTTTTCGTTGCAATTTAATATCCTTTCAATTTCAATTGACATATAATCTTTGTCTCCGGCAATTTTTTGAGAGTTGTTGAACACGTGTTTTTCAAAGATATTTTTTTCATTCCCGGATAATTTTGAATTTTTTTTATCAACAAAAACATAGAAAATTTCCCCACTTTCAACATTTGCATAGCCAAGATATTTCCAGCTTGATGCAAAGCTGTAATTGCAAATAAGGAAAAAATTTGTAAATAGTATTAAAAATTGTAAAAGTATTCTGTGCATAATGTTATTATAGTTAAGATTATATTATTAAAATCACCAATATTCCACTATAAATCTAAAGAAATTTTTAGTAAATGAAGATTTTTTTCAAATTAGCCTTATTAATTTTATTGTCAAACCTTACATTTTCAAATTTTCTTTTTGCTGAAGAAGAAACAAGCAGTATTGAAATAAAGAAAATAAAGATAGAAGGGATAATGGCATTATCCCTTGAGCAGGTCAAAAATTCGATGGCCACTAAATTCCCTTCAATAAAGCCCTGGGTAAAGAATCCTGAATTTGATGAAAGGACCCTTAAAGATGATTTACTGAGAATCAAAGACCTTCTTGAGCGTTCCGGTTATTACAGTTCTAACATTGATTATGAACTCAAGTTTAACGATAAGTTAACTTCAGTTGAAATTTTAATTGTTGTGGACGAGAGGGAGCCAATAATATTAAAAGATCTGGTTATCCAGATTCCTGAAGGATATGAAGCAGAAATTGAAAGTGAGATTGTGAAGCTTTTACCAATAAAGTTGGGTGAGATATTCTCTGTTGTAAATTACGAAAAATCCAAGACAGCCGTGAGTGAATTTCTGGCAAATAAAGGTTATCCAAATGCAAATGTTAAAGCAGAAGCAACAATAAGCAGGAGAGAGAAAGAGGCAAAAGCCACTTTCCTGATTGAGCCGGGAAGTAAATATACCTTTGGTGAAATAGTGATTGAGGGAGTATCTGATATTGATTTATATCTTATTACAAGGGAAATCACTTATAAAGAGGGCGATCAATTTAGTTTAAGGGGTATTTCAAATTCACAGGAAAACATATTTAAACTCAGTTTTTTTAAATCTGTGATAATTGACACCGAATTTGATGATGAAAACCTAAGAGTAAAGACAATATACACTCTTAATGAGAGAAAACTGCGGACTGTAAGGCTTGGTGTGGGCGCTGGTACTGAAGATATAGTAAGGGGACAGGTGTCTTTTAGTCAGAGAAACTTTTTGGGTGGTGCAAGAACACTTGAGATAGGTAGCAAGGTTTCTTTTATTACCCAAAACTTGCAGATAGTACTAAGGCAGCCATATTTTCTTGGAAGAGGAAATGAGCTCAGGGGAAGTGTGAACCTGGAAAGAAATGATCTTCCTGGTTTTGTAGGTGAAAGTGTGGATTCAGAGCTTCGTTTTTCAAGGAATATTAACAGCTTTTTAAGTTCTTATATTGCTACAAACCTCATCTTTGCCCAAATCAACTCTGAAGCAGATTCCACACCTTTAGTCACAAGTCAGGAAGATGTGACCCTTTTTCTTTTTAATGGTGGACTTCGTTACGATTCAACAGATAATTTTGTTGACCCTACAGAAGGTTTTTTTGCATCAGCATTTGTTGAGTCATCCTTTGCATCGTTAATATCGGATGAAAGTTATATTAAATCAATTGTTGAATTTAGAACCTATAAAAAATATAAAAACCTTGTTTTTGCCAAAAGGTTTCAAGTGGGTGCAATACAACCATTTGCTTCCACAGAGGACTTTGAAGTGCCTGTATTCAGAAGGTTTTTTGCAGGTGGGAGCACGAGCATGAGGGGTTTTCCTTTTCAAAGGTTAGGGCCACTGGATGATGATGAAGATCCTCTCGGGGGCAATTCAATACTTGTCGGGAACCTGGAAGCAAGGTTTCCAGTAGTAAAGAAAATAGGTGGAGTGCTTTTCTTTGATTATGGAAATGTCTATTCAGAAAGTTTTGATTATCAATTTGATGATATTAGATATGCAGTAGGGACAGGCGTGAGATACAATACAATTGTTGGCCCAGTAAGACTTGATCTTGGCTATGCACTTAACCCTGTTGATGAGCTTAACAGGCTTCAGGTGTTTGTAAGTATCGGACAGGCATTTTAGTTTTTATCTTAAAAGCTTTTTAATTCCTCTTGCCGCTTGCAGTATCCTATTTTCATTTTCAACAAGCGCCAGCCTTACAAAACCTTCTCCATAATTGCCAAAACCAATTCCAGGTGATACCGCCACTTTCGATTCTTTTATAAGTAGTTTGGAAAATTCGAGAGAACCTATTTCCTTAAACTCATCTGGTATTTCTGCCCACACGAACATTGTGGCTTTTGGCTTTGGTATTTTCCACCCAGCCCTTGAGAAAGATTCAATCAATTTATCCCTTCTCAATTTATAAAGGTTTCTAATATCTTCAACACAGTTTTGAGGGCCATCGAGTGCAAGTATCGATGCTATCTGGATTGGTTGAAAAATCCCATAGTCCAAATAGCTTTTTATTCTTCTTAGGGATTCAATAATCTTTTTGTTTCCCACCATAAAACCAACTCGCCAGCCTGGCATATTGTAGCTTTTTGAAAGTGTATAAAACTCAACACCCACATCTTTTGCCCCCGGTACCTGAAGAAGGCTGGGTGCTTTATAGCCGTCGTAACAAAGATCGGCATAGGCAAGGTCATGAACAACTATTAATCCGGCTTCTTTTGCCAGGTCAACTATCTTTTCAAAAAAGTTTAAGTCTACGACCTGAGTTGTAGGGTTGTTGGGAAAAGATATTAAAAGGACTTTGGGTTTAGGCCATACTTCTTTTATTGTTTTTTCAATAGACTCTATCAGATCTTCTTCATTATTGCTTAGAGAAACATTTTGAATATCTCCTCTGGCAATAATTACAGAGTAAATATGGATTGGATAAGCAGGGTTTGGCACCACAACTGAATCTCCAGGTGAAAGAATGGAGAGCATTAAATGGGAAATACCCTCTTTTGACCCAATGGTGACAACTGCTTCGCTGTCGGGATCAAGTTCTACATTGTAATTCCGCTTATACCAGTTTGCTATTGCAAGCCTTAATTTTGGAATTCCTGCGGATGAGGAGTATCTGTGGTTTCTGGGGTTGTCCACCGCTTCTTTAAGTTTATCAACAATATGCGCAGGGGTAGGTTGATCAGGGTTCCCCATTCCAAGATCAATTATATCCTCACCTTTTGCCCGCTCCTTATATTTAAGTTCGTTTACAACACTTAAAACATAGGGAGGGAGTCTTTTGATTAAAGAAAAATCTTCAGATTTGCTCATGGCTTCTCAATACTTTTTTTAAGTTATAAAAAAAGTATTTTATTCTAACTACAGACAATCGCAAGGGAGCTGATAGTTTTTAGATTTTAGTTCTTAGGGTTATTGCGAGAATTGCAAATTACCTTGAATAAAATCCTTTACTACGGAGTAAGAATTCATGTTACAATAAACTTATGTCCTGGTTAAAGATTTTTCTCTTATCAACAATTTGTTTTAGTCTTTCCTGTGGGATATTTTCGAGTCCTGATGATTCGCTTTCAAGAAGAGATAAAGGAATTGTTATAGATGGCTCCACGCAAATAGGTGAGGCCTCATGGTATGGGGATAAAGAACACAAAAATAAAACAGCCAGTGGGGAAAGATTTAATAAAAACGCTTACACCGCAGCACATAAAACCCTGCCGTTTGATACTATTGCGAGGGTTACGAACCTTCAAAATGGAAAAGATGTTGTTGTGAAGATTAATGATAGAGGCCCATTTGTTGGTGGAAGAATAATAGATCTTTCCTATAAATCTGCAAAATCAATTGGTATGGTGAAAACCGGTACTGCAAAGGTAAAAGTGGAAGTGCTTTCCACGCCCTCAAAAAGATCAACAAGTCTCTTTAAAGCATTATATACTGTGCAGGTTGGTTCATTTAGCAGTAAGGTAAATGCTGAGAGTGTAAAAAAGGATATAAACAGCGTGGCCAGTGATTATGCCAGAATTGAGCCAATTGAATTCAGGGGTAATACCTACTACAGGGTGAGGGTGGGCATGTTCTCCAAAAGGAGCCAGGCAGAAGATCTTTCCCAGCACTTAAAACGCCATGGTTACAGGGGAACAATTTTTGTTGAATAGTTAACTACTTTCCTTATATTTATTGCTCCATGTCAAATAAAATAAGAATAACAGATTTAAAAGCGATGAAGGATCGTGGCGAGAAAATAGCCATGATTACTGCATACGATGCCACGATTGCCAGAATACTTGATGAAGTTGGTGTTGATTGTCTTCTCGTAGGTGATTCGCTTGGAAATGTAGTCCAGGGCCTTGAAACAACTCTTCCTGTTACACTTGATGAGATTATCTACCATACAAAACTTGTCTCACGTGGGACAAGAAGGTCACATATCTCGGCAGACATGCCATTTATGTCGTATCAGGTCTCAATTGATGAAGCTGTAAGAAATGCAGGAAGGCTTGTAAAAGAAGGTGGTGCAGAATCTGTAAAACTGGAGATAAATGAAAAATATATTGATACAATAAATGCAATTTTTAAATCAGGTATCCCGGTTGTCTCACACCTAGGGCTTTGCCCACAGTCTGTTCATGTGATGGGCGGATACAAACTACAAGGAAAAAGCAAAGAGGATCATAAAAAACTCCTTCAGCTCGCAGTTTTGTCAGAGAAGGCGGGTGCGTCGGTTGTACTTCTCGAAAGCGTTCCTTCAAAGCTTGCAAAAGAGATTACCGAAACACTAAAAATTCCAACAATAGGCATTGGTGCTGGAAGTGATTGTGATGGACAGGTGCTTGTAATAAACGATCTTTGCGGTTTATCTGAGGAGCCACTTCCAAAGTTTGTGAAGAAATATGGGGATATTAGAAAAGTTATATCTGACTCAGTGTCTTCCTATATTAGCGAAGTAAAAAGTTCTATTTTCCCTTCAAAAGAAAATAGCTATGACAACTAATATAAAAAAAGTCAGTAATGGAAATGAAATGCAAACACTTTCCAACTCCCATATAAAAAACGGAAAAACAATATCTTTTGTTCCTACTATGGGGGCACTTCATAAAGGGCATTTGAGTCTCGTGCAAAGAGCCTGTGAGCTGGCTGATATTACTGTTGTTAGCATCTTTGTTAACCCAACCCAGTTTGCTCCGAGTGAAGATTTTGAAAAATACACAAGGGATATTGAAGGTGATATTGAAAAACTTTCTGAATTCGATGTAAATTATATTTTCTGTCCCGAAATTAATGGTATTTATCCAGAAGGGTTTCAGACTTTTGTTGAGGTTGATAAACTTCAAAAACCTCTATGTGGGGCAAGCAGGGAAGGACACTTCAAAGGCGTTGCTACAATAGTTTTGAAGCTTCTTAATATTGTTAAGCCCTCATTTGCAATTTTTGGGGAAAAAGATTATCAACAACTAAAAATAATCCAGAGAATGGTTTTGGATCTTGACCTCGATGTGAAAATAATAGGACTTCCTATTTTTAGAGAGCCAAGTGGCCTTGCAATGAGTTCGAGAAATCAATATCTTTCTCAAAACGAGAAAAAACGTGCATCTTTTATATATAAATCTTTAACTAAGATAAAAGATGATTTTAGTGCTGGTTGCGCCGATGTGAAAGAGCTTGTTAATAATGCAAAGACTTTTCTTTCTGAGGCAAAAATAAATGATATTGAGTATCTAGAAATAAGAGACCCTGAGTCTCTTGCCCTTAAATCAGTTGCCAGCAAAGAAGACATTGCAGTAATAGCAGTTAAAATAAATAAAACCAGATTAATCGATAATATAAAGTTTTAATCGGAGATTTTAATGCAAAGAGTACTTTTAAAATCAAAAATACATAGGGTCACTGTAACTGAAGCCGACCTTGATTATGAAGGCAGCCTTACAATTGATAGAAACTTAATGGACGCAGCAGATTTACTTCCATATGAAGAAGTGCATATTTTTAATGTTACAAACGGCCACAGGTTTTCAACTTACGTAATAGAGGGTGATAGGGGCTCAAACACAATCTGCGTTAACGGCGCAGCTGCCCATCTTGCAAGGGAAGGTGATTGCCTTATAATTGCCAGTTTTGCAAGATATAATGAAGATGAATTTGAAAATCATTCTCCAAAACTTGTATATGTAGATGATTATAACAATATAAAAAACATTAAATCAGAGTTGAATAACCTTCGGCTTGCTAATACAGATCAATAAATAATAGTAGAAATGGCCACTTTTCCAAAATATATTGTATAATTTGAGTTTAATAGAAAGTTGACATTGTGAGTATGTAAGGTTATAAATGTAACCTAATTACCTAATGATTTAGATGAAATACAGCTCAAATTTAACTTCTATTATAGGGGCGATCAATTTTTTATAGTAAAAGTTATCAGGAGTTTGGTTGATGAAAGCTATTATACTTGCAGCCGGAAGAGGCAGTAGACTATATCCTTATACCCAATATATCCCAAAATGTTTACTTGATCTTGGCGGTTCTACAATACTTGAGAAGCAAATAAACCACATAAGGGATTGTGGTATTAATGAAGTTGTAATTGTGGTTGGTTTTGGTTTCGAGAAAGTTGAAAACTTTCTTAGAAACTACGATGGACTTGGGATGAAGATAAAAACTTTGTACAACCCTTTCTATCAAACCACAAACAGTCTTATATCACTTTGGATTGCACGAAGTGAGATGGATGAAGATATCGTTGTAATGAATGGCGATGATGTTTTTGAGATTGAAGTTCTTGATAAAGCCCTTTCCATGATGGATGAAAAAGTATGTCTTCCGATAAAAAAGAAGTTTTCCTATGAAGAAGAAGATATGAAAGTTATAACCAAGGGTGATAAGGTTATAAAAATCAGTAAGGGGATCAATAGCAATATTTCTGCAGAATCTGTTGGTATAAGGGTTTTCAGGGATACTGGTGTTGAACTTATAAAAAGGGCAATTGAAGAAGAGATGAGAACACCCGGTGCAGAAGGCAAATGGTATATATCTTCAATCCACAGACTGATTAACAAGGGATATAATATTAAGGCCCTTGATATTGAAGATCTATACTGGATGGATGTTGATTATCCAGGTGATCTTTTTAAAGCAAGGTACGATTCAGACAAGTTCTTGAATAAGAAGCATCCTCCGAGACTTTTGAGAGTTGTAGATTCAACAAACTAGAATTATGGAACATGCTCTAATTGTTTGTTCTGGAATTGGTATAAATAGCAAAAACCTTTATAATTTTCAAAATAAAATTGTTGCCGAAGTTCCACAACTCAAAAGATTAATAATTAACTCCCAAAGAGCTGGTATAAAACATTTTCACATTGTGTCAGATGACACCAGTTCCCCAATTATCAGATCAATTGAAAAAGATAAAAGAATTACCTCAACTGTTGAATGGTTAAAAGTGGGTCAGATACCTGATATTAAATCAAAAAGGGCACTTATTGTCGAATCAAATATAATTATTACTTCAAATTCGCTTGAAAAGTTTTTCTCTGAGATTAAATCAGAAACAGACAAGACATTTGTTCTCACAGATGACTCCCCTGATTATCTTGTGAGCTCCGATACTGAAAAAGAAAATGTAACCAACCACTTCAATATAGGTGGTAAGGCAATAGGGGTTTTTGCCGCACTCTCTTCTGAAATCCCCCAAATTATTAAAAGTTTAAAACTTGATGAGTGGTTAGATAATCAAATTGATAATGATAATGTTAGAGCGATCAATATAAAGGACGGTTATTGGTTTCGTTTATCTGACAGCAAAGAGTCGGTTAAAGAGGCTGAAAAAATCATATTTTCGAATGTAGGAAAAACTGCCACAGGATGGATTGCAAGAAATATTAATGGAAGAATGTCACTACCTTTAAGCAAAAATCTAATAAAAACACCACTTACGCCAAATATGGTAAGTGTGTTAATAAACCTGATTGGTGTATTATGCGGCCCATTTTATGCATTGGGGTACCCGATTATTGGTGCATTATGTATGCAGACTGCTACAGTGCTTGACAGGTGTGATGGAGAAGTGGCAAGAATAAAACTTATGGAAACTAAAAACGGTCAATGGGTTGATACCGTAAGTGATCAGTTTACAGTGCTTTCTTTTTTAATTGGTGTGCCCCTTGGATATTATCTACAAACAAAAAGTACTGTTCCAATAATTCTAGGATCCTATAACATTTTTGTTTTCATATTTTTTCTTGTATGGTCATTTTATTTTCTCATTAAATATACTGATTCAGGCAGTCTTGTAGCGTATTTTCAAGTGGATAAACATGTAAACAAGGATGAACTTACATTTTTCAGAAAAGCAATTGCACTTCTAAGGCCACTTGGAAGAAGAAATATTTATTCAATGGCTTTCCTCATTATGGCTATTACAGGCAGTTATAAACTCATACTTGGTTTTACTACTCTTGGACTTACCTTTTTCTTGATACATCAATTGGAAGATATAATAAGAATCAAAAATTTGAGCAAACAAAAAGCTTTATCTGGAGATGAGGAAGTTATTTATGAGTGATAGTAATATTTTTGACCCTAATAAGGATTATTCTATAAGAGATATACCTGAAAAGGGCTATATGAACCCTGTTTCATCTTTTTTTGTAAATTTACTTGAACGTCTGTATTCCAAGTTCTCAGTCTATAAAGATGTGCCTGTATACGATAGTGATACTTTCCCCTGGGTAGGTGAGGTTGAGGCAGAATGGCAGTTAATCAGAAAAGAGTTAGATGAGGTAATGAATAGAAGGACAGAGCTACCAAATTTTCAGGATATTATAGCTGAAGTTGAAAATATAAATAAGGATAATGACTGGAAAACTTTTTTCCTTCTCGGTTATGATTATGAAGCTGTTGAAAATGCAAAAAGATGTCCTGAAACTGTACGAATTCTGAAAAGAATTCCCAATGTTAAAACAGCATTCTTTTCAATACTTTCCCCAGGAAAGCATATCCCGCCCCATAGAGGACCTTATAACGGAGTTTTAAGATACCATTTGGGCCTAATTGTTCCTGAACCCAAGGAACAGTGCAGAATAAGGATAGGTAATGATATTAGATTTTGGGAAGAAGGAAAAAGTATTGTATTTGATGATACTTTTAACCATCAAGTATGGAATGATACTGATGGTTTTAGAGCAATTCTTTTCGTAGATTTTGTGAGGCCACTAAAATTTCCATTTAATCTTCTTAATAACTTTTTACTCAAAGTTGCAAGAGATGCTGATTTTATGAAAGAAGCAGATAAAAGGCAAAAAAAGTGGGAAAACGAGTTTTATAAAAAATAGCTGGGTATTACTACTATAATTTTTTTCATTTCTTATTTTTCTTCAATTTATAGTCGGAAATAAACACTAATGCTGTTAGAAATATAAATAATGCTATCAGATATGTTCTGGCTAACCACACATTCCAACTGGTTTTTTCAAGTTTAGAGGGAAGTATTTCATAACTCCACCAGCAGATTACCGTAATAAGGAATACGGGAGTAATATACTTCATAATATAGTAAAATACTCTGGGCACTTGTATTCGTCCTTTTCTGTTTATTTCCTTCCAGGCTTTTTCTGATCCAAATACCCACATAAACATTATTAGTTCTATAAGACCAAAAATTACAACTCCTATCGTGCCTACCCAAAAGTCCCACTCATCAAGTACTTGAGTTATAAAAATTATTGGGAGCACACTTACTATGATAATCAAAACGGTATAGATCACTGCCCTATTTCTATTAATATTAAATTCATCCTGAAAAAAAGTGATCACAGGTTGTGTAATTGCCACTGAGGATGTAAGGCCTGCAAAAAACAAAAGAAAAAACCATAGAAATCCCAAGATTCTACCCATCTCAATGCCAAGAACATTTCCCGGAATGCTGCTGAAAATTGCAGGAAGGCTTACAAATCCAAGGTTAAATGCACCGGACTCGGCAATTGTTATGGCACCTGCCACTCCAAAGAAAGCCACTGCAGCCGGAATTGCAATTGTACCGCCCAGGAATACCTCAGCAGTTTCATTCAAAGTCGCAGATGTAAGCCCATTAAGGGTAATATCTTGATCTTGGTGTATATAAGAGGCATAGGTAATAATTGCTCCAAAACCAAGGCTTAGTGTGAAAAACACCTGACCTGCTGCAGCAATCCATACTTTTGGGCTTTTTAGTGAAGAAAAGTCGGGAGTCCAAAGAAATTTAAATCCTTCAAAAGCGGTGCCATTTTCAGTTTCAAGAGTTAAAACCCTTATTAAAATTATAATAGCAAGGATGAAAAGAGTTGGCAGGGCAATTTTTGCAAATCTTTCTATTCCCTTTGAAATTCCCTTGAAGAGTATATAAACATTTGCAGATATGGTTATAACAAAAGCTATTATTGCCATTTTTGACGGTGTGAAAAAACTTCCTTCCCCAGAGCCAATATAATTTCCAAGAAAGCTGCTAAATGGTTTCACGTATTCATTTGCATCAACTACTGCATCCTGAGGTATTGTTGGGCTGCTACCAAGTAAAAAGTGAAGAGAAAAACCAAGGGTCCAAGATTCTATATATACGTAATAAATAGCAACAACAAGTGGTATCCAGAGGCCAAACACGCCCAGTACTTTGGAAAAAGGGCTTTTCCAAAACATATTGAATATTGCCGGGGTTGTTCCGTGTCCCTTAGCTCCCCCATACCTTCCCATTGCCCACTCAACCCACATTATAGGGATTCCAATCAGAAATAGTGCAATGATATAGGGCAGCATAAATGCACCCCCACCATTTTCAGCTGCCTGAACGGGGAACCTGAGAAAATTGCCAAGCCCGATTGCATTACCCGCCATTGCAAGAATTAACCCGGTGCGTGTTTGCCAAAGATCTCTTTTCTTTTCCATATTCTGAGGTTCAATTATTTATAAGAATCAAATCTACATTCTATACAAATAATAAGATTTTCTGAAATAAAATAGTAGTACTTGACAAAAAAATTAATAGTTTTATCTTAATTTAGCTCAAAATAAATACAAACAGGGATCAACGTGGCGACTGAGAAATCAAAAAAAGCAAAATCAACATCCAAAAGCACAAAAAAGCAAACACCGACTAAATCAATAAATGCTAAAAGATCTGCAAAGTCGAATAAAAAAGTAGATCCTAACAAGTACGGTTCACCCTTTCTTAACGAGATGAAAGAAATGCTGGTTCAAATGAGAAAGGAACTGCTTAAAGATGTGATCAGGTCAGTAAAAGAAGAGTCGGACCACCTTAGGTTTGATGTCGGTGATTTTTACGATCATGCCTCTGAAGACAGGCAGCGTGAACTTGCACTTACACTTTCCAACAGGGAAAGAAATAAACTTGTGCATATTGATGCAGCCCTTAAAAGAATAGAAGAAGGTACTTACGGTTTTTGTGATGTTACTGGTGAGAAAATCGGTGAAGAAAGGCTTAGGGCACTTCCATTCACAACTCTCTCTATAGAAGCACAGGAAGAGATGGAAAGAGGGGTTTTTTAGTTAACCATTTCTAAGCTTAGCAAGCGTTTCTTTATATTTGGGCCTAAATAACCCCATATCTGTTATTATTGCATCGATATTTTCATTTGGTGTAATATCAAAAGCCGGGTTTAAAACTTCCACATCTGCAGCCACTCGCTCATTATTAATATGTGTTACCTCTTTTGGGTTTCTTTGCTCAATAGGTATCTGTTCGCCTGATTTACATTCAAAATCAATAGTTGAGACTGGCGCTGCCACATAAAATGGAATCTTATGATGTTTTGCAAGGATAGAAAGAGAATAAGTGCCAATCTTGTTTGCAACATCCCCGTTTGATGCAATTCTGTCTGCCCCTACCACAATACTGTCTATCCTGTTTTTGCTCATTAAATATCCAGCCATGTTATCTGTAATTAGTTTTACGGGAATATTATCTTTACTGAGTTCCCATGCTGTAAGACGGGCGCCCTGAAGAAAAGGCCTTGTTTCACAAGATATTACGCTTATTTCTTTTCCGTCTTCAAATGCGGCCCTTATTACTCCAAGTGCGGTTCCATAACCTGCAGTTGCTAGTGCACCCGCATTGCAGTGTGTAAGCACAACTGAGTTTTTATCAATGAGTTTTGATCCAAATTTACCAATTCTCATGCATGCCTCTATATCTTCTTTACAAATTGTAATTGCACTATTAATCAAAATATCTTTTATTTGCGGTATCTCATTATCAATATTCTCTTTTACAATTGCTTTCATTTTTTCTATTGCCCAAAAAAGATTTACTGCTGTAGGGCGCGTGTTCCAGATTGTTGAGTAAATTTTTTCAAGGGATTTTAAAAAAGTATCTTTGTTATCAGTTTTTATTTTAAGTGCTCCAAGTGCGATGCCCATAGAAGCTGCAACACCTATCGCCGGGGCACCTCTTATTACCATATCCTTGATACATTGAGCTACTTGCTCAAAAGAATCACACTCAATATAAACTTCTTCAGTTGGAAGTTTTCTCTGGTCGATCATTACAACCTTATTATTTTTCCATTCAATAGTTTTAAATGAAGACATCACTCACCTTTTTGTTAAGTTTTATTAATAGTAAATAATAACCCTGCCCAGTTACCATCAACCTTCTCATTGACAAGAGAAAGACCAGATGCTAAAAACTCACCTATTACAGTATCTTTTTTTTCTTTCATAATTCCGGACAGAACTAAAAAACCATTTTCATTAAGTCTCTCAATAAAGTTTTTTCTTAAACTGATTAGCGTTTCAGCATATATATTTGAAACGATAAGATCAAATTTTCCGTTAATAGCACCTATTAGTCCACAGACTGAGCTTATTTGGATCTCAACATTGTTTCTTGTGGAGTTTGATACTGTTTCCCTTGTAGCCTTAAAATCATTGTCAATACAAACCGCTGATTTAGCCCCGAGTTTCAAAGCAGATATTGCAAGAACTCCGCTTCCACAACCAACATCAAGAACAGAATCAATTTTATTTTTAGCTATTATTTCATCAATAAATTGTATGCAGATAGTTGTAGTTTCATGGTGCCCCGTGCCAAAAGCAAGGGAGGGGTTTATTTCAATTACATGTTCGTCTTCAAGGGCTTTGTAGTAATCCCACGGTGGTCTTATTATTACTCTTTTGCTTGCCCTTACAGTTTTTAAATATGATTTCCATTTTTCCCAACTTTCCTTTTTTACCGGTTCCCAGTTGCACTCAATTTTTAAATCACCTTGTATACTGTCAAATGTGTTAGAGATGAAGCTTCGAAGAATTTTAATTATCTTTTTTTTGTCTGTATCAAACGGGAAATAGGCATGAAGCTCGACACCCTCATCCACTGCTATGTTTTCACTCACAGACTCTGCTCCAATACCCATTAAAAGATCGCCCACTGTGCTAACTATGATATTTGGTAATACCGTTTTTAGTTTAATATTATTTTTCATTTTAAGTTGTGAAATATAGGAATTTACAGCATATATTGCTGGTGATATACTACAATTATGCTTACTAATAAAACTAAAGAAAGCATCAGAAAGCATTTAATTAAAAAATTGTCTGATCTACTTGGTATTGCAGTAAGCACAGTGGATCAGATGAGCAAAGGTAATGCCACCTATCCCGATCCAGTTGACAGGGCTGTATCTGAGTCGAGCAGGCAAATTGAACTAAGAAAAAGAGACCGTGAAAGAAAACTTATTCAAAAAATAAAAGATGCACTTGCCAGAATGGATCAAGATTCATATGGAGTTTGTGAAGTTTGTGGTGAGTATATATCAAAAGAAAGACTGATTGCTAGACCAGAAACTACACTTTGTATAAGTTGTAAAGAAGAGCAGGAAGCTGACGAAAAGAAATTTGGTTAATCTACTTTTCCCCGAAAACAAAGCCCCTGAAAAGATCGAGCTCAGATTCTTTTGAAATTTCCCAAACTTTGTCATCTACTTTAACAAAGCTTAGAAGTTCTTTTGTGCTGTAATTTACTGTTTCATTATCAATTGTAAGGGCAATTGAAGTATCAAGTATAGCTTTTGCAGAATTCTTTTTAACAAATATTTCCCTTTTGGATTTTACAAAAGATATTTTATCAAAAGCAGAAACATTGATTTTAAATTGATTTATTACACCATCTTTATCAATCTTCTTTCCGTTACTATCATTTATATAGTTTTCAACAATTAAAGATGAGTAAAGCCCTTCATCTTTAAGTTCAAAAGCTTTTTGCCTTTTATCCAGTAAATTATTTATCTCTTTTTTGTCAGAGTTAAAGCAAGATAATAAAAGAAGAATAGATATAGTTAGAAATAATTTTTGCGCAGATATGTTCATTTTTAAGATGAACCCTTATCTTCAGTTTTGCTTTTGGTCTCTTCAATAAGTTCAACAGCCTTTTTGTTAAAATCAGTTTCTGGATATTTTTCTAAAACATTGTTGTATCTTTTTAGTGCAGCTTTATAGTTTTTTTTCTTTTTATAGTAGTTACCTATATATATTTCTCTTTCTGCAAGTATGTTTCTGCATTCAATGATTTTTTCTTTTGCTTCTTCCACCCTTTTGGTCGAATCTGGGAATCGCTCAATAAACTTTGAAAACCACTCAATTGCAAGAAACGGTTTTTCAGGATCCCTATCTTTTCCCCTTCGAAGGGTATAGTATGTTTCAGCCAGATAGTAAGTTGCATGTTCAATCTCTCGGTGCGAAGGATGGTTATTTATAAATTCCTTATACTCAGTGATTGCCTGGCTGTATTCTTCCTGTTTAAAATAAGCATCAGCAGTTCTAATTTCTGCAAGGGTTGCATAAGGGCTGAATGTGTACCTTATCTGAATCTCTTTTAAATTTTCAAATAGTATGTCGTAGTCTGTCCCAGTAAAAATATAGGGAAATGAAGATTTGCTCTCAAGTTCATTAATTGCTTCATTGTAAAGTTCTTCAGCTGACCTTACAGTTCCAGTATTTTTTTTGAAGCATGAAGTAGTTAAAGTGAGTGTGGCAATTAAAAGAAATATCGTCAGGGAGTTTTTCATCGGGAAATATTATTGAGATAAAAGGGCTGGGTGTCAAGATAAATTTTAGATATACAAGGCTATAGTTCTATAAGTAATTTGCCATTTTTGGTGTTAATTCCTTTTTTAAGTGGGAGGTGAGTTTCATGTTTCCCATCAGCTATCATTTCAACATAAGGCAAAATTTCATTCGATAGATATTTTGTGGAACTCACTGCAACAAGAGACGGGATATTTGTAACACAGTAGTGAATAACCTCATTTACAGTGTAGATGGGGTCATCATGGGTTGTAGGCCTGCTGGTTTCGCCTGAGCCTCCCTGATCAATTGCAACATCAATAAAAACTGATCCTTTCTGCATATTTTTAATATAATCTTTTTTTATTATTTTTGGAGCTTTGGACCCAGGGATGAGTACAGCTCCAATAAGGATATCAGCATCTTTACATTCCCTATAAATAATATCAGGATAGGATGGAAGGGTTTTTACTTTGCCTCCAAATTTATTATAAAAAAAACTTAGTTTTTCAGTGTTAATATCAACAACAGTAACTTCTGCATTCAAACCTATTGCTGCTTCACATGCACTTAAACCTACAGTGCCTCCTCCAATAATCAGCACTTTTGCTGGTTTTACCCCTGGAAGGCCACAAATTAGCTTGCCTAAGCCTCCTTTGTCTTTATGTAGCATGTTTGAGGCTATATGGGAGCTTAGTGTCCCTGCCACTCTGCTCATCGGAACTAAAAGTGGAAGGCTTCCATCGGGTAATTGTACTGTTTCAAAGGAAATCCCGGTAGTTCCTCTGTTTAAAAGCATTTTTGTAAGGCTTTTATCTGCTGCAAGATGAAGATAGCAAAAAAGTATATGGTCTTTATTAATTAGGTCATACTCATGTTTTTGAGGTTCTTTTACTTTAACAATCAGTTTAGATTTGTTATAAAGTTGTTTTGCTGAGCTCACAATTGTGGCGCCACTCTCTTTATATTCAATATCCTTGAAACCTGAGTTTATACCTGCATTTTTTTCTACATAAACTTTATTGCCCATATCTGCGAGTTTTTTTACAGCCCTTGGGGTAAGGGCCACTCTATACTCAGATGCTTTTATTTCTTTTGGTATACCAATATTCATATTTATTTTCAGTTAGTTTGCTATGGTGTAAGTAAACATAAGCTTTTGTTTTTTTCAATATCCTTCTTATTGAAATATTATTTGCGAGTGATAAAGTAAAACCCTTGATTTTGAGTATTAATTCACTGAGATAAAGGAATTTATTATGCTTGATCCTAAATTTATTGAACTAAATAATGAATTGGTAAAAGAAAAACTATCATCCAGGGGAATGAAGTTTGATCTTGAGGGTTTTAATAAACTTGTATCAAACAGAAAGGAAATAATCAAAGAAGTTGAGCAGCTTGAAAGTGAGAAAAATAAAGGTTCAAAACAGATAGGAAAACTTAAAAGGGAAGGAAATACAGGCGAACTTGATGCCCTGATGGAAGAGCTAAAAGTAATTTCCGAAAAAGTTAAAAACCTGAATGAAAAAAGATCTGATGCCGAAAGTGAACTAAATCAGTTTCTTTTGCAAATCCCCAATATTCCAAATGATTCGGTGCCATTAGGCTCAGATGAAAATGATAATGTAGAAGTCAGGAAATGGGGGGAGCCAAAAGATTTTGAATTTGAAATAAAAGATCATGTGGAGCTTGGTGAGAAGCATGATATTCTTGATCTCAAAAGGGCAACTAAAATTGCAGGTTCAAGATTTGCCCTTTATAAAGGGCTCGGTGCCAGGCTTGAGAGAGCCTTAATTAATTTTATGCTTGATGTTCATACAATGGATCACGGTTACACTGAAGTTCTGCCCCCATTTGTGGCAAACAAAGATAGCTTTACTGGCACAGGAAACCTCCCCAAGTTTGAAGAAGATCTTTTTAAACTTAAGGATACAGAGTACTACCTTGTCCCTACTGCAGAAGTGCCGGTAACCAATATTCACAGAGATGAAATTTTGAGTTTTGAAGATCTTCCTGTCAAATATGTTGCATATACACCATGTTTTAGAAAAGAGGCTGGATCTTATGGAAAGGATGTACATGGTATTATGCGTCAGCATCAGTTTAACAAGGTTGAACTCGTAAAGTTTTCTAAACCTGAAGATTCATATAGTGAGCTTGAAGCACTCACGAATGATGCATCCAGGATTCTCGAGTTACTTGAACTTCCATACAGGGTTGTTGCACTTTGTTCAGGTGACTTAGGATTTTCTTCTGCTAAAACTTATGACCTTGAAGTGTGGGTGCCAAGTGAACGAAGATACAGAGAGATCTCTTCATGCAGTAATTTTGGGAGCTTTCAGGCTAGAAGGGCAAATATTAGATACAAACCATTTAAAGAACCAAAACCTTCCCTTTTGCATACTTTAAACGGATCTGGCGTAGCAGTGGGAAGGGCAGTGATAGCTATAATTGAAAACTATCAGCAAGAAGATGGTTCAATTGAAATCCCTCGTGTATTAATTCCGTATATGAATGGTGTAAAGACAATTAGCTGAAAGCTTCATCTTCTGTTTGGTCTTTAGGGGTAGTGTCAAGCGGAAGAACAATATGGAATTTTGTTCCCCTCCCTTCTTCGCTTTCAACACTTATTCTCCCCGAATGTCTTTCAATTATCCCGAATGACACTGAAAGCCCAAGTCCTGTGCCTTTTCCAACTGGTTTTGTTGTGAAAAAAGGATCAAATATTTTCTCCAAAATCTTTTCTGGTATTCCAGGCCCGCTATCCTCAATGCATATCTCTACATGATCTGAGCCATCAGATTTTCCGGTTGATATTATTATTTTACCCGGATTTTTTTGATCAGCGATTGCATGCTGTGCATTAATAATAAGGTTTAGGAATACCTGCTGAAGCTGATTTGGATCGGCAAGGATGCTTGGAAGTGATTCATCGTAATTTTTTTCAATCTCTATTTTATGTTTACGAAGATCGTATTCTGTAAGTGAGATGGTGTTGTCAATTACTTCATTTATTTTTACTAATTCTTTATCTGGTTTATGCTGCCTTGCAAAAGAAAGAAGGTTGTGGATTACTTTTCTTGCACGTTCTGATTCACTATGAATAATCTTAACAATTTTTAGGAGTTCTTCATCCGCTTCATGCTCCTGGATCAACATTTCTGAATAACCAAGCACAACTGCAAGTGGGTTATTCACTTCATGTGTTACCCCTGAGATTAGTTCCCCCACAGCGGCAAGTTTTGCTGATTGTAAAAGCTGTTGCTCAAGGTTTTTTCTCTCAGTTATATCAAAGATAATTATTGTAAATACTTCTCTCCCTTCAATTTTACATTTGGAGATTGATACTTCCATTGGAAATTCATCTCCGCCTTTTTTAAGGCCCTTAATCTCCATTGTGTTTTCAATATAGTGCAAGATATCAATTTCATTATCTTTGTTAAAACCATCTTCAAAATGTTTTCTGAAATTTTTTGAAATAAATTCAACTATATTTTTATCTATAACTTCTTCATCTTCATATTCAAAAAGTTTTTCTGCGGCAGGGTTAAAAAGATTGATAATTCCTTTGTCATTTACTGTAATAACAGGTGTGCTGGCAGTTTCTATCAGTGTCCTATATTTCTCTTCAGATTCTTTTAGTGCCTGTTCAAGCCTTTTTCTCTGGGTAATGTCGTCTTGCACTGATACAATCCCAATTTCTTTTCCATCTGCCCCTTTTATAGCAGAAGTCTTCTCATAAACAGGGAAAACATCACCATTTTTTTTTGTTGCTATTCTCTCGCCCTGCCATCCGAGTAAAAAGACTGCATCATATATTTTTTCGCTCACACCAGTAGGATCCTGGGAGGGATAAAGTACCTTGCTTGACCTACCTATAAGTTCTTCCGGATCATATCCAAAAATTCCTTTGTGAGTAGGGTTAACATAAATAATATTTCTATCTGTATCAGTAATAGTGATAGCGGAGTTAATACTTTTTACAGCAGCTGCAAGCCTTAGGTTTTCTTCTGAGTTTTGCTCGGAAGTGCCAATTTGAGATAAATAAAACTGAAATGTATCCGAATCAGGTTTATATCTTAACTCACCTTCAACAACTGCTTTTTCATCTTTTTTTGTTCTAAGCTGTATTGATATTTTCTTTGTATTCTCTTCTGTGCCTGTCAGTTCTTTAACTCCAACCAAAGCATCACGCAGCTCCTTTTTGGATATAAGATTTGCAGGATTGGTATTTAAAAGCTCTTCTTTTGTATATCCAAAGGTCTGAGCAGCTTTTTTGTTTGCAAAAGTAAATTTATTTTCCTTAATGGTAAAAATAATAAGAGGAGAGTTTTCTGTAAGGTCATCAATTTGTATAGTGGTCTTGGGTGCAATTTTTTGTTCTTCTGCTGGTTGCTGTACAATCTTTTCTTGTTTTAGGATCTCTTTATTCTCATTAATAATTGCTTCAGATGCTTCAGAACTATTTTGTTTATGAGGTTCTTCTTTTATTTCAATTCTTTTTGTTGAAGCATCTTTTTCGCCATTGTTTTGAATAAACTCACTATTTAATTTTTTTATCAGTTCTTCAAGGTGCTTTTTTCTGTAGGGGTTTACCAGATAGTTGTCGAGCTCATTTTTTTTGAGGCTTGCTTCTATGCTTTCCAGAACTTTTTCAGATTTTACCAACAGGATCGATTTGATGTTGTTCTCTGATCGTTCCATTTTTTTAATGAGCCCTGTTCTATTTGTGTTTTCCTCATTTATCTCGAGGATGATCAGGTTGAGATTTTTTTTCTTGAGGTTAGAAGGTATATCATCAAAGGAGGAGACCCTGTACTGTGAGATTACTGAAGAATTAATAAAATCTTCCATGTAATCTTGAGCCTTTCTATCGCTACTGCAAAAAATTATATTAGTGCTATCAATCAATTTGAAAAACCTTTGATCTTAGAATTATTTACTTATTATAATGATAGCTAAAAAGTTTAATTGTTCAGAATATATCTTCATATTCTTTAGTGTCTTTCTCAAACATTCTGTTTAAGTATAAAAAGATCGGGGCAGCAATACCAGATGAAATAAAAACAATTAAAAATTTAGTCCCAAGTTTTTTTTCTTCCGGACTTATTGTTGCGAAAAAACTGCGAAGCCCAATAATCACTGCACCAAAAGCTGAGATACAAAGAATTACAACTGCTGCTATAAAGAGATAAGAAAATAAATTGTTTAGAGTGCTTCTCATTTCAAACTCCTTACTATTGTTTGCCTATATTTCAAGAATCTCTTTTTCTTTTTTATCAAAAACAGATTCAAGTTTAACAATAAACTTGTCTGTCAGGTCCTGTACTTCTGATAAAACTTTTTTAACATCATCTTCAGGAAGTTTTTGTTTTTTCTCTGCATCTTTTATCTGATTGTTTACATCTTTTCTTATCTGCCTGATTGCCACTTTATGGTCTTCCGCAATTTTCCCCACATATTTCACAAGCTCTTTTCTTCTTTCTTCTGTAAGAGGTGGAATTGATAGTCTGATTAACTTGCCATCATTTGCAGGTGTTATACCAAGATCAGACTGGGCAATCGCCTTTTCAATATCGGGAATTACATTTGGATCCCATGGTTGTATTAATATTGTGGTTGATTCTGGCACAGATACATTTGCAAGCTGGTTCATCGGGGTTGGTGCACCAAAATAGTCGACCCTGATACTATCAACCAAAGCAGGAGTGGCCCTTCCAGTTCTTACTTTAGCGAGTTCGCCTTCAAAAACAGATACAGTTTTTTTCATTCTGTCTTCTGCATCAATATGGATTTCTTCCAAAGATAGTTCTTCGCTCATTTTAGGTGCTACTCCTTACTATTGTGCCAATTTTTTTGCCCGAAATAATATTCTTAATATTCCCGCTCTCAAAAAGATTAAATATTATAATTGGAATATTGCCTTCCATGCAAAGTGAGACTGCTGTTGCATCCATAACTTTAAGCTCATTCTTTAATATTTCCATGTAAGTAAGTTCTTCAAATTTCTTTGCATCATCGTGCTTCATTGGATCTTTATCGTACACCCCATCAACTTTTGTTGCTTTTAAAATAAGATCTGCATTGATCTGAAGTGCCCGCAAAGTGGCAGCTGTGTCAGTAGTAAAAAAGGGGTTTCCAATTCCTGAGGCAAATATAACAATGCGCCCTTTTTCAAGGTGCCTGATGGCTTTTCTTTTAATAAAAGGCTCAGCAACTTGTTTTATTTCAAGGGCAGATTGCACTCTTGTAATGAGCCCCTTTCTCTCTAAATGATCCTGAAGTGCAAGTGCATTAATAACTGTTGCAAGCATGCCCATATAGTCGGCTGTGGATCTGTCCATGCCGATTGACGAACCGGAAACCCCTCTGAATATGTTTCCCCCGCCAATAACAATGGCAATCTGCACACCTATTTTATGTATATGAAGGATTTCTTCAGATATCTTTTCAATTATTTCAGAACTTATTCCAAATTCATCAGAGCCTTGCAGGGCCTCGCCACTTAGTTTGAGGAGGACTCTTTTGTATTTATGGGCTGGCTTTTTGGGTGAATCCATTTGTGTCTATTTTATTCACCTAATTGGTATCTTACAAATCTTTTTATTACAATGTTTTCACCAATTTTTGCAATAAGGGCACTAACAATATCACTTATCTTTGTTTTTGGATCCCTGATATAAGGTTGTTCAAGAAGGCATTCTTCTTCAAAAAACTTATTTATTCTTCCTTCAACTATCTTATCCGCCACATTTTCTGGTTTTCCAGATTCTATCACTTCAGCTTTAAGTATCTTTCTTTCTTTTTCAACCTCTTCTTTCGGAACATCTTCTTTTTTTACATATCTCGGGTTGTTTGCAGCAATTTGCATTGCAATTTCTTTTGAGACTTTTTGAAATTCTTCATTCCTTGCAACAAAATCAGTCTCGCAGTTTATCTCAACCAATACTCCAATTTTTCCACCACCATGAATATAGGAGGTTATGGTTCCTTCGTGGGTTTCTCTTCCCGCTTTCTTTGAAGCTTTAGCCACACCTTTTATTCTCAATGTTTCAAGGGCTTTCTCTATGTTGCCATCAACTTCATTCAAAGCATTTTTACAATCAATAAATGGCGCACCAGTCTGATCCCTAAGATCTTTAACCATTGCCGCTGTTATCTCAGCCATTATCAGTTTCTCCCTTTTCTTTCTCAACACTTACTTCTTCACTTTCAGTGTTCTGAGCTGCTTCTATTTCCTGTTTTTCTTTAATTGTAGATTCAGAGACTGCTACAGAAGCTGCAGCTTTTTCTTCTTTTTCTACTTCCCTGTCTTTAAAGACAAATACCTTTCTCTCTACAATTAATTTGGATTCTTGTTCCTTCGGCTTTTCAATCTCACCTGAGGTTAGTTTTTGTTCATACATGTGTCTTCCTTCAATACAAGCATCTGCAATTTTTTCTGTAAAAAGTTTAATTGCCCTAATTGCATCATCATTACTAGGGATAATTAAATCTGCAGTTGCTGGATCACAATTTGTGTCCACAACAGCAACTATAGGTATATCCAAATTTCTTGATTCTTTAACGGCAATTGATTCTTTTCTGGTATCAACAATAAAAACTGCATCTGGGGCCCTTTTTAAATTTACTATTCCACCAAGAATATTCTGAAGCTTTGCTTTTTCCCTTCTAAGGTTTTTTGCTTCTTTTTTTGGAAGTAGTTCCAGCTGGCCATCTTCTTCAAGTTTTGTAAGTTCCAAAAGATAATCAACTCTTGAACGGATTGTATTAAAGTTTGTTAATGTACCGCCAAGCCATCTTGAATTTACGTAAGGCATACTACATCTGAGGGCTTCTTCTTCTATAATCCCCTGGGCCTGTTTTTTTGTTCCAATGAAAAGTATGTCACCACCTTCGCTTGCAACACTTCTTACATATTCATAAGCCTTTTTAAATAGCCCTACTGTTTGTTGAAGATCAATAATATGAATTCCATTTCTTGCCCCAAAAATGTAAGACTCCATTTTAGGGTTCCAGTGGCTTTTTTGGTGTCCAAAATGAACACCGGCTTCCAGTAGCTGCTTCATGTTTACTTCTTCTGCAACTTGAGCTTGTTCACTCATTAAATTCCTCCTGATAATCTTGACAAAAATCCGAATAAACCACTTTATTTAACATAAAAATGCGAGTTTATCAAATAATTTCTCTGTCTTTAACTGCTTTATAAATCAATTATAATTGTTTTATTTTGAGTGCTTTATGATAATAAAATATTTTATAATAGCAAATCCCAAAGCTGGTCCATCTAGATTAAAGAAAATATTAGAAAAAATTGAATCCTCTTTTAACAAGAGTGGGGCTGATTTTGAAATTCATTTAACCAAAAAAAGAGGTGATGCAGGAGCACTTGCCAAAACTGCTGTATCTAGTGGATTCACTCATATTGTTTCAGTAGGTGGTGACGGCACTACAAGTGAGATTGCCAGGGAAATAGTTAATAAAGATGTTGCTTTAGGGGTAATCCCAACTGGAAGCGGCAATGATTTTCCAAAAGCAATGGGAATTCCATTAAAGAAAAATGAAGCTATAAACACAATTTTAAATGGTGAAGTAAAGTCGGGCGATGTTGCTTATATAGGATCACGCTGCTTTATTAATGGGCTTGGTATTGGTATGGATGGGGCGGTTGCTCATATGTTTAGTCGATTAAAAAAATATTTCGGTATATCAGGTTATATTATAGGAGCTATATACCAGGCATTTTCTTTTTCTGCTTTTAAAACAGAGTCTTTACTTAATAATGAAAGAAGAAATGAGAATCTTCTTTTATTTGGTGCATCAAATGGCCCATTTCAAGGAGGGAAGTTTAATCTTGCACCTGATGCCTCAATATTCGATGGTTTTCTTGATTTTCATATTGTAAGTAATATGAATCCAATTGAAAGACTGTTTAAAATACCAAATGTGCTAAAGGGAAAAAAAAATATAAAAAAAGTGGATCTGATTAAGTCTAAAAAACTTGAATTTGAAACCTTTACAGATCTTCCTGCGCATATTGATGGGGAAGTATTCATACTTGAAAAAGGAAAACACAAAATTGAAATTTCTGAGAATAGTATTAATTTAATTGTTCCTTCAATTTAAATTCACCTACTTTTAATTAAAGAGATTAATGAAAACAATAAAATCCTGGATTGCCAACATTTTAATGTTTTTGCTCACAGCTTTTTGGGGCACACTTGGAATTATTGCCTCATTTTGGAGTACAAAGGCAGCAGTGGATTTTTGTATACGTCCATGGGGGCGAACAATTCTAAATTCTTTTGGTGTTAAGCTTGATGTTGATGGTTTGGAGAATATACCAAGGGGCAAACCCTGCCTGATTTTATACAACCACCAAAGCACCTTTGATATTCTTGCTTTTTCGGCAGTGGTGCCTGTTGGCTGGAAGGCAGTTATGAAAAGGGAATTACTATATTTACCGTTTGTGGGAATGGTTGCATTGCTCTCCGGTCACTACTTCGTGAAAAGGGACGGTTCGGTCAATGATACTAAACAGGTAAGAGATATTGTGAAAGATCTCAAAACAGGAACTGATGCAGTAATGATTGCACCTGAAGGTACAAGGAGTGAAGATGGAAATCTTCTTCCTTTTAAACAAGGCGTTTTTTTGATAGCGTCCCTTTCGGGAGCACCCATTATTCCAATGATTATATGGGGCGGGAAAGATATAAGACCAAAAAACCAGATTAAAATTGATCTTGATAAAAGTAAAAAGATGACGATAAGGGTTTTGCCTGCGATAGACCCAAATGATTATCCTAAAGGGAAAAAAGGCAGAGAGGAACTTTCTCAACTTGTTAGAAAGCAGATGGAAGATGAAATTGAAAAAATAGTAAATCAGGTTTAAATTATGGTGTGTTGATTCTTTTCGATTAAGTGGTCAAAATTCAACAGTTATATATCATTTTATATTGTTTTATATCTTTGCCTATTAAAGATGTGATAACCCTTGGAGGTTATAAAATCTATGGAAGCAAAACAGATTGCCGATCTTGATGTAAAAACGATTATTGGACTGGCTGGAATGCCAATAAATAAGGATATAATAAATCCTAAAAATCCTGTTGAGATGGCAGAAAGGGTACGTGTGACATTTAAACCTGTGCCACCGCATTATTTTGATTCCGAAGTAAAAAACTTTCGTGAAGCACTTAAAGGTTCATTAATTAAAAATGGAGTAACCGTAATTGACTGGAAAGAAGCCACTACTCCCGGTGACACATATGGTTTTTTCTCAAGACTTTTTCGTATAAGAAAGGTAAGGGGCAACATTCATGCTGTAGTGGCAGTAAGAAAAGAACCTTCACTTGTTAGAAGATTTTTTATGAAAATGGCAGAGGATATTTACTCATTTGTAAGAAACGATGACAGATCAGTGAGTGAAATACTAAAGATAAGCGGCTGGGCTGATAACTTTACTATTGGCAATCTTCAGGATCCATATAACACGCAGGTAATCACGTTGAAAACACTTGATCCAGAGTTTGAAGACGAAGATCTTGCCTACGACAAGAAAATATCTATAGGACTTAAAAACCTTATAAACAGTATGTCGGAGATAGTTATTGGTGTTTCAGATAAAAAATTTGGGATTATCAATATGAACCTTTCCGACTCAATTTATGAGCATAATGGTTTAGATAGCTTTGTTTTAAAGTCTTTAGTGCCAAAGATATATGCCCCTATCAAACCTCCTGTTCTCAACCGTTTTATTAAAGGTGAGTTTGATCCTGATGAAACTGTATATGCAGACCAGCTTTCGGAACTTGGAAAGGAGCTTAAAAAAACCCATCTTTTCCCGGAAGGTTCAAAGTTTAATGACAGAATCCGACGGCAGTCGCATAGGGATGTAGTGAAAAAAGTAATGGATGGAAGAACAGGGGTTTCCTACGGTTTTATTGCATTTGTGGAAGCACCTAAATACGAAGGTGAAAAGTATATTGATGAGCCAGCCTGGAATGCCCTTGAAGTTGTTGAAAGTTTTGATGATGGAGCTGTGAGGATTGATAAAAATGAAAGATGGTATATAAAGACAGTTATAAAAGATGAAAACATTTACCAGCAGGTGCCCGATATTCGTATCGTCACTTCAAGGTCCGGGTGTGATAAAACCAACCTTAACCCAAAATCTGATATTGTGAGAATTGGTTTGATTAAAGGGCAGCTCTATCTTGAAATACCAAAGGGGATAGATCTTACAAGAAAAGATATAAGGCCTTCTTTTGATACTTTTGTTATTTTGGCCCAAGCTTTATCCTCATCACTTTATGCTCCCTATCTTATTAAAGAAGGTATGCCTATACTCCATTTTCATGGCTACCCTGACCCTAACTGGTTCGTAGATAGTGAACATCATGCAGGAGCTAACAATCCTTCGCTTCCCTGCGGCACAGTCGAAGCAGCACTTCTTAATTACTCGGCAATTTATGAGACTGCAAATAGAAACGGAAACGAGCTTAAATTGCTTTGTCTTGTTGAATCAGATCATGGCGTGAATATTCTTGGCCCTGATAAAAAATATTTAGTAGAAAGATTGATGTCAGGCACTGATGACGGACATATTCTTTTAGGTGGAAAATATCTTCCTTTGCTGAAACAAAATGCTCTTTCAAGCTAATCTAAATTAATCTTAATTATCACTTCCTTTATTATGTTGGATAAAAAAGTTGAACCTGGTAAAACCAAAATAGGTTGGATTGGCACAGGTATTATGGGCCGTGCAATGTGTGCCCATCTTATTGAAAAGGGTTACGAAACTTTAGTATTTAACAGAACCAAAAACAAAGCCGAACAGCTTTTAAACTCAGGTGCCAATTGGGTTGATAACCCAAAAAAAGTGGCTTCCAATTCTGACATCGTTTTCACAATTGTTGGATTTCCAGATGATGTAAAAGAAGTTTATTTTGGTGAAAATGGAATTTTTACCGGCTTAAGATCGAATATGGTTTTGGTTGATATGACTACAACTGAACCAACTTTGGCAAAAGAAATATATAAAGAAGCAAAAGACAATGGCAGCTACTCACTTGATGCCCCTGTATCAGGTGGTGATATTGGTGCGAAAAATGGAAAACTCTCAATAATGGTCGGAGGCGATAACAAAGTATTTGAAAAACTTTTACCCATTTTTAATTTAATGGGTGAAAACATTGTTTATCAGGGAGAGGCTGGGGCAGGGCAGCATACAAAGATGTGTAATCAGATCACTGTGGCTGGAAATATGATTGGGGTTTGTGAGAATCTTTTATACTGTTATAAAGCCGGGCTTGACCCTCACACTATGCTTAAATCAGTTGGAAGCGGGGCAGCTTCAAGCTGGCTTCTAAATAATCTTGGGCCTCGTATTGTTGATAAAGATTATGATCCCGGGTTTTTTGTAGAGCACTTTATAAAAGATATGGGAATTGCTGTTAAAGAATCTGAACAAATGGGAATTGATCTTCCCGGTCTTAAACTTGTGAAAAGTCTTTACGAAAAAGCAAATGAAATGGGACATGGAAAACTTGGTACTCAGGCATTAATACTAGCATTGGAAGGCCTTACAAAAGTAGATTAAACTTTATTATTATGTTTAAGAAAAATTCTATATTACTATTAATTTTTTCAGGTCTTCCGCTTTTTATATGTGTATTGATTTTTGCATTTATTAATTTTGTCCTACCCTTATTTAAGTAGATTGTTAAAATAGCTTTTTTCTTCAAATTAGAATCAATTAGTGTATAATTCATCACACTTTTTCGGAGAGCTGGCAGAACGGCTAATGCACCTGTCTTGAAAACAGGCGTCCTAACGGGCATGGGGGTTCGAATCCCTCGCTCTCCGCACTTAAATTAATATAATACTTCTGATTTAACTTTTTTCATGAAATGGCATTTATATATTTTGCTCTGTGATAGTGAGTCTTACTATGTTGGTATAACAAAAAACCTTGAAGGTAGAATTGCAAAACATATGAGAAAAGAATCGAGATATACTAAAAGATTTGAAATGCTAAAACTTGTTTACACTGAAGAATACGAAACTGAAAAGGAAGCAATAATAAAGAGAAAAGCAGCTAAAAGGATGGTCTTTTGAAAAGAAAAAATCTTTGGTTGAAAAAAGTAGTAAGTATTAGATTAATTAAAGTTTGTTGTGGTTGTGTTGGATGAGAAGCCTGTCCTGAGCCTAGTCGAAGGAAATCCCTCGCTCTCCGCCACTATAGTTCTTTCCTGATACTAATTATAAGTTTATTGATAAAATTGTTGATTAGTATTATTGTCTTCTTTCACAGCATTTTTCCTCAGGGTATGGAGTATATGGACACTGTTTTCAATTCTACAAATAGGTTGCTAGGAAAGTTTGGTTTCAAAATCAATCGTGTAAGAAAGAAAACTAAACACGATATTGAGAAAGAAAAATTCCATAAAAATTCAAAATCAATTGTTGAGACTCATAACCAACAAACAATTGAAAAAGTAAGATATCTAAAAAATAAATACGAAAAGCCTGTTTTTGGAAAGGTATATGTTTGGGATTTAATGAAAGACCTGGCACGTTGCGTTGATCCTACTGATCCTGCTTTGTATTGTGTAAGTCAGCTTGTTCATACTCTTCAGGTTGTTGAGGCTATGGAAAAAGATGGGGTTAAAGATGAGGCAATGATTGTATCAGCTTTAATACATGATCTTGGGAAGTTACTTCTTTTAACTGATGAAGATCCTGAAAATATTGTTTGTATGAATACAGTTGTAACCACCCGTGAAAAAGAAGTTGGTTTGGACAATTGTATTTTTCAGTGGAATCACGACGAATTTGTCTACAATAGATTCAAAGATCATGTGCCTGATAACATCGCTTGGATTATTCGTTATCACAGTATTCTAATAAAAGCCAACTTCTCATTAATGGATGAGCGTGATAGAGAATATACTGAAAAATACTTAAAGAACTTTAGAAAATATGATATGGAAAGCAAATCTATCTATAATATGCCTAATAAAAAAATTGAAGATTATAAAGGTATGATAGAACAATATTTCCCTCATCCAATAGCCTTCTAGTAAACAAAAAGTGAACAAGATAAAACTCTATACTTTCTACAGCAAAGATTTTCTGCCCTTAAAAAGAAGATTTTCAAGAACTTTAAGAGATAATTTCGACGTTGAATATATTCTTTTCGTGAAAGATAAAGTTAGTAAAGGTACTGGTGGCGGATATCAAACATGGGTCTATAAGACAAACCTTCTTATTGAGTTGATAGAAAAAAACTTCGGAGAACTCATAATTTTTAGTGATATAGATATTCAATTTTTTAAGAAAATCGAGCCCATAATAAAAGAAAGTTTAGATAAATACGATATTGTTTTTCAGGGTGAGAAGAAATTCACTAATGTAAATATTGGCTTTATGGCGTGTAGATGTAATAAGGAGGTTCTTGATTTTTGGAAACAAGTATTAAGAATTGTGAAAGATGAAAAGTTATGGGATCAAAAAGTTGTAAACGATCTTTTGCTTTCAGGTAATAAATTAAAGTGGGGATATTTCCCAAAATCTATCTGGAATTGGTATATGACGCCGGGATGGAAATCAATTGCTTTACATCATTCAATTGGTGCAGGTGATTTAAGAACTAAGCTATTTCAAATGAGGATTGTAAGCT
>JAJCZR010000075.1 GCA_029262295.1 Deltaproteobacteria bacterium | reverse complement strand
TTTTGCCATTTAAGTGCCATTTAAACTTGTTTGTTTATAGATCTGATACAAATATACAATTTTGATTTAAACTAACTTTCAGTGTGTCTGCACTGCCTCAGCTATCATTGCTACTGTCTCCTCTAAACCCAACGATAAAGCCCTCACAAGTTCGGGATAACCATCACTTTGAAGCGGCACAGATTGGTCAAAAGCACGGCGTGTGACCACTTTCGCTTTTTGATCGGTGAGCCACCATGTACCAGAGACTTTCGCAATACCATCATAACGACCATGAAATCCATCTATAGAAACATTTAAAAGCATAATTGTATCAGGAGCATCATTTTTGTTTTGATAAACAGCTATATCAATGAGGTTTTCACTCAGTTGATCAGACAGACTTCGGCGCAACTGACTGGAAAGTGGTTCAGCCCATAGGTGACGAACGGCAACATTTACCTGGTTGGGTCCAGTTTGATATACAACACCGGATTTATCAAGAAAGCCTGCTATTTCAATTTTATCTATAGCCAGGCTACGAGAGGTGTTGAATGTTTGTGTCGCGTTAATATCATCTTGCAGCAAGTAGTAATTCGTTGGAACGCTCTTGACACAGCCTGCTAATAAGAACACTAATAAAGATAAGGTTATACACCTTGACATTATTCAGCCGCCTTTGGTATCGGATCTTTTTCTTTATCATTGCCAAAGATAATCGCATTTGGATTAGCTTTCAGGGTCTGTGTAAGTGCTCCCAAATCTGACATCAACCGTTGCAACTCTTTCAGCGTTTGATTTATATTGTTGTAGATAGGTTCACCTTCCCGATATGAATTAATAGTATACTGTAGCTCGGTCAGAGTTTTCTGTAAATCGGCCGGTATTGCCTTAATTACATCATCATTCAGTATTGAATTAAAACTTTTTATGGTTTCTTCGGTTTGCTTTAATGTGCTTTCAAGTTCAGCCATAAGTGACTCAACTGGCAAATTATTGAGCTTGCTAAGCAGTTGTTCAACTTGTTGTTCCAGTGTTGCGAATCCACCGGGCTGGCTTGGAAATATGGGATAAGATCCGAGAGTTTTCGGTTCTATCACCTCAGGATTCTTATTAAAAACTAAGTCGACAAACTTTGCACCTGTGAGTAGGTTGGCCGACTTCAAGGTGGCACGCAAACCCTCATCAAACTGCTTAGATAACAGTTGTTTCCATTCATCCATCGATAAGTCTTCTGTAATATTACTTATACGCTGCGGTTCGAGATTGATGAGCACCGGGATACGAAGGCCGCGAATTTGATCAATACTAAAATTTTTGTTTAGAAACGGCACCTGTGCTACAGTGCCAACGCGTATTCCATGGAACTCAACGGCAGCACCTTTGTATAGATACCGCACCGAATCATCAAAAAGTACTACATACTCTATCTTTTCATCATACCGGTCATTGAGAACCTTTTTATATGAAGAATAAAGCTTGAAATGAGTCCCGTTTTCAACTTTTGCCCCTGCATTAACACCTTCAGGTACACCAAAAGTAAGCCCCCCGGCAAGTATTGCCTGCAGGTTACCTATCTGCACATCAACCCCTTCTGAACTGATCTGAAAATCAATCCCGGAGCGGGGCCAAAATTTGGTGTTTTGAGTAACTAGCTTGTTATAAGGAGACTCTATAAAAATACGGTAACTGACATAAAGATCCTCAATATCCAAATCTACAGTTTCAACCTGCCCGACTGTCAACCCCTGAAATATAATAGGATCACCAATACTGAGTGTGTTGACACTCTCACTGGTCAGAGATAGGGAAAGACCTGGAATATTGGGGCGAGTGGGAGGAGGACGATTTAGCACTTTAAACCTCTTTGCAGACTTATCAGCTTTTCCAGGACGCATTTGAATGTAGGTGCCGGAAAGTATAGTGCCCAAACCACTAACCCCCTGCCTCCCAACTCGAGGTTTAACTACCCAAAACTGAGTGTCTTCCACTAACAATTCATTAAGATTAGGCTGCATCTGAACTTTTGCAATAACATTGTCATAATCATTCGAGAGACGCAGTTCTTCCAGCGTTCCAACATCAACACTTCTAATCTTCACTTTGGTTTTCCCAGCTTCAAGGCCTTCAGCATTATTGAGTTCAATGGTAATAGTCGGACCCTGCAATCTGATGTTCTGGTAAAGAAGCCAGCCACCTATAAGTACTGCAATTAAAGGAATAAGCCAGACTGTAGATATGTGGCTTTTCTTTTTAGTATTTTTTTTAGCTTGTTTTAAATCCTCGCTCACATTTCCTCGCTTATATTGATTGTCATATCAGTCTTCATCTGCATTTCCTGAAGATACTAGCCAAATCAATCTTGTATCGAAAGTAATAGCCGCTATCATTGTGACAATAACCACACCTGCAAAATATACTGCAGCCGGCCCTGGAGTAATGGTAATAAATACACCTGCCTGGACTAACGAAACTAACACAGCAACGACAAATACATCAACCATAGACCACCTGCCAACCATTTCAGTAATATGGTAAAGACGCATTTTATCGTGGTGACTTTCTGATTTTGCTGTACGTGCTTTTATACATAACCAGCTTAAAGCAAAAATTTTTGCAATAGGAATAAGTATACTGGCTACGAAAATAATAAGGGCTATAGGCCATGAACCTGTCTCAGTTAAATGCAGCACACCGCCTACAATTGTTTGCGGATCATTATTACCTAAACTGGATGTTTCCAGTATTGGGTATAAATTTGCTGGGATAAATAACAGTGTCCCTGTTAAAATTAGGGCCCAGGTAATTTGCAACCGATCAATATGATGTGAAATATGTCGCTTACCGCATCTGGGGCAAAAATGTTCATCATGATAATCAAATAGTTGGTCACAGGCTGTGCAACTTGTCATATTTTGCTCCTGTGCAGTACGCCCGGCTATTATATTTTCAGGCGGGCTAATATTATCTCCGATATGCTGCCACAAACGGTGTACATTAAAACTAGACAATGTTTTCAGCATTAACAGTGCATATGCACAAAAAGCCACAAAGGAAGGGCCGATATGTATATTTGCCAGTGTTACTATCTTTATTAGGCTTACCAACACTCCGATGATAAACACATCGCTCATCAGCCAGGGTTTAATTGATCGGATAGTACGTGCAAGAGCCAATGTGCCGGGAAATTTTATTTCTAGTGCTATACCAATATCAAGATAAAGAATAATTAACAAATATATCGAAGGTAGTATGACGGTAGTTAAAAATACCAATATCCCTAAAAACACATAGTCAAAATTAAATAGAACACGAACAGTATCAACAAAAACAATTGAATGTTTAATACCGCTCACTTCAAAACTTATAAATTCAAATGACAAGGCTACGACCAAAACAACCAATGCAGCTACAGACCATGCAATTTCATTTTGCACACTTAAAGGTTCTTTTTTAAAAAGTTTATATCCACAGCGTGGGCAAGAAACTACATCTCCCCTTTCAAGTGGTGGAATATCGGAAACCCAGTCGCATTGATGGCAAATTGATTTAGTTGAAGGGGTAATTTCACTCATTGCTATTTAAGTTTACTTAATCAACTTTTATATAAAAAAGATGGTAAAACCAAATCTTTTAAAACTATGGAAATTTGTTGTGTGTCGTTGATGGTGTTATTATTAAGTGTTAGCAGTCTTTCTTAATCAAACCCATACAAAACACAAGGATAAAATTGCCAAATAGATACCAAATACAATTTCCACAGCAAGAAGCACATGATTCAGCACAAGACGAAGTTGAGTTCCTTCTAATAGATGGGGATCAAAATCATCAAATACGGTTCCATGACTATGATCAGATTTATCTTCACCCCGGATTATACGAACAGCTTTTTTATGATCGTCTAAAGTGTACATCACCATTCAAAGTAGGTGAGATACTAAAACAGACTCTGGATAAACGAGGAAAAAACTTTAGCGAGCTTCGCGTATTAGATCTTGGTGCTGGCAACGGTTTTATGGGCGAAGTACTGAATAAATATGGTGTTGCGCGCATGGTTGGTGTTGATATTATCCCGGAAGCTAGAGACGCTTGTTTTAGAGATAGGCCAAGTTGCTATGACGAATACTATGTTGCCGACTTTACAAACCTTAAACCTTATCTGGTTGAAGAAATTTCAGAATGGTCAATTGATTGCCTAACTTCTGTTGCTGCACTTGGATTCGGGGATATTCCACCCAAAGCATTTTTCCAGGCGCTTCATTTTGTTGCAGAAGGCGGATGGGTAGCATTCAACATTAAAGAAACCTTTCTTGAGATAACTGACGATTCCGGATTCTCTAAGTTTGTAAGAGAACTGATTTTCTCAAAGTACCTTGATGTATTTCATATTGAAAAATACCAACACCGCTTGTCTGTTGAAGGTACACCCCTATTTTATTTTGCAGTCGTACTTCAAAAAACTGCAGAAATCCCAGAAGATTTTCTTACTGAAAAAAACATTGAAGACTAATAAAATTAAACAATCAAACATGGGAACTCGATACTAGTAATTCTCTGGGTTCAACAAGCAGATTCAGTGAAGTCTTTAAGGGAAAAGCCAAGGTATTGAAATTGCAATCAAACAGTTAAAAGTTACAGTGGGGATGGTATGCATCGTAAGTTAAAAATTTGCAAAGATTTATCTAATAATTCATTTAAGAATGTAGTTTTAATGCTAGGTTGAAGACAAGATGCATATTCTAAAAGATATTACATTGTTATGCTAATATGTGACAAAAACTTACAGGAAAAAATTTTGGATTTATATGTCCGCCGGCAAGTGTAAATATATCTCTTACCCCCAAATCATAGAGAGTCTTTGCAACTAAATATCCGCCTTATCTTTTTGCCATTCATTATTCCCAGAAGTTAGTATTGTATATCATAATATAATATTGATTGGTTTTATCATTTACTGTCAATATTAATAATATATTCCAACTATTTATTATATAATAATCTTCGCTTATAAAAACCATTCAAAGGACATTTATAAATGCCTTATTTTGCTCATGGATCTAAAAATATTATCCTCACAACAAATTATAAGGTGTTATACACTCTTCTTTGTAACAGTGGAAATTTGAAAGAAATCTCAACATGAGAATGTAAATAAAAATACTAATCTAGATTCAGGTCTTATAGAAATAATTTACAAAATTTACAAAACAGATTTTGATTTATATGGATATAAGAAAGAGGTTATTAAATGAAAAAGAAACTTCCAGTATTAGTAGTAAATCTTGAGCATTCAAAAGAACGGAGGAGACATATTGAAAAACAATTGACTAATCTCAATATTGATTTTGAATTAATTAAAGCCATCGATGGAACAAAAATTTCAGAAAAAGATCTCGAACTATATTCCAAAAAAGAATCTATAAAAACAATTGGGAGAGAGCTAAGCCCCGGAGAGGTAGGTTGTGCACTCACACATGCAAAAATATGGGAACGTATGATCATAGAAAGCATAGAAGAAGCCCTTATTTTGGAAGATGATGCTCTGATTGGTGAAATGCTCTTTAAAATCTTAGAAGTTAGAGAAAAATTCCCAAACGATTGGGAACATATCAACTTTGCCACAGATGGGAGACTCAAACCATTTGGAAAACCAATATATGATATTTATAGGGTGGCAAATATAACAAGAAGTGCCAATAGAACATCTACCTATCTTCTTAATATAAAAGGAGCAAGAAAATTAATGAGGCACGTCTATCCAATAAGATTAGCTTCTGATGGCATTATGAGAAGAAATGATATTACCAATTTAATTAGATATGGAATTTATCCTCAGGTTGCTGCTCCAGGCTATTTTGAAAGTGATATATGGAAAAACTCTATTAGATCTGATTTAGAAACAACTATATCATTTGAAGCTAAAATTTTTTGCAAGAAAATTATTAGATTTATGCAAAAGATGGTCAATCTGTTTTAAAATATTGAAACAACAATTATTTCTTATAAATTTTAAGTTTTCGAAAAAATCTTCAATCTTAAAATTTCCCCTTGACTCCCTCCAATCCATGATTAATTTCCGAGTATGAAGATAAACAAAACAATAAATTACTGTTTAACAACAGGAGGTAAACAATCATGAGATACGGATTAAGATTATGGGAGCCTTTTAATATATTAAAAGAGTTCAACGAGGGATTTGCCAAAAACTATGAAGGAGATTTTGACAGCGAAAGCAGATGGTCTCCCAAAGTGGACATAGTGGAAAATGAAAAAAGCTATGTCGTAAGAGCAGAAGTTCCCGGAGTAAGCAAGGAAGATATTGATATCGATCTAAAGGACAACAACCTTGTAATCAGAGGTGAAAAGAAGTTTGAAAAGAAAGATGAAGGTGATAATTACGTGAGAGTTGAAAGCTCTTATGGATCTTTCGAAAGAAGCTTTTTTATTGATGAAAAGGTTGATAGAAACAATATCTCAGCCAAATATAAAGATGGCGTTCTTGAAGTAACTCTTCCAAAGAAAGAAGAAGCTGCTCCCAAAAAGATTGAAGTAAAAGTAAATTAAAATTCGAATAAAGGCTGGTCTAAATGGCCAGCCTTTTTATTTATGTTTTTTTCTGTCATGCCGGACTTGATGCGGCATCCAAAGTTAGCAAGGAAGTAGTATTATAAAGATTATTCTGGATCTCGTGTCAAGCACGGGATGACAAGAATCACTTACTCAATCCCAAGTTTTCTTCTTAGATGCACATCTTCAATATCATGTTTATTCCAGTAATCACTTAAAATTCTTTCCTTCTTGGTTGCTGTTGTTGAAAGGACTTTAGCCCCTGGGCCAAAACCGCTTTTATATTTCTCTTCCCACGATTCAATTTCATAAGGAAAATTTGCGGCGAAATCTATTGAAAGCTCTCTGTTTGAACCAGAAAAGATTACTTTATATCTCATAATATTTTTTTTCTCAAGGACTTCCGATAGAGTTGCAGTAACGGATTCAACTTTGAGTGGCCTGTGAGTTAATCTTGATATTAGTACACTTGGAATTAACTTAAATTTACCAGTCGGCAAGCTTGATGGATTAATCCTTATACGGTTCCAAACCTCATCTTCCAAAAATTCTCTTTTAATCTCAAATTCCTCATCTCCCTCACTCTCAAAGTAAGAAAACGCCTCTACATCGTATTTATCTTCATCAAGGTTAAGCTGAGTATATACATGCCCACACCATTCCTGCACTGAAGATGAAAGTTTCACGGTATTAGGGTTATTCTTTAGATCAACCGGTGTAAAGATCGATTCCATTACAGAATATCTGTAAATTCCCGTATTAAATTTCTTAACATAATTTAATTTCAACACGTTTAAAACATCATTTTTATTAATTTTTGGATTATCAAGCTTTACCTGCTTGGATTTAGAAAATGGCTCAGTAACAAACACAGTCACCGCATAACCATCATGCACCTCACCATACCTAGCCTGCTTAAGATCATAACTTGTGATCTCTGCTTTGCCCGCATACCAGTATTTATTAAACTGATCTTTATCCGCTCCTTCTATCTGTGCATCTGCATTACATCCTGCAAATAGCATTATTGCTGAAAAAATTACAACTAAATTTAGCTTCAGTTTCATTAAAACACCTCTTAGAATTTGAATTAGTTTTAAAATAAGTTTAAAGGAAGATAGAAGTAATGCGAAAGTAATTTTTATTCGGTAGTTCTTGATTTATAAAAACTTTTTAACGGTTTTGATGTTTTTGAAAACCGAATCCCCATCTTTCCACTTTGCACAACACCCAGCCCGCGCGTGGCCCAGACAACTGTCCCAATTGCAACTGAAGGCAAAGTTTCATCAAAATTCTCATTCAGGTTATCTACAACCTCAATTAAAACTTTGCTGCCAGGTGAATAAAGTTTTGCAGATTCAATTACCATTCCATGGAGAGAAAAGTTGAGACTATGCCCCATATATTTAAGGGATTTTGCCCCAAACCTTACCCTTTTCCTGAAAGGTATCCTTGTGGACTTTCTTCTCGATGCGTTACACATAGTTAAAATTTTAGTTTAAATTATTCCCAACCCAAACTAATTCTATTACTAATTCAATGATTAATCAAACAGAAATAATTAATAAGACAATAAGCTTTGTGAAAGACAAACTTTCACATGATACCACAGGGCACGACTGGTGGCATACTGAACGAGTTTATAAACTTGCAAAACACATAGGAGAAAAAGAAAAAGCAGATATTTTCATTGTAAAACTTTCGGCACTTTTACATGATATTGCAGACTGGAAATTCAATGATGGCGATGAAAATATTGGGCCCAGAATTGCAGAAAAATTCTTAAAACAATTAAACCTTGATACTAATTCTATAGATCAAATTAAAGAAATAATAAGATCGGTTTCATTTAAAGGGGCTAATGTAAAAAAAGAATCTTTGAGCCTTGAAGGCAAAGTTGTGCAAGATGCTGACAGAATTGAAGCCCTTGGGGCAATAGGAATTGCAAGGGCATTTGCGTATGGTGGTTATAAAGGCAATAAAATTTATGACCCCGGAATCAAACCACTAATTCACAATAATTTTGAGGAGTATAAAAATCATCGTGGCACATCAGTAAATCATTTTTATGAAAAACTGCTTTTATTAAAAGATGAGATGAATACGGCTACTGGAAAAAGGATAGCTGAGAAAAGACACAAGTTTATTGAAGATTATCTTAGTATGTTTTTGTCTGAATGGAATCTGGATTTTTTGGACTAATATTTTAGTAAGTAACTGCAATAACTAAAAATTTTTATTGACTTAATAAGGAAATTATTATAATGTTGAGTATAAACGAAAAAATGGCAAACCATTTGAAAAGATGGGGCGCAAAGCTTTAAACCTAAGGGCTTTAGAGTTGCCTATGGTCGGTTGGTTGCTCGATATAATAGATACTCATCATCTCACTATATCCTCCGGCCCTTAGGTTTTTCCTTATTATCTCTATGTAAGTTTGGAAACAGTTTGTTTATCCAGTTTTTTTACAAGTGCCACTAAAAGTTTCACAGCATTATCAAAATCTTTTCTTCTAATAATTGAATTATGGCTATGAATGTGCCTTGTAGGCACTCCTAAAACAACTGTGGGCACTCCATATTTATGAATATGAATCACGGAACCATCTGTTGCACCACCTTCCATTGTAGTGAATTGAAGTGGAATTTTTTCTTTTTTTGCAGTGTCAATCACAAGATCTCTTAATTTTAGATTAGGAATCATTCTTGAATCATAAAGTAAAAGTGAAGGCCCCTCTCCCATCTTTGTGGAAGATTCTTCTGGCCTTATTCCAGGCACATCTCCGGCAATATCAGACTCAAGGATAAATGCAATATCAGGATCAATCATCTCTACGCTTGTGTTTGCTCCTCTCACCCCCACTTCTTCCTGCACTGTGGCTGCTGCAAACACTGTATTTGGATGAGTTGTAGCCTTTAGTTTTTGTAAAGCAGATATTGAAACAGCGCAACCCACTCTATCATCAAAAGCTTTCGACATATAAGTGTTTGGCACAGCAAGCTCAGTAAAACTGCTAAGCGGAATAACAGGATCACCAACTCTTATTCCGATTTTTTCAATATCCTCTTTCGAAGATGCACCCACGTCAATATACATATTCTTTTTCTGTACAACTTTACTTCTCTCATCCTGCGGAATCAGATGGGGCGGCTTGGCACCAATTACACCTATTACTTCTTTTTTCTTTGATGTAATAATCTTTACAGGTTGGGTTAACAAAACCTGGTCCCACCAGCCACCAAGTGGAGTAAATTTCAAGAAACCTTCTTTGGTTATATGTTTTATCATAAAACCAATTTCGTCCATATGGCTTGCCAACATAATTTTAGGAGTCTTTGTTTTACCGGGTTTCTCACAAATTATGCTTCCCATTTTGTCTTTTGTAAGTTTGCCAATAGGTTTGAAATGTTTGGTTATTATTTCACTAATCTCGGATTCATAACCTGGAACACCGTTTGCTTCAGTCAGTTCTTTTAGTAATTTCTCAGTTTTATCCATTTAGGAGCCTCCGAATCAAAAGTAGATAATCTACCTGAATTATAAGAAATTCTAGTTTTTTACAACTTCAGCAGAGATAATATCCAGATTTTTGACTTTAAAGCCTCGTGAGCCTGCTCCAATTGGATAGCCGCTTTTAAGATATGTTTGTTTACTATTGGGTGGCAAAGTAATGTCTAAGACAGCTTTTTGCTCAGCTATCTTTATTCCCGCACTTGAACCGCTTCTCGAAAAATAATTGACCCTTACTTTCACTCTTTTGTAAGTAACAGGGCTTTTATTCTCGAGTGTCACATTGTAGAGAATTGCCACTCTTGAAGCAACGTAAAAATTCCAGTCTATAACATCAATATAATCAGCGGGATTATTCTTGATACGTTCATAATCAACGATCTCACTTGAATGTAATTTTACAGGAATAAAAATTATTGAAAAAAGAACCAATGTATATAAAAGTTTTTTCATAATATGATTATAACTCAACTTGTCTTTAATATTTAATAATTTTAACTACAGCAAAGAAAGAACTGATTAGCCTTCAATCTTGTAATGATTAAGATTTAGAAGTAAATTTTGTTTTGAAAATGCAGGGGATTGACACAACAGAAGGCTTAAGGCTCTCAGGAACTGATCTATATTTTGATGCTACCAAAAAAGTTCCCCTCTCATTCATATCTAATGCGAATATAGTCAGTCTGCCAAACCACAAAAAGATAATTGCAACCCCCGAAACCATAAAACTTCTCGGCAACAAGATCAAGAACTCGGTTGTCCTTTCCTGCCCCTACAATAAACCTTTCACACTCGGGAAAACACAAATAGAGCTCATCCCTTCTGGATATATACTTGGGGGTGCACAAATTGTTGTTGAAGAGGATGGCAAAAGGCTTGTATACACGGGGGATTTCAAACTAAGATACTCAAAAACAGCTGAATATATTGAGATGAGAAGATGCGACACTCTCGTAATGAAATGTATTTATGGGCTTCCCAAATTCAGCTTTCCTGAAAGTGAAGTTGTAATGGAATCAATTCTTGATTTTATTAGAGAAACTTTATCAGCAGGAAAAATTCCTGTTGTAGTGGTTGATAAAATGGGAAAAGCACAGGATCTAATAACTCACCTTGGTGATAGAAGTTTCGATATGTGTCTTCATCCAACAATTGTGAAAGTTTTGAAATTATATGAAGAACTCGGAGTTAAATTTCCTTACTACGAAAACCTTAAAAGAAAAAACATCAAAAACAAGGTGGTTATTATCCCTCCATACTTCAGGGGGTCTAATTTTATTGAAAATCTTCAAAATAAAAAAGTTTGTGTAGTAATGGGGTGGAGTATGGATAACGGAGCTTTTGTAAGGTCGGCCTTTAAAGCAGATGTGGCTTTTCCTTTGAGTAACCATGCTGGGTATGAAGAGCTACTTCAATATGTGGATGTTGCAAAACCTAAAGAAATATTTCTGGTTGATGGCTTTAGTGTGGAATTTGCTAGAACACTTAATAAATACGGCTACAATGCAAAACCATTAACATCACCTACTCAGCTTAATCTTTTTTAAAAATAATGGTTGAAACAAAATCTTTTATTTTATACACCAATGGAGACTGTGATGTAATTGATATTACGTTAGAAGTTGAAAGTAAGATAATTGAATCTGAGATTCAAACTGGAACTGTCACAGTTTTTATCCCTGGATCAACAGGCGGAATTACAACAATTGAGTTTGAAAGTGGAGCAGTAAATGATCTAAAAGATGCTTTTGAAAAAATCATTCCAAAAAATATTAATTATGCACATAATGAAAGGTGGGGCGATGGAAATGGCCATTCGCATATAAGGGCATCAATGCTTGGACCATCCCTGACAGTGCCTTTTAGTTCAAAAAATTTATTACTTGGAACATGGCAGCAAATTATTTTTGTTGATTTTGATAATAGGGAAAGAAAAAGAGAGATTATTCTCCAGATAATTGGAGAATAATCTCATATAATTTTAAACAAATTTTATTGAAAAGTGTTTTTTAAGTCTTATATTCAAACTTACTATTAATGGAGTAATCGCCTCAATCATTGGAGACACATCAAGTGGCCCGGCATCGAGCACCCTTAAATTCTTCATCTCTTCTGTAAGTTTTGTAACTACAGCCTTAGCATCTTCATCATCACCGCAAATTACAACATCATAATCAAGTTCTTCATCAATCTTTGCAAGACCTGTGGCCGGAAGGTTGTGATAAGCCGAAACAAGTTTTGCAGTACTGGGAAGCACTTCATTTATCTCAGCTGCAGATGATCCCTGAGAAGGCGGGTCAAAAAGAAATGTTTTCCCTTCTTTTTTCATTGAGACAACTGGTGTTACAACTATCTGATCTGTGATATTATCAGCACAGGCCTTAATTGTAGAAGCAGCATATTCAGGCGGAATGCTTATAATAATAACTTCCGAATGTTTTGCGGCCTGAGCGTTTTCCATACCATGAATCTTTGGCTCTATTCCAAGTTCTTTAAGCTTTTCAATATACTCAGCTGCAATGCCCTGAGCTTTTTCCTCGCTTCTTGATCCAATATAAATTTCGTGTCCGGCTTGCGACCATCTAAGTACGAGTCCTTCTGCAATATCGCCGGTCCCTCCCAAAAGTGAAATCTTCATTTTAGTTTTCTCCTTCAAATAATTTTGGAAGTTAGTTTAACAAATTACGGTTTCCAGTAAAGCCGCCTTCATGTTTAAAGCTGGCTCAAAGGGTCTTTACATGAATAAGGAGATTTAAACTCACTTAGGTTTACATCTCTTTTAATCGACTTTAAAAGCCTGCTTTCACTCACGAGCTTTCCATTCTCATAAGCTTTTGAGCTGTGAATCACTCCATTTACATCATCCATTATGCTTATAAAGTTGTCTTGCTCCCTTTGTTGAGCACCTGGAAGCTGCGAAGTGATCTCAAGCATTTCATCAAAGAAATTTCCAAGGCTAATAAAAGCGTTGGATACTTCTTTGCCTCCTGAGATATTTCCCCAATCGGTAACCCAAAGATAAGTTTCTTCTCCGCTGCCTTTAAGCAAATATTTTCTGCTTGGATAGTTGTTAAACTTCTCATTTCCTATCTTTTTTAGATCAGGTTTTGACACTTTAGCTGAAGCAGCTTGTTTTGGCATCATCTTTTCCATTTGCTGCCTAACCATCTCACGTTGCGCTGGGGGCACATCTTTTAACATCTCTTCCATATCAAATGCTGCAAACTGTTTATTTATCTCTGCAGCCATCTTCTTTATGTCTTCTTTTTTCATACAGTTGCACTCTTTTTTATTATTATCAACCGTACACATTTTCTGGCCGTCGAAAGTCACAAAATCCTTTGCGTTTGAATCATTCATAATCTCCATCTTGAGATGGTTATCAAGCACAACCATCTTGGTAACATCTGTCTCGGCATCCTCTTTTACTTCAATCTGAAGTTCCACACCATTCTTGGCATATGAAGTGGTCTGTAATAAAAATAGTGCAAGCAATACAAAAATTAAGTTTTTCATCTAAAACCCCCTAAAATTAAGTTGTGATAATATACAATAACATCTTTTAAAAACTCAACAATTTTCACAAAATATCCAAAAATTCTTTCAATAACGAATTAAATTCATCAGGTTTCTCAAGCATCATAAAATGACCCGAGTCTCCTAAAATATCTAATCTTGAACCCTTAATACTTTCATTTAGTTTTCTTGAGTATTTAACAGGGGCTAAAATATCATTTTCTGCGGCAATAATTAATGAAGGAATTTCGATTTTTGATACATCATCTTCAACATCAAACTCATTACAGGCAATCATATCATTCATACAACTAGTTTTATTTGCGTTCATAAGTTTATTGTAAAATTCTTCTCTTAATTCTTCTGGAAAGTTATTGGAAAATGAATTTTTGGAGGCAACTCCGGCAAAGCTTTTAAAACCTTTTTCAATGAGATTGAATGTAGACTGGGTAACCTTTAATCTTGCACCTGTCCCAACTAGGATACAACCTGCAACTTTCTCCGGATAATCCAAAGCAAACACCTGAGAAATTCTACCACCCATAGAATGGCCAAGTAGAATTATGTCTTCTAAACCTAAATGTTGAATGAAGCTATTAAGAAAGTCTGAATACTCATTTATTGAACTGAAACCATCGCCACTTGATTTTCCATGTCCGGGAAGATCAACAGCAATTGAATTAAATCTTTTATAATTCTCGAAGAAAGTGGTTTGAAATTTCCAGCACCAAATGCTCTGACAAGCACCGTGAAGAAGGATCACGGTTGGAAGTGATTTTTGAAACTCACTTATAGTAATATAATTCGTTTTTATACCGTCAACATTTATTAAAGGCATTACAATCAGATAGAACTGGCCAATTGGTAAAGAGTGTCAACAATTAGTTTTCCTAAAAATTGAATAAGAATTAACACTACGATGGGTGAGATGTCGAGAGTTCCACCTATCGGTGGTATATATCTTCTTGCAAAACCGAGAATAGGCTCAGTTGCCATATATAAGAATCTTACTATAGGATTATATGGATCAGGGCTGACCCAGGAAATAAGCACTCTTCCAATAATGATAAACGTATAGATACTAATTATTAAACCAATTACATCTGCAATTGCTGTAATTAAATTACTTCCAATAATTTCCATTTTTACTCCTCTTTAGATAACACTTTAGATCTGATAGTGGCAGACTCAACTGCAGAGATTACCGCATCCCTAAAACCCTTTTCTTCAAGCTTATGGATTCCGGCAATTGTGGTACCACCCGGTGAAGAGACCATATCTTTCAACTCACCCGGATGTTTTTGGGTTTCGATCAACAATTTTGAAGTACCTAAAACGGTTTGTGCTGCAAGATCAAGAGAGAGCTTTCTTGAGAGACCCATTTTAACGCCGCCGTCTGATAAAGCTTCGATAAACATGGAGACAAATGCAGGGCCACTTCCACTAAGCCCTGTTACAGCATCCATTAGTTCTTCAGACTCAAGTTGATAGGCATTTCCAATAGAACTAAGGATACTCATCACTCTTTCTTTTTCATCTCGAGAAAAACCCTCATCAAAATACACTGCTGATGCACCCTGCCTTACCAGGCTTGGAGTATTCGGCATAACTCTCGCAAGCTTGATATTCTTTCCAATTTTGCTTTTTATAAAAGAAGTATTTATTCCGGCAGCAATGGATATAAATATTTTTTGGGATATTGCGAGATTTTTTAGCTCTTTCAGCACAGAACCAAATACCCCGGGCTTTACAGATAAAACAAGAAGATCTGAGTTTTCTACCACATCTTTATTGGCGGGTGTTGTTTTTATTCCATGTTGAGTAGATATAAATTTCAGCCTTTCAGTGTTTATATCACTTGCAATTATTTCACTTTTTTTAAAGCTTTTTGAAGCTAGAAGTCCTTTAATCATGGCCTCAGCCATATTTCCGGCTCCAATAAATCCTATACTGCTCATCTAATAAATCTCCATTTGTTAATAAGGCCTTTCTCCAAATATTAATGAACCAAGCCTTATTATTGTTGCACCTTCTTCAATTGCCACCTCAAAATCACCACTCATTCCCATCGAAAGCTCTTTAAAACTTTTTGCATGAACTTTAATCTCATCCCTTATCTCTCGAAGCTTACGAAAATATGGTCGTGCATCTTCCATATTATCAGAATAAGGAGCCATACCCATTAACCCCGTAATATTAACATTTTTTAACTCTTTTATTGAATTAAGCAGCTCATTCACTTCACCAGGCTTAATACCACTTTTGTTATCTTCCCCACTTATGTTTATTTCAATAAGTGAATTCACATTACAATCAAGCCGTGCTGCTCTTTTATTAAACTCTTTTGCCAAAGAAAAACTATCTATCGTATGAATTAATGAAGTATTACCAACCAAATACTTAACTTTATTCTTTTGAATACTTCCTATAAAGTGCCAGCTTATATTCTCATTAAGTTTTTTATCAATTTCTCTTTCTTTGTCTCTAAATTCCTGCGCATAGTTTTCCCCAAAATCCCGCAAGCCAAAGTTATAAGCCTCTTCTATTTTATCAATTCCAAATTTTTTTGATACTGCTACCAATTTAATATCATCTATTTTTCTTCCTGATTTTGCGCAGGCTTTTTCAACCCTTTCATACACATTATCAATTCTTGATTTTAAATCCATTTCAATCAAACATTTTAACCAATTTGTATTTTGCAAGAGCATTTACAAGCTCACACACCGGAAGACCTACAACATTAGTGTACGATCCATTTATACTCTCAACCATAAATGAGCCAATACCCTGAATAGCGTAGGCCCCAGCTTTGTCTGAGTGCTCGTTCGTTTTTATATATCCTTGTACTTCATCATTGTTAAGCTTCTTAAATCTTACTTCAGTTGCAACAACCTCTACATGTAAAATGCCCTTTTCAGAGTTAAAAATTGCAAAACCAGTAAGAACTGAATGCACTTTATCAGACAGTTTATTGAGCATGACTTCTGCATCATTATCATCTTTTGGTTTCCCGAGAATCTCATCCTGGATTACAACAACTGTATCAGCAGCAATTACAGTTGCGGGATCCTCTACTATTGTGCTAACCTTTGTTGCTTTTTCTTTAGCTATTCTTGCAACAAAATCTTCTGGATTTTCATTATCCAGAATTATTTCATCTATATCAGGCTTAATAATTTTAAATTCAAATCCAATTTTCTGGAGCAACTCTTTTCTTCTCGGGGATGAAGATGCTAATACCAGTTTACTTTTCATAGGATAACATTACTGATAAAATCTTTTTTCTAATAAAATGGAATTAAAAAAACTATACCTAAAAGGCAAAGAAAAATTTAAAGATAATGGGTTTGAAAACCCAGGCATTGAGGCACGGGTAATTTTATCAATAATACTCAGCATTGATACTTCAAAAATACACTCAGACCCCTATGAAAATATTGATAAGATTAAATGTGATGAGTTTATGGCTTCAATAGAAAGAAGACTAATGGGAGAACCTTCTGCTTATATCACTGGGGTAAAAGAATTTTATTCAAGAAAATTTTTAGTAAACCAGGATGTGCTGATTCCAAGAGAAGAAACAGAGATGCTGGTTGAAGAATCAATCAATATCCTTGGGAAAATACCTAATCCCGTAGTGCTCGACCTTGGTACAGGAAGCGGTTGTATTGCTGCGTCTATAAACTGCGAGTTTGAATGTAGGGAAATTTATGCAACCGATATATCATTTAAATCACTTTTAACTGCCAAGAAAAACGCAGAACAAAATAAAGGAAAATCAAAAATAAATTTTATTAACTCTAATTTACTCGATTGCTTTCAATCATCTTCATTTGATATTATAATTTCCAATCCGCCGTATATTTCAGAGCAAGATTTAAGAAAACTTCAAACTGAGGTTCAACATCATGAACCTCATATTTCTCTTGTAAGTGCGGATAATGGCCTTTTTCATATAAAAAAGATTATTGAAGGATCAAAAAGGCTGCTTAAATCAGATGGCTGGTGTGTACTTGAAGTCGGTATTAACCAGGCAGGAGAAGTAAAAAAATTTTTTAAAGAAAATCAATATTCAAATATAGAATCAACAAACGATCTTAATGGCATTGAAAGGGTAATAAAAGGAAAATGGAAAAAATAGTAATAGAAGGCGGCACAAGATTAGAAGGTGAAGTAAGGGTAAGCGGTGCTAAAAATGCAGTGCTTCCAATAATGGCAGCATGCATCCTTAATGAAGGGGTAAACACATTCACTAATGTTCCTGATCTTTCTGATGTACGCACAATGATAAAGCTTCTCAAAATTCTTGGTGCAGAAGTAGAATATGAAAACGAAAAACTAAAAATAGATTCAACTAACATTGATAATTGGGAAGCTCCTTATGATCTTGTAAAAACAATGAGGGCCTCTGTGCTTGTGTTAGGCCCACTAACTGCTAGATTTAGAAAATCACGCGTTTCTCTTCCCGGTGGTTGCGCTATTGGGGAAAGGCCTATTGATCAGCACATTAAAGGGCTTGAGATACTAGGTGCTAAAACAAAACTTGAAGAAGGATATGTGGAAACATCAGCAAAAGTATTAAAAGGCGGGGTAATTCCTTTTGATGTTTCAACAGTAACTGGCACTGAAAACATTATGCTCTCAGCTTCGATATCTGAAGGTGAGACGGTGCTTTTAAATGCTGCATGTGAACCGGAAGTGGTTGATCTTGCAAATGTATTGATCAAAATGGGTGCTAAAATTGAAGGTGCCGGAACAGACATAATAACAATAGAAGGTGTAAAAAAACTCAACCCAATCAAAGATTATGAAATAATGCCCGACAGGATTGAAGCAGGAACACTAATGATAGCTGCATCTCTTAACGAAAGTGACCTGACTATAAAAAACTGCAAATTTGAACATTTAGGAAACCTTGCCGGAAAGCTTATACAAGCAGGTGTAGAAATAAAAAGGGATAATGGTTCCATAAGGGTAAAAGGTAGCAAAGAGATAACGAGCACAGATATTTCAACTCTTCCATATCCGGGATTTCCAACAGATATGCAGGCACAGATGATGACCCTTATGTGCCTTTGCCAGGGAATGAGTATTATCACTGAAAACATTTTTCCCCAAAGATTTATGCATACAAGCGAACTCAGAAGAATGGGTGCCGATATTAAGATTGTTGGGAATAGTGCAGTTGTAAGAGGGGTTAGGGAAATAAGCGGCGCTCCGATAATGGCAAGCGACCTAAGGGCAAGCGCATCCCTTGTGCTTGCAGGACTTGCGGCAAAAGGAAAGACAGAAGTGCTCAGGGTTTATCACTTGGACAGGGGATATGAGCAGCTCGATAAGAAACTTGAAGCAGTGGGAGCTAAAATCTGGAGGGAAGAATATTGATTACTATTGCAATGTCGCGCGGAAGGTTGTTTGAGGAAGCTGTAGTTTTATTTAATAAAGCTGATATTGATTTAAGCAAAGTACTTGATGACACAAGAAAGCTTATATTTGAGTTTGAAGAGTACCAATTAAAAATATTAATTGTAAGGCCTACAGATGTTCCCACTTATGTTGAATATGGAGCAGCAGACTGCGGTATAGTCGGAAAAGACACAATGATGGAAGAAAATTACAACCTTTATGAACCACTTGATCTTGGAATTGGTAAATGCAAACTGATAGTGGCGGCGCCAAACGATTTCAAAATGGAAATATCTCCATCTGGCACACTAAAAGTTGCAACTAAATACCCTAAGATTGCAAATAATTTCTATAGGCAAAAGGGTATTAGGGCAGAGATAATGAAACTTTATGGCTCAATCGAACTTGCTCCAATTGTTGGACTTTCAGATGTAATAGTCGATCTCACTGCCACAGGGGAAACATTAAAGGAAAATAAGCTTAAGATCATAGATAAAATAGCTGATATTACTGCAAGGTTTATCGTAAACAAGGTAAGCATGAAAGTTAAATCAGAAGAAGTTAGAGGACTTATTAACAAGCTAAAAAAAGTTAGATAACTTTCATTCCCCAACTTCAAACACTTAACGACGCAACTCTTTGTCCCTCTTTTTCATCAACAAATGTAAGCATAATAATTCCAGCAATAAAGAATATAACCAGTGAGATTATACTTAACCTGCTAGAGCCAAACATCTGGCTTACAGCAGCAAAGATTAACGGCCCTGCAATACCTGCAAACTTTGAACTCATACCATAAAAACCAAAGAATTCTGCTGCTTTACTATCAGGCACCATAGATGCGAAGAGTGATCTACTGAGTGCCTGAGTACCGCCCTGCACAGTTCCAACAAGTATTGCAAGAATCCAGAAGTGATAAGCTGTGGTAATAAAGTATGCACCAACCGAAATTAGCATATAAACAAAAAGCCCTATATAAATACATTTCTTTGCACTTATTGCTGCCGAAAGTTTTCCAAAAAGGATTGAAAAAGGAATTCCAACAAACTGAGTAACTAGAAGTGCTCCTATTAAAGAAGTAGCACTTAGTCCAAGCTCGGAACCATAAATGGCAGCAAGTTTTATAATTGTCCCGATTCCATCATTGTATATCCAAAAAGCAATTAAAAATATGAATAGTTGTTTGTATTGCCTTATTTCCCTGAAAGTTGTTAATAACCTTTTAAAGCTTTCTCCAATATAGTTTTTGCTTTCAGATTTTTTGGGAACATCCGGTTCAGGCACATTAAGAAAAAGAGGAATAGAAAATAAAGCCCACCAGATAGCAACAGATAAAAATGAGAGCCTCGCTGCAAAAGAAGAGTCTTTAAAAAAACTAAACATCAGTAAATTTATGGCAAGTAAAATTCCTCCTCCGAGGTAGCCAAGTGCATATCCAAAAGTAGACACTCGATCTATTTCATCTTTTTTTGCAACAAATTTGAGTAAGGAGTCGTAAAAGATTAGTGATAATGCATATCCTATATTTGCAATTATGAAAAAGACTGATGCCAGCTTCCAGTCGCCTGTTTTTACAAAATAAAGAAGCCCGGTAAACACAACTCCAACACCCAAACACAACTTCAGAAAAAACTTCTTTTTATTTGTATGGTCTGAAACAGCTCCAAAAAACGGGGCTAAAAGGGCGGTAATAAATAGAGCAATTGCTATTATATAACTCCAGTAGACGGTTGCCTGCTGCGGTGGAAGATCTGAAGCTAAAACTTTGCTAAAATAGACTGGCAATACGGCTGCCAGTACAGTGGTGGCAAATGCAGAATTTGCCCAGTCATACATAGCCCAGCTAAATATTTGTTTGTCTTTAAACATCCCAAAAAAATAACCAAATATGGATTTTATAAAAATAATGAAAAGTGAGAGTCATCAAGCTATGCTTTTAACTATAAATAAATTTTCAGGAGAAATATTTATGAAGATCATAACTGCACTATTCTCAATAATTTTATTTACAGTTTTTTTTACAAGTAGTTCAATTGCCGAAGAAACTCAAACAATTGAAGTAATTCTGGATAGCTACAAATTTGTTCCGGAAAAAATAGTAGTTGAGGTAAATAAACCTGTGGAGCTTAAACTCAAAAGCGTCACATCCATAATCCCTCATAATATCACAATTGATGATCCGGAAAGTGGAATATTCTTCAATGAAGATGTCGGGTCAGGAGATAAAGGGGTTGTCAGTTTTACTCCTACCAAGACTGGGACTTATGAGTTTTACTGCGACAAGAAAAATATATTTGCAAACCATAAGAAAAAAGGAATGGTAGGCACTTTGGAAGTAGTAGAGAAAAAATAGTAAAAGCTAAACTTTCTCTTTTTTAATGTCTTCCCAAATTTTCTCCATCTCATCCGGGCTCATTTCGGTAAGATTTTTACCAAGTTGCAAAGCTTTATCTTCAAGTTTGTTAAATCTTTTCATAAATTTTTCAGTCGCGCTATGGGAAGCTGTTTCTGCATCAACACCCATATGCCTTGCAAGATTTACAAGAGAAAAAAGAAGATCTCCAAGTTCTTTTTCAGATTCAATTTTATTCCCACTTTTAAGTTCAACTTCAAGCTCCGATAGCTCTTCTTTTACTTTGTTAAAAACACCTTGAATATCATCCCAGTCAAAACCTACTTGCGATGCCTTTTCACCAACACGTTGTGCCCTTAGAAGTGAAGGCATCGATCTTGGGATATCAAGAAGCCGCTTTTTTCCTGATTTTTCTTTTAACTTTTCATTTTGCCAACTCTTAACAGCATCATCAGCATCTTTTGCTTTTTTATCACCAAACACATGAGGGTGCCTTCTCACAAGTTTGCTGTGAAGATTTTCTATAACTTCATCCACAGTAAATCTTCCATCCTCAGAAGCTATCTGAGAAGCAAAAACCACCTGGAATAAAAAGTCGCCAAGTTCCTCAACAATCTCATCATTATCTTCAGACTCAATAGCCTGAATAACCTCGTAGGCTTCTTCAAGTATGTATTGCCGGAGAGTCAGAAGTGTTTGTTTTTTATCCCATGGACACCCATCTGGGCTTCGGAGGTATCTTGAAAGCTCTACAATATCACTAAAAGTTTTTGGCATTATGAAAAACTAGGTTTTGATCGAATATAGATCAACAAACTGGGGGGTAATTTCACAGTAAAGATAAATTTCTTCGACAAACTCCCTGGTGTATTCAGCCTCTTTATGTCTGAGTTCCGCTTGATGGTCAGAGAAATTTATAATGTGTATAAACTCTCTTTCATCACCAGATTTAAAAGCTTCATACTTGGTGCCAGGCTCATTTATTAAAATTGCATTGAGAAGCCTTTGGATAGACTGAACTACAATCTCTTCTGAACCTTTTTTAACCTTGTACTTAACCAGTTTTTTTATCATTACTTACATCAAACTATGAATTTTTTTTGACATCTAGTCAAATTAATATTTCCATCCTTTGTAACTAAAACAACATCCTCAATTCTGATTCCCCCAAGATCCTGATAGTAAAGACCAGGCTCCACAGTAACAACATTACCAGCTTCGAGCACTGCACCGTTTTTGCCCACTCTGGGAGGTTCATGGATATCAAGGCCAAGCCCATGCCCTGTTGAATGAATAAAGCCCTGAGGTTTTCCGTCTTTAGCTTCAGTTGTAAACCCATTTTTTTCAAAAAGATCTACAATAGAAGAATGTATTTCCTTTGATTTTACACCATCTTTAATCATTGAAATTCCAAGTTTTTGTCCATCTAAAACAGTTTTATACATTCTCTTGAGTTTTTTTGAGGGATTTCCTTTTACAACTGTTCTTGTCATATCCCCGAAATAGCCAGTCTCCTGAGACTTTGGAAATATATCAATTACAATTGGCCAATCAGGGGGCAGCTCCCCGGAACCAGTGTTATGTGGCATAGAGCCCTGGACCCCTCCTGCCACTATCGTATGTGAAGCATTAAAACCCTTTCCTGCTAAATAAGAGTTGATCTCTTTTTTTATCAATTCTGAGCTTAAAACAGCTTTTTTGTAATAAAGTTTTTGATTTTTGATTTTTGATTCGGAAACCATTTTAATTGCAATGTTCATTGCCTGGGTAGTGGCACTGAGGGCTTTTTTTATTTTAGTAACTTCTTCATCGCTTTTCTTTAGACGGGATGGAAAAAGAAAATGATCTTTACTAACTGCAACTTTAAACTTTCTTTTTCTAAGTTCATCAGCATAAAAAACTGGAAAGGTCTTCTGCACATCAGCGGTTATTATTTTCCTTTCTTTAAAAATAAGTTCTACAATATCAACAGGGTTGTAATTCTTTTTTTTAGAAGAAGATAGTTTGTTTATACAATCACTAAGGGAGATCACAGTATCAACAGAAGCTTCTTCTTTTCCCCTTTCAAGTTCAAGATCATTTAGAACTATTATTTTTTCGCTGCCATGTTCAATAAAAATCACGGGGTCTGGTACCATAAAATGTGTTTTATAAAAAAGATCGCTGTTGTTTTCACTAGAATCTATTATCAGATAAGCTCTTTTACTCATAACGGGAAAATATACTATATTTTTGAGGGTATTAGAAAGACTATTAAAAATGCAAATACTTACAAAATCGATCTACAGTTTATCTATTGTATTTTGGGTGGGCTCAATATTCTTTTTCTCTTTCTTTGCTGCCCCGAGTATATTTAAAGTGCTCCCTAGAGAACTTGCAGGTAACGTTGTTGCAGATATTTTCCCAAAGTACTACCTGGTATCTTATATTTGTGGATTTCTGGCCCTTATTTCCTTATTTATAAGCTTAAACAAAGGATATATTCAAAAAAATCAGATGAATCTTTATGCTATAATACTAATCATAATAATGTTGGGGCTTTCAGTCTTTTCAGGCACCTATCTGAGAGGCAAAGTGGCTGAAGTGAAACAAGAAGTAAGATCAGTTGAGCAAAGCTCTTCTGATTATAAAGTGTTAAAAATAAAATTTGGTAAATTGCACGGAGTGTCGGCAATAATAAATATTATTATTTTTGTTTTTGGAATTGCCCTTGTAATTATTAATACTTATAATATTAGTGTTGAATAACCTTTTCTAAGGTTAGGAGGTAAAAGAATGTTTACAGTAACAGAAAAAGCTGCCGGAGAAATAAAAAAGCTTTTGGCACAAGAAGATTTTCAAAATGCATTTTTAAGAGTAAGAATTATACCCGGTGGGTGTTCCGGTTTTTCATATGAAATGGGCTTTGATGATGAAATGGAAAATGCAGACAAGGTATTTGAAACAGATGGGGTAAAAGTGGCAATAGATGAACTAAGCTTCCCATATCTTGAAGGTGGAATACTTGATTTTAAAGATGGCCTTAAGGGAAAAGGGTTTGATATAAGCAATCCTAACGCGAAGGGATCATGTGGCTGCGGAGAATCTTTTACAGTCTAAAATAAGGTTGATTAATTCAGCCTTACCTTTTTTTATCCAGCAAGATCAAACATGAAATACAATCTACTTGGGAAAACCGATCTCAATGTGTCAGAAATTGGTTTTGGCACATGGGCAATAAGCGGAGAAGGTTACGGCCCGACTGACGATAAGGAGTCGATTCTCACTCTCAATAAAGCCCTTGAAAACGGAATCAATTTTATAGACACTGCAGATTCTTATGGGAAAGGAAAAAGCGAAGAACTAATTGGAAAAGTCTTATCTGAAAGAAAAGATAAAGAAACTATTGTTGCAACAAAATTTGGATGGGATTTTTATAAAGACGATGGGATAAGAGGCAATCTTGATTCCAAGTTCATAGAATTCGCGGTTGTTCAAAGTCTTAAAAGATTAAAAAGGGATTGGATAGATATCTATCAAATACATAGCCAAACACCGGGAAACATCATAAAATTTGAGGCTATAGAAACTCTTGAGAAATTAAAAAAGGAAGGGAAGATAAGATACTACGGTTTTTCTGCCAACTACATTAGTGACGCAATCAAATTGATGGAACTTCGAAGCTTTGATACGTTACAAATTCCATACAATCTTGTTTTTCCACAAGCAGAAAAAGAGCTCTTTAAACATAAAGGTATTAACAGCTTAGGTATAATTTCGAGAGAACCTCTTGCAAACGGATTTCTTTCCGGGAAATACAATATTATGAGCACATTTAATAAAAAAGATCACAGAAATGGTTTTAGTAAAGAAAAAAAAGAAGAGCTTTTAAACAGGGTCGGGCAATTAATGTTTTTGCAAAATGACAATAGAAGTCTATCTCAATCGGCAATTTGTTTTTGTCTTCAAAACGAACATGCTGATATAACTATACCAGGCATAAAAAATACAAAACAGCTTGATGAAATCACGCTTTCTTGTGACTTAGAGATATCTTATGAAGAGTTTAGCCAGATAAATACAGCGCAGGAAAATTGGATTTAAGTTAAACAAGAATATATATTATATAGCTTTAATTTGGAGTGAAAATTATGGCATCTAACACGAAAAGCCTTCAGGCACATGAAGAAGCAAAATCTTATAACAGAATAAAATCAAAACATATAATGGAATCGCTATTTGAGGATTTCACACCGTGGAATGAGCTAGACGGTTTTAAAGACTATATATACACACCCACCGGGAAAAAGATAGAACTTGAAGATGATCCCGTCATGATTATTGGCACAGCAAAGTTTAAGAAAACTGGAAAGAAAGTAGCGGTAATTGCACAGCAAACACCTTCTGATGATGATGAGAGAATTAAACTTAATTTTGGAATGGTAAAAGCAGATGGGTATGGATTATCTCATAATATGATGGAATATGCCGAAGATAATGATCTGATGCTATTCACTTTCATAGACACAGTGGGTGGGGACCCTTATGAATATTCAGCAGAGAAACTTCAATCCTGGGTGATATCTTACTGCCAGTCAAAAATGATAAGCCTCAGGACAAAAAGCATTTCAACCGTTGTAGGCCTGGGGGGAAGTGGTGGTGCAATTGCTATTCAACTTGGTCATAAAAGGTTAATGCTTTCACGTGCAGAATATTCAGTTATCACAGCAGAAGGCTGTTCAGCCATACTTTTTAGAAGTGCAGAAAAAGTGGCTGATGCACTAGAAGTTCTCCAACCAACTGCTGATTATATGCTACGGTATGGAATAATTGATGAAATTATCAAGGAGCCTGCACTTGATAAATCTGACTATCTCGAAAACACTCTTAAAAGATTAAATAAGGCTCTTGTTGCCGCAAGTGAAGAACTTGATCCGTTGGATATAAACTATTTAAAGAAAAACCTTCGGGATAGGATTGAAAAATGCGGACAGATTGAAAAACAGCCTAACATCTATAAAGGAATCTCAAAAAAGATAAAAGCATGGTTACCACACTATTTCAAAAAGCAAGTAGCCTCGCCTGATGTATCACAAATGCAAATTGCACTTTACGGGGCTGAACCTCACTTTTGCAATGATGAAAAAGATGCTGAAGGACAGACTGTAAGGGAAGGTTGCAGAGAACAACTAACACTGGAAGAGCTCCATGACAACCTCTCATCTTGCCCAAATTGTCATAAACCCGAAACACTTGGTTCTGATGACTATCTAAATTTTCTGATTGATGAAAATTCTTTTCATGAAATTAAGCAGGAACTGAGTGTGGATAATATTGATTCCAAATATAAGTTTTTTGATTACTCATCCTCAAGAGAAAAAATCAAAGGGAAAACTGATTCAAAAGATGCACTCGTTACAGGTTATGGCACAATGAATGGAATTCCTGTGGCAATTGCCGTTTGTGACTTCAGATTTATGGGCGGTTCAATGAGCGCCGTATTCGGCGAAAAAATGAAGATAATTGTTGATTATGCAATCAGCAAAAGGCTTGCACTTATTACTGTGACAGTGAGCGGCGGGGCAAGAATGCAGGAAGGCACAGTGGCACTTTACCAAATGGCAAAAACAATTGCAGCAATATCTAAACTAAAAGAACAAGGGCTTCCAAATATCTCAATTCTCGGACATCCAACAACTGGTGGTGCACTTGCAAGCTATGCGGTGCAGGGTGATTATATAATTGCTGAACGAAAAGCGTATATTGCCTTTGCAGGTGACAGGGTTGTAAAACTAACAAGTGGTGGAAGAGGTGTGGATCCTAAGATAATGACCTCAGAATTTTATATGAAACACGGTGGTATTCATCTTGTAATAGAAAGAAATCAGCTTAAGTCCTCAATATCAGGATTGCTTAGACTTCAACAGTTCAAAAATAAGGATGATACCAAAAGAGAGAAGAAAATACTTAATAAAAATATGGAAGCACAGCTAAATAACGAAGACTGGATTTAATTTAATAAGGTTATTTCTGGGAATAAGTTCCATCTAAATCCTTGATCTTGGCCACTTCCTCCATATCATCAAGAATTTCACCTTTTTGCATCTTGTAAAGGAAATTGGCATTATCCCTTGGTGCATTACTTTTAACATTTGGCTCAAAAAATACTTCCTTCGTATGAACAAGCCCTGCCCTGTTATATGAAGCAAGTTCATATTTCATCCCCATCCGTAGTGCATCACAAGGACAAGCCTCAACACAAAACCCGCAGAAAACACAGCGCATAAAATCAATATTGTAAACTTTTGGCCTTCTCTCAATTCCATAATCATCAGCCGCTTCTGCCACAATTGATATGGCCTGGGTCGGACAGGCAACCTCACAAAGTTTGCAAGCCACGCACCTTATCTCACCATCATCATCACCCGGCATAATGTGAAGCCCTCTAAAATTTTCCGGAAGCTCTTTTACTTCTTCAGGATATTGAACAGTGATGGGTTTAAAGTTTAAGATATGTTTTAAAGTTATCCAAAGCCCGCCAAATATCTGCGGGAAATAAAAATTTTCCCAAAAATTAAGCTCAGGTTGTTCAATTTTCTTTATCTTTATTGCCATGCCTTAATTTATAACACAAAATTCAGATATTAAAAGATACATGATGCATGGTTCAGGATACAAGATGCAAGATGCACGACGTAGGATGACAGATAACAGATACAGGTGTTAGGTATTGGGTGTTAGTGGTTAGCAATCTGTCATGATCGAGCCGCCAGGCGAAGCATCTATATTTTTCCCCTGTCATTCCCGAAAGCTTCCCCGATTAAAGCATTCTCGAGGACAAGTCAGTTATGACAGATAAAAGAATTACGCTACCCTTTTTTAAAATAATTCTTTTTAATGATTACATAAAGTATTGAACCAGAGACAATAGAAACAGAAATAAGCGTTATTCCTATCTGAAAAAATCCAAACAGTATCTTTCCAACACCCATCATCAAACATATAAGCGTAATTACTCCAAGGAGCCAGTTAACAAATAAAAACTTTAAAGACTCCTTTTCTTTTATACTATCTAAATTATTTGTTACGGGTTTCCAAAAACCCCAGGGATTAACTTTTTTATAAAACTCATTTAGTTTTGTGAGAGGCTCTGGCTTGGTAAGAAAAGTAACTGTTATCCAGCAGATTATTGAAAAAGGTACAACCAGTATTTGATGTTTTAATTGAAGGGTAATCCCATTTAAGTTTGTATAAACCATTATTATTACAATCGCAATTAATGATGAACCAAGAGCCGTTATCTCTGTCCAGGCATTTATCCTCCACCAAAACCATCTTAATATTAATACAAGGCCAATTCCTGAACTCATCGCCCAAAGAAATATCCAGGCATCACCAATATTTTTTATCTGAAAAGCCACAACCCCAGCCACAATTGCCAGAATAATGGTGATAATCCTCGAAACTTTTACATAATGTTTCTCAGACTCATTATTTTTCATAAATCTTTTATATATATCGTTTAAAAGGTAAGAAGCACCCCAGTTGAGGTGAGTTGAAATTGTCGACATAAAGGCTGCAAAAAAAGACACCAGTAAAAGCCCCGTTAAGCCTGGAGAAAGAAATTTCTTTATCATTGCAACATATATTGCTTCATCATCTCCATTTGTAATTTGGGAGTCAGGAAATACCAACATTGAAGCAACAGCAATCAGCACCCAGGGCCAAAATCTCAAAACATAATGATTTAATGCAAACCACGCTGTCCCTAATATGGCATGTCTTTCATTTTTAGCTGAAGATATCCTTTGAATAAAATATCCACCCCCATCAGCATTATGAGATGACCACCATACAACTGTTGTAAAAATCAAAAACTTGAAAAAACCAGAAGATAAAAAATCATCTTCAACACTTGAGGGAAGTAAAAACATGCTAATTTTCTCACTATCAAGCTCAGTAATCTTTTGTGTAAACTGACTAAACCCCCCTATTTGTTCAGAATTAATTACTACAATTGCGAGTATAATTGTGGCAGTGAGCGCTAAAAAATATTGAATTAGGTCGGTGATAACTACACCCCAAAGCCCGGAAAAGGTTGTGTAAATTATAGCTATGCTTATACAAAAAATAACAGCATAGGCTTGATCCACACCGAAAAACACTTTGAAAACTTTTATCATCGCACTTATAACCCAACCCATTACAATAAAGTTGAATATTGTTGAGAAATAAAATGCCTTAAAGCCCCTTAGAAACGCGGCTGGTTTTCCGCTGTATCTAAGCTCTATAAACTCATTATCAGTCAATACCTCCGCCCTTCTCCACAATCTTGAAAAAACAAGGATTATAAAAACGTGGCTGAATATATAGTTCCACCAAAACCAGTTTTTCCAGATGCCTTCAGTTCTGATCCAGCCTGTCACGGCAAGAGGGGTATCGGCTGCAAAAGTTGTTGCAACCATCGATGTGCCAAGAAGCCACCAGGGAAGGTTTCTCCCTGATACAAAATACGAAGAGAGGTTCTTTGAAGCTTTTTTTGAAAAATAAAACCCAGCAGCAAGAGTAAAAACAAAATAGGAGACTATCAAAACCCAGTCTATTAAAGAAAGCATCCGAATAAGATACTATAAAAGAAGGAGAGAATAAAAAACCGGATATTAATCGAACTAATACCCGGTGCAATATCTAATACTTACTATGAATTAATATTTAATAACCCTTGGGAGTTTTTTGGCCTGTGCAACCCAGCCCTTAACCATCTTTTCGCTCGGAAGCTGTCTTACAAGCTTTTTCTTTTTATTAACGTCGCCCATCGCGACATGAAGATTTTCGGGTTTTCTTTTAGACAACTCGGGCACTGTATCAACACCAGCGCATTCCAATAGATCAGCATACTCTTCACCTACACCCTTCACCCTGCAAAGATCAGCCCTGTTTACCCATCCTAAAACAAGCTTCTCGCTTATATCGCATTCTTTTGCAATACCAGCCCTTCCTTTTTTAGTGCTTCCTACTGAAAGCAACTGTTTTTGACTTCCTACACCACCTTTTCTTAACTTGGCAGCATATTTTTTACCAATACCTTCTACTTCTTCTAATTTTGCCATTAAATAAAGTCCTCCATTATTAAAGTGTTATTTACTTTTATACTATAATTCAGTTTGTATTTCCAGTGTTTTTTTAATTATCTATAAATTAACAGGCAATTTCCCTTCCGGTTTAAGCTTTCCAACAAGCACATCTGCAACAGACTTCTGGCAGCTTTTGTTGGAATCAAATGTCAGAATTACCGTATCAAAAAAATTAAAATTAGAAGCAATATAAGGTGATCCAAAATTAAGGAGAATTTTTTCGTTTTCTAAATCTTCAAAACTATTAATAAAATTGCGCGTCTCAACAGACAAATTAAATTTATCTGTCCAGGCCGACACAGTTGTTGAAATAATAAAAATTATTGAAGTGTCCTGTGAAATATCAGCTTTTTTAGGACTAGTTGATTTTCCAACTATATTTATTTTTTGATCTTTAAGGTAAGTCGCCAAAAACTCAAATCTCTTATCTTTTCCAGAATCAAAAACACATAGTAAAACTTTATTATTTTTTAGTGAACTGCCTTTTAATCTGCATACAGACTTTTGCGAAACAATATCAGAAGCTTTTTTATTTTGTTCAAAATCAAGCTTTTCTTCACTAACCGGACTAGCATTAACAAATCTCTTGTGAAAGAAAAGTTTATTCAAAGAGCTATTAACAGTTTCTTCAAACTCATTTAATCCGGAACTTAAATTTTCAATAAGAGAAATTGGTTCTTCAGGATCAAGGATAATATTCACACCTGATCTTATTGCTTCGATAGTATTTTGCACTTCACTGCCAAATCCATTCAAAGCATCCATTTTAAATGAATCGGAAATTATCAGGCCATTAAAGCCGAGTTTTTTTCTTAGAATATCTTCAAGAATTACCTCGGACATAGTTGCTGGTTTACCTGATTTATCTATACCCGGAAATGAAATATGCGCTGGCATTACAGCTGAAACTTTATTTTCGATAGCTGCAATAAATGGAATTAAATCCAGGTCATTTAACTCATCATAAGTCTTTTTTATCACGGGAAGTGTAGAATGTGAATCCATATCGGTATCACCATGCCCGGGAAAATGTTTACAGCATGAAAGAACTCCCCGTTTTTGAATTTCATTTATAAAAATTGCCCCGAGCTCTGAGACAATCTGTGGATCATCACCAAAAGACCTAATATTAACAATAGGGTTTTGAGGATTGGAATTGACATCAATAACAGGTGTAAATATGAGATTTAATCCTGCATACAGCATTTCCTCAGCAGTTATTTTTGCCTGTTTTTTGACACTTTCAGTATCATTGATTGCTCCCTGCGACATTAAAAATGGAAAGTAAGTCGCTCCTTTGAGCATCTGACCAAGCCCTCTTTCAGCATCAATACCAAACAAAAGGGGGAATTCCGAAATTGATTGAAGAAAGCTTGTCGTTTCACGAACCTGCTCAAGTTCACCATTAAATATTATAAATCCACAAACAGAGTAGTCTTTCACCAGGATTTCGGCACGATCAACAGTATCAGAATTGTTAAAATCAATCCTTGGCATTATTAGCTGGCCAATCTTTTGAATATCAGAAAGCTCTTTTAGAAAAGAAACTCCCGGTGATTCATACATTTTTTAGATGGTTTCTCCCAATTGAGATTTTTCC
>JAJCZR010000074.1 GCA_029262295.1 Deltaproteobacteria bacterium | reverse complement strand
TATCAATGACAGATTTTTCTGTAGTAAGGACAATAGAACTATTTATTGCAATTAGTATGTGCATCCTCGCAATTTTAAAACTGAGGGATTTATTCGCATTCTCAAATCAATTTATTACTTATGATCTTTTAGCGCGCCGTTTTGTACGATACGCATATATTTATCCATTTGCAGAAGCAATAGCCGGCGTGGGCATGATAGCTAAAGTTGCTATACCGATTGTATCCTCTTTGGCTCTTTTTATTGGCACAGTAGGTTCTATATCGGTTATCAAAGCTGTATATATTGACAAACGCGAACTTAAATGTGCATGTGTTGGAGGCAATAGCAATGTGCCTCTAGGTTTTATTTCTTTGACAGAAAATGTGATGATGGTTGTGATGGGTATATGGATGCTGGTTTCCTACGCTTGATCTGATACCAAGAAAGTTGAAGTTCTCATAACAAAATATAATTGTTATTTGAGAACTACACTTTTAGAATTTTAATCATTCTGACAATTATTTATACTATAATTCTAATTAATTCTTAGTTGACTGTTTAGAGGTGAGAATCAACTAGGTAATATAATTGCAGCGATTTACCTGCTAATTTCATACTATTTATTAATAACAACTGGAGGTTTTTTTAATGGCAGACAATAAAACAACAAATGCAACACCTGAAGCTGGAAAGTGCCCTTTCGCAGGAGACCCGGCAAAGCATAGCGCAGGTGGTGGCACTACAATTAATGACTGGTGGCCCAACAGATTAAACCTGGACATATTAAGACAACATTCTTCAAAATCAAACCCTTTGGGTGATGATTTTAATTATGCAGAAGAGTTTAAAAAACTTGATCTGAAAGCCGTGAAAGAAGATCTTTATGATTTAATGACCGATTCACAAGATTGGTGGCCGGCCGACTTCGGACACTACGGCCCGCTCTTTATACGTATGGCTTGGCATAGTGCGGGTACTTACCGTATTGCAGATGGACGAGGTGGCGGAGGTTCAGGAAGCCAGCGTTTTGCACCGCTAAACAGCTGGCCCGATAATGTTAACCTCGATAAGGCACGCCGTTTACTTTGGCCGATAAAACAAAAATATGGGAATAAACTTTCATGGGCTGACCTTCTAATTCTCACTGGTAACTGTGCTCTTGAATCAATGGGTCTTAAAACCTTTGGTTTTGGTGGCGGCCGTGAAGATGTATGGGAATCTGAAAAAGATATTTACTGGGGGTCTGAAGGTGAGTGGCTGGGAGATAAGCGCCACAACGATGTTGGAGACCTTGAGGGACCGCTGGCTGCAGATCATATGGGTTTGATCTATGTGAACCCAGAAGGGCCAAATGGTGTCCCCGATCCTAAAAAGGCAGCGCATTATATACGGCAAACATTTGCGCGTATGGCGATGAACGATGAGGAAACAGTTGCTCTTATTGCCGGTGGACACACTTTTGGGAAAGTTCATGGTGCAGCACCTGAAGAGAATGTAGGTGAAGATCCCGAGGCGGCTTCTATTGCACAGCAGGGGCTTGGCTGGGAAAACAGTCATGGCACAGGTAAAGGTATTGATACAATCACAAGCGGACTTGAAGGAACATGGTCGCAAACACCAACCGAGTGGGGCAATAAGTTTTTAAGAAACCTTTTTGAAAATGAATGGGAACTCACCAAAAGTCCTGCAGGAGCCTATCAGTGGAAACCTAAGGATGGCGCTATGGAAGGAACTGTTCCTGACGCTCATGACCCTGAAAAAAAACATGCACCTTTTATGCTTACCACCGATCTTTCGCTTAAAGAGGATCCCGATTATAACAAGATTGCAAAAAGGTTTTATGAAAATCCCGACGCGTTTGCAGACATTTTTGCAAGGGCCTGGTTTAAATTGGTTCACAGAGATATGGGGCCCAAATCACTTTATCTTGGTCCTGAAGTTCCGGAAGAAGATCTTATCTGGCAAGATCCAATCCCTGAGGTAACTCATGATCTTATAGACGAAAATGACATTACTGATTTAAAGAAAAAAATTTTGGATAGCGGACTATCTGTCTCCGAGCTTGTTTCGGCGGCTTGGGCATCTGCATCCACGTTTCGTGGTTCTGACAAAAGAGGTGGTGCAAATGGCGGTCGTGTTCGGCTGGCCCCTCAGAAGGATTGGGAAGTAAATAACCCTGAACAACTTGCTAAAGTTCTTGATACACTTGAAGGCATACAAAAAGAGTTTAACGATGCTCAATCCGGCAATAAAATGGTATCAATTGCTGATCTAATAGTTCTAGGTGGATGCGCTGCGATTGAAAAGGCAGCTAATAATGCCGGTCACGATGTCACAGTTCCCTTTACACCAAGCCGAACTGATGCCTTGCAGGAACAAACCGATGTGGAATCTTTTGAACCGCTTGAACCGGCTGCAGACGGATTCAGAAACTATTTAAATACCAATGGCAGAATCTCACCAGAAGAATGGCTGGTTGACAGTGCTCAGTTGCTTACCCTTACCCCGCCTGAGATGACGGTTCTTGTCGGTGGTTTGCGAGTTCTAAATACAAACTTTGACCAATCAAATTATGGAGTTTTTACTGAAAAACCCGAAACACTTACAAATGACTTTTTCCTCAATCTACTTGATATGGAAACAGAGTGGAAGGCAGTTTCAGATTCTGAAGAAATGTTTGTAGGTAGTAACCGTAAAACTGGTGAACTTAAATGGACAGGTACACGTGTTGATCTTATCTTCGGATCTAACTCAGAGCTCAGAGCTATTGCCGAAGTGTATGGGAGTGAAGATTCTCAAGAAAGATTTGTGAATGACTTTGTTGCTGCCTGGAATAAGGTGATGAATCTCGACAGATTCGATCTGCTTTAAGTTAGACAACAACTATAAAATTTAAAAATATTGAATATCTGTGAGCAGGAGTTGGTATTTTATATTATTGTTCTTAGATATTTTGTTGACATTATATTGATTATAAACTAAGTTCTGATTTGCATAATTATATGGGTGATTATACGGCAACAATCACCCACTTTCATGGATAAACTCACGTGCGTCGAATCTTGATTGACTACAGCCTCATCTTTCTTGCTGGCATCTTGTATGCCATCGCTCTGAAGTATTTCGTGCTTCCTTCCAAAGTCATCCTAACAGGAACGGAAGGCATTGCCGCCACTTTGTCGTACTACTTTGAGAGTTACTGGCTCTTCATAATCCTTTATTTGTTTTTCCAGCTGGTGTTATTGGCCTTCGCGTTCGCGAAGGTAGGCCGAGTCTTTGCACAGCGCTCACTTGTCGTAGTCGGCACCGTCGTAGTGTGTCTTGCTTTGCTTCCTGAACTGCAGTTTGCTCAACCAGAACCTCAGAACGAGCGAATCATACTAGTTCTGTTTGGCGGGCTCCTTGCGGGTGTTGCAAAAGCACTAGCTTTCACGCGCCGCGGTTCAACCGGCGACGAGGACATCCTTGGGGCATATTTTGCCTTCAAGTACCTGAAGCCAGTCGGTTCGATTGCCATTATTGCCGCCATCGGATCCACTGCCTTCGGCCTTGTGATGGATCTCATAAAGAATGGGCAATTCGAATCGGTCATCAACACTTTGATGTACACCTGTATTTACATCTTCGCGTCTACCGAGACGCTCAATAACCTCTATCGCAAATTCAAGATAACGATGCTCGTGATCATTACGCGCTGCCAAAAGGAAGTCGCTACTGCAATCACAACAACATCCGTACATCGAACGTACACGACTCATAAAAGTACGGGCGGCCATAGCGGAGAATCATTTGGCGTTGTCCGAACTATCATCACACACGAAGAGCTACCACAAATGGTTGCAGCGATACAATCAGCTGATTCCGACTGTTTTTACTACTACCACGACGTCGAGGGCATTTCTGGTCGTTACTACATCGCACCAATTGGCTGAGTTTTCCGCCATGCCAGAATGCCGCATAACAAATTGGTGAATCGAGGAGTTATTCCGCCAACCCGGTTATCTAGGTCGGCATACGTCAGAAACAACAAGCAGGAAGGTTTTGTGAGCACTTGGTTCTTTCAGTTAATAGTCAAGTGTTATGACTGCAGGAAACCAGACATAATCGTTTCCGGTAGACGAGATGACACTTGTTACGAGACGCATTATATAGATCGGGTGCAAGAGGACGATAAGGTCTATTTCAGATTGGTGTAAGATTGGGATCGGGCTTGGCATATTGGTGTTTGGAGAACAAACTTGAAAGATAGCTTAAACCTTCGAAAAATCTGAGATTTGGAAGAAGAGTTTTTTTATTTCAATTCTTTTAATAATTTTCATTTTAGAGCATATTCAAGAATTACAATCTAAGCTTAATCTACTAAATTTAATAAAACCCTTGTCAGTAAAATTAAAATAGTTACATTATAGTTATAAAATGTAACTGTAAGTGATTTATGAATATAACTATCAGAAATATTCCGGATGATGTAATTGAAAAAATTAGAACATTATCAAAAAAAGAAAAGAGAAGTCTTAATAGCGAAATTTTGATGATTCTTGAAAAAAGTGTTGAAGAAAAAATAGAAAATGATTTTCACAAGCAAGCTCACTTAAATAAAGAAACACAAATTAAAATTTGGGAAAAGCTTGCCGGGGAATGGGAAGACTCAAGGTCAACCAAAGAGATTATTGACGATATTTATGAAAGCCGTTCTTTGGGAAGGGAAGTTGATCTATGATTTTAATTGACACTGATATGTGCATTGAAATTTTGAGAGGAAATAAGGATGTAATTAAAGAGCGGGAAAAATCTGATGAAACAATTGCTATTTCCTTTATGACAATTACAGAGCTTTATTACGGAGCAGAAAAATCTCAAAACAGCCCTAAAAATATTGGAATAGTTGATGCTTTTCTTTTAACTGTGATAATAATTAATACCGATCTTGAAATACTTAAAAAATTTGGCGAGCTTAAACATATTCTTTATAAAAATAATTTTCTTTTGCCTGATGCAGATATTCTAATCGCCGCAACAACTTTTACTAAATGCTCGAAATTAGTAACTGGAAATACAAAACACTTTAAGCATTTTGAAAATTTAGAATTTGATAATTGGAGAAAATAGAAGGTCTATTCAAATATGATCTAAGTTTCTAAATTCAAGAACCGCCACCTTTTTGTTTTCTTTATAATCTACAGCATTGATTGTAATATATATTTTAAAATTTTAGTTGCACTGAATTATTTGTGAGTTATATTTTGATTTAGAATCATGAATTTAGATAATCATAAATCAGTGGCTTTTAATAGTTCAATGCTTTTACTGATCTTAATTGCCATTTTTTGCACTTTTGGTACTTCTTTACTAAATGCTGAAGTAGCAGAAAGCCACGAAACTCATAGACTTCAATCCTCTGAAAGTAATTCAAATTCCTCAAATTTTTTATATAAACAAAAGTATTTTTTAATTGAAGATGATTCTGTACAAGAGCAACTAGAAACTTTTAATGATCTACCTAAATTTGTAAGTCATCAGGTTTTAGATTGTACAAGTCCAAGCTTTTATTCCAAATCTTTTTTTGATTCAATTAATTCTTTTCACTACAATTCGACCTTTGGTTTTTATCCTTTAAGGTCACCTCCTTTATTTTCCTAATATTTTTCTAAAGATATCAAAAAGTGTGTCAACTTTTTTGATTTAGCAGAAAAAACTATATAAAAAACCGAACTGTGTTGCGTTTGCCGACATATTGTTTTGTGTCTTCAATGCTAATTTTAAGATTCGGTTAAGTGAGGAAAATAAAATGGAAATGTTAAAAGCTATACAAATTGCAGAAAGAGAATGGATTAACATTAGCAATTCTCTTAGTATGTGTGGTGGGATAGGTGGGCCAGTGGGTAAGTTTAGGTCTGAAAAAATTGAGGTTAATTACAGAATAATACTCGCTGATGAAAGCAAAAGTCTAGTGAAAAATCTCATTGAAATGGATAATCAACTTCCAGTGTATGGTTATTTTACCGATGAAGCATCTTTTGTTTTTAACTATTTTGTAAAAAGAGCTGGCAAAAAATTAGGACTTAAAAATTTGTTTGCTGAGGATTTTGGTAGAATATACAGTTTTATTAGAACCACCCATATTCATGTGTATCTTGATTCTCATTCTGTGAAAGAGCCTGAAAAATATATTCTTAAACAGCTATTGTTTTACGACTTTTTTTATTCTTCGTGTGGATTTCTCGATTGGGATTTTAACTCCAAAATTGTGAAGTCAAAACTAAAAGACATATTCCAAAACCTCAAATTATGGCAGGAGAATCCTGAGAATTGTACTCAGGATCTGAAAAACTATGAAGCTAATCTTAGGTTTGATCCACCTGAACCAGTTTCGGGAAAGGAATTGAATTTAATGAATGTAGTTTAATAACAAGGTTATGAATATGAATTTAAAAATAGGATTAAGCAAAGATCTTTTAAGCTTCTCCAATTATTTAACCCCTCTAGGGAGTTTCTCGAATAGAATCCAATCTCGAGAAACTCCCATTCTGAATAAATTTAATAAGGAGTTACAAAATGGTTATAAAAATTGCAAAAAAAGAAAATATAGAATCTGGCAGAGTTCAGTCATTTGTACTTAATGAATGGGAAATAACTATTTTTAATATAAAAGGAAAATACTGTTTCTACATTAGATCGACTAATATCGAGCAGTTAAACAATGCATCTCCAAAAGCTAAAAGCCAAAATTCATTTTCCCTTGAAGATGGGCTTCAAGTTGTAATTGATGAAGATGACATACTTGTTCTGATTAACAATAGCTTTATGGAAGAGGATTATGATAATTCTCAAAATTTTGAGACAATATACCCAAATTAGGAGAAATTTTACGATGAACAGTAAGCAAAATAATTCAAAAAAAATAAGAATTAAAACTCTGATAATTCTTTTCATCATTGCATTTTTTGGTGTTTTCAGAATTATCACAGTTGCAACTTCGGCTTCAAAGAACATTCCCAAGAATAATACTGTGGCTTCTCACTACAAAAGTGAAATAAAAGGAGAGGTAACTTCAATAACCTCCAGAACTGTAGGTGTATTCATTACTGTATTAGATAATAAAGGGGAAACACACCCTATATTTGGTGAATATAAATCTATGGAAAAAATTAAGGTGGGAGACTTGGTTGATGTAATAATAGAAGATGGAAAAATAAAACATGTTACGAAAATATCGAAAACCGATGCAAGGGATTTAGGGAAGGCAATTGATAGCTGATATTAAAGTGGAAAAGACCATAATTAATTATATATGAAGATGCTGCCATCAGTTTCAAACAACTTCATTATACTATATTTATTATAAGGAGGTAATCACAATATTAGTAGCTTTAAACAATGAATTAAAGAAATTTAACAAGGTAGGCATTTAAGTTTTTATTTGTTAACTATCTATAACCAATTTATCTAAGGAGGCATTAACTATGTTAAAGAACAAAAAGATTTTGAAGTTTGCATTTTTATTTTTAATAGGTTTGTCGGGATCTGTCGGCCTTTTGGCTTGTGGTGGCAACAACGCAGACGATGTGAATAACTCTGAAGCGACAAATAATACCACCCAAACTGATAATATGACTGAAAGCGATAAGATGGCGGAAGATACTAATAAGGAATCTGATGAAAAAGGAGTAGTAGAGATAGAAGGGCTCGACAGTCTGAGATTTACGGTAACTGAAATCACAGCGAAACCCGGTGAGAAAATAACAGTAAAGCTCTTAAATAATTCTTCTTTCCCAGCCAATGTTATGTCTCATAACTTTGTACTGTTGAAAAAGAGTACTGACCCTGCAGCATTTAATGAAGCTGTCTTTGGTGAGTCTCAACAAGGAAGTATTCCTGAAAGTATGACTGATCAGGTAATTGCAGATACAGGGCTTGTTGCCGGTGGTGAAAGTAAATCAGTAACCTTCAGAGTACCTAATGAACCAGGCGACTACATTTACATTTGTACATTCCCTGGCCACTTCTCGGCAGGTATGAAAGGAACATTGACAGTCAATTAAAAATAGTTTTTTAAAATGGTGAGGGGGAAGAACTTTCTCGTCACCATTTTTACTAAAAATACTGATAAATTTGTTTATAATTTGGAAAACCAAAGCAAATTTTGATACTCAATGCAAAAAAATTAATGATATGAAGTTAAACCTTGAATAAGAGCATAATCAGTAAAAGTTCTAAACTTTATCAGATTGTGATAAACGAATATATATGCCAGAGTAATATTAAATCTAAAGACTTTCCCTCCTAAAGGATGTCAAAGAAACTTAATCAACTGGAAGCTACTGCGATATGCGGCAATGATATAAGCTCTTCTTGTCTCTATGTATCGGCACTGGCTATTGTTTATGCCGGACAATATGCCTGGATTTCCCTTTTAATGGTGGCTGCCATTTTATTTCTTTTTAGAAGTATTTATGGAGAAGTGGTAGGCGCATTACCTTTAAATGGTGGTGCATATAATGCCCTTCTCAATACTACTAAAAAGTCCACTGCTGCTTTGGCTGCAGCATTAACAATACTTTCTTATATGGCTACAGCTGTAATTTCAGGCAGCGAAGCAATAAAATATGTTCACAGCATTTGGGATTTTATACCGGTACTTCCTGTTACCATCATACTGATGTTTGGCTTTATGGCATTGGTGACTCAGGGAATAGGGGAATCATCAAAAGTGGCGATTTGTATATTTCTTTTTCATCTGTTTTCATTAACACTTCTTTGTTCATTTTGCATCTATTATTTTATATTTAATGGTTTTGATACTTTGCTCTTAAACTTTCAAGCACCCGTAAAGGGAGGAATTGCTACCGCTTTATTCTTGGGGTTTTCTGCTGCAATGCTTGGAATAAGCGGCTTTGAAAGTTCAGCAAATTATGTTGAAGAGCAGCAAGACGGGGTTTTCCCCAAAACACTTCGTAATATGTGGATAGTTGTAACTGTTTTTAATCCACTAGTTGCTTTTTTAGCCTTGGCAATTCTACCAATAGACACAGTGGTTTCCAATCAGGAATCTTTGCTCTCTCATATGGGAAATATTGCAGGTGGAAATTGGCTTTCTCTTCTTGTGGCTGTAGACGCGGCGCTTGTTTTAAGTGGGGCTGTGCTCACCTCATTTGTCGGAGTTGGTGGGCTTATGGAGCGAATGGCTTTGGACAGGATTCTGCCTAAATTTATGATGAAAAAAAATAAGCGTGGTAGCTCCTATATTATTTTCATATTCTTTTTTATACTTTGCACATCAATTCTTTTAGTAACTGAGGGCGATCTGGCAAAATTAGCGGGTGTTTACACAATAGCATTTCTATCCGTCATGGTATTGTTTGGTTTTGGGAACCTGCTTCTTAAAATAAACAGGAAAAGACTACCCAGACCGGAGCGCTCAAGTTGGATTGGTTTATTTATAGCAATTGTGGCGGTAATTGTAGCAATTGTTGGAAATGTTGTTTTAAATCCCGAGTATTTTACTATTTTTATTGAATATCTAATTCCTGCACTGATAGTAGTATTTTTTATGCTATACAGGACATATATGCTCAGAGGTTTTTTGATTTTTCTAGACTATGTATTCCCGGAGCATGGACCTATTTTTAAAACTCTAAGTCAAAAAACCAGAAAGTTGCTTGCGGCTATCAATTCCCAACAGTTTGTTTTTTTTACCAACTATGATGATGTGTCGACACTCAATTTGGTTATGCAATACATTACTCATAATGAATCAACAAAACGCGTTAAAATTGTAGCTATTTTGGATGAAGGTAAACGAATTTCAAAGGGCTTTCTGAAAGACATTGAAGTCTTGGACCGTGCTTACCCGGATATCGATATTGAGTTTGTTGAGGAAAAGGGTGTCTTTGGCCCGAAAAAAATCAATGAACTTTCAAAAAGATGGCATATCCCTTCTCACTTTATGTTTATTGGTTCACCTAGTGAAAAGTTTCCTTATAAAATTCAGGATTTAGGTGAAGTACGGTTGATTATATAAATTATTATTTGGATTTCACACTTAAAAAAACAACAATGGCAGAATTAGGTTGATACTTTATTGTATTCTTGTTGCTCCAATTATACTTTTCGAATGTAAAAGTTTGTATTAATTGATAGTAAGTATCTAGACCATAATGGAAATTTGGTTTAAGTAGTGTATCAAAGTAATTGTTAAATTTTAGAAAAATCCGAGATTTGGAAAAAGAGGGTTTTTATCTCATTAAGCAAGGCGAGTCTGTTATTTTTAAGTTTTTCATTCTTATCCATAACCATTACATTATCAAAAAAATTGTCGACCGGCTCTTTTAAAGTCTTTATCTGATTCAGTGCTTTTAAGAAATCGCTTTCACTTGCAAGCCCAATATTATCAAAATATTTATCTGTTTTCTTTTTAATTTCCGAAAAACTTTTATAGAGATCTTTCTCTGGTTTGTCTTTAAAAAGATTCGAGTCTATTTCAGCTTTCGGTTTATCTTTTGCAATATTTACAACGCGTTTAAAAGCAACTGCAAGTTCATCAAAACCTTTTTGTTTTGTAAATTCCTCAACTGCTTTTATTTTGTTGTAACAGTTAACCACATTATCAAAACCAGTTGATAAAACCGAGTCTATAACTCCAGATGAGCAGCCTTCATCCAACATAAGGTTTTTAAATCTGTCTGAAATAAAATTAATTACGTTCTCATCTTCAACCAAAGAACTTAAGTTGAAATTTAGTTCTTTATTTAGAATAATCTGAATTATTCCAATTGCTTGTCTTCTTAGTGCATAAGGATCAGCTGAACCAGTTGGTTTTAAATCAGCTTTAAAACAAGAGCAAATGTTGTCGATTTTGTCAGCGATGCTTAGTAGTGCACCAATTTCTGTTTTTGGAAGATTTGCGTCTCTGCCAGTTGGCATATAATGTTCTTCAATTGCTGTTGCAACTTCCTCATTCTCTCCCGACTCTTTAGCATAGTATCTACCCATGATTCCCTGAAGCTCAGGAAACTCAAAAACCATTTGGGATACAAGATCTGCCTTTGAAAGTGTTGCTGCACGTTTTACATTTTCTTTTATATCTTCTTTTTTGCAAAGCATTGCAATCTTTTCAGAAAGATATTCAAGCCTCTTGGTTTTTTCCAGATAGCTTCCTATCTTTGAGAGAAATACCATAGACTCCAGTCTTTTTAGATTTACTTCTAGAGGTTTTTTCCTGTCTTCGTCCCAGAAAAATTCTGCGTCACTAAACCTAGCCCTTAATACCCTGCCATTACCCCTAATAACAACTTCATTGTCTCTTACTTTAGTGCCACATGCAAAAATAAAATAGGGGAGCAAATTATCTGAGTTTTGTTTGTAAACAGGAAAATATTTCTGATGATTTTTCATTACACTAATCAAAACTTCTTTTGGAAGATTAAGGTATTTTTTCTCAAACTCACCAATTAAGACGACTGGATACTCTATTATATTTACTACTGTTTCCATTAACTCTTCGTAGTCAACCAATTTCCCTTTAACTTTATTGGCGAGTTTCTTGGCTTCATCAAGTATAGTTTTCTCACGTTTTCTTGAATCGAGTATTACATAATTATTTTCAAGCGTTTTTTGATATTGCTCAAAGTTTTCAATTTTAAATGATTTTGGGGAGTTAAATCTATGACCAAAGCTTTTATTTGAACTTTTAATGTTTTCTATAGAAAATGGGACTGTCTTGCCACCGTAAACACAGCCAATCCATCTGATCGGACGTGCAAAAGTAATCTTTCCACTTCCCCATCTCATTGATTTAGCAAAAGATATTGAGTTGATTATTTCAGGAAGAAGTTCTTTCAGGATTTCAGATGTTTTTCTTCCTTTTAATCTGTTTTTTACACAGAGAAATTCTCCATTATCTCTTTTTGTAATTTCCACTTTTTCAATTTCTACATTCTGGGATTTGGCAAAACCAAGTGCAGCCTTTGTTGGATTTCCACTTTCATCAAATGCAATCTTTTTTGGTGGTCCGAATGTTTCAATAGTTTGATCCTGCTGTTTCATCTCGAGATTGTTAACTAAAAGGGCAAGTCTTCGCGGAGTACCAAATGTTTTAACAGTAGAAAAATTTAAAGAAAGATTCTTTAGCTCTTTTTCAACAAGGGTTTTTAAATCTGTTTCGGCTTTGTTAAGAAAAAGGGCAGGTATCTCTTCTGTGCCAATCTCTAGTAAAAGTTCATTGCTCATTTATTGTTTCTCAGAAGTGGAAATCCAAGCGATTCTCTTGTTTTTAAATATGCTCCGGCACAGATATTTGCAAGATTTCTTACCCTTCCAATATAAGATGCCCTTTCTGCTACACCTATTGCCCCCCTGGCATCAAGAAGGTTAAAAGCATGCGAACTTTTAAGGCAATACTCATAAGCAGGAAGTGGAAGTTTCTTCTCTATCAAATTTCTACATTCTTTTTCATACATGTTAAATAACTCTTTTAGCATCTCAGGGTCAGATTCTTCAAAATTGTGTTTGGAAAACTGAACTTCGTCTTCATGGTGGATTTCGCCGTAAGTAATTCCATCTGTCCATTCAAGATCGTAAACACTTTCCACTCCCTGAAGATACATTGCAATTCTTTCCGTTCCATAAGTTATTTCCCCTGATACTGGATCAAGATCAATTCCTCCTGCCTGTTGAAAATAGGTGAATTGTGTAATTTCCATACCATCAAGCCAGACTTCCCATCCAAGCCCCCAAGCCCCGAGTGTGGGTGATTCCCAGTCGTCCTCAACAAAACGTATATCATGAGAAAGAGGATCTATGCCCAGTGATTTAAGGCTATCGAGATAAAGATCCTGGATATTATCCGGTGAAGGTTTAATAATTACCTGAAACTGGTAGTAATGTTGCAACCTGTTGGGATTATCTCCGTATCTTCCATCCGTTGGCCTTCTGCACGGTTCAACATATGCAACTTTCCAGGGCTCAGGGCCAAGGCATCTTAGAAATGTTGCAGGGTGAAATGTGCCGGCACCTTTTTCGATGTCGTAAGGCTGAATAACAATACAACCCTTTTTCGACCAATAATTTTGAAGTTCAAGTATAAGCTGTTGATATGTCATAACCATATAAAATTGAGTGATAATACTATCATCAATAAAACAAAATTAAATAAAAAGGTTTAATTTGTATAGGGTTTGTACTCAGCTAAAGATTTCAAAGCTCTGTTGCCGATGAGCTCTCTTTTATCTTTTTTGTTCATTTTTTTATTGATAGGCGGAAAAAGGCCAAAATTGATGTTAATAGGCTGAAAAGATTTTTTATTTTCAGTTGTTATATAATCGATTAATGATCCAATAGCTGTTTCAGACGGAATTTGAATTGAATTGTGCCCCAATACTTTTCTCGAAGCATTTATTCCGGCAATAATTCCCATAGCTGCTGATTCAACATATCCTTCCACACCAGTTATCTGGCCAGCAAAATATATATTTTCATTAGATTTTAGAGATAAATCCTTTGTTATGAGCTCAGGCGAATTTATGTACGTGTTTCTGTGTATACTTCCGTATCTTAGAAACTCAGCATTTTCTAGTCCTGGTATCTTTCTGAAAACCCTTCTTTGCTCAGGGTATCTGAGCTTAGTCTGAAATCCAACCATGTTATACATTGTTTCTTCTTTATTTTCAGTTCTGAGCTGCAAAACTGCAAATGGCCTTTTTCCTGTTTTTGGATCAACAAGGCCAACAGGTTTCATTGGGCCAAACATTAAAGTATCCTTTCCTCTCTCACATATAGCCTCAACTGGCATACAGCTTTCAAAGTAAATCTGCTTTTCAAATTCATGGGTCTCTATTTTTTCACCATGAGTTAGATCATCTACAAGTTCATAATACTGCTCTTTGTTAAGTGGGCAGTTTATATAATCACCCTCTGCATTCTCTTCATATCTTGATGCCCTAAAAGTTTTAGAGTAGTCAATACTTTCAGAATCAATAATTGGTGAAATAGAGTCATAAAAGTAAAGATGCTCAGAGCTTGTAAGGTTTGAGATACCCTTTGATAATGCATCTGATGTTAAAGGCCCGCTTGCAATAATAATGGGATCGGCCTTATCTTTAGGTAGCTTCTTTATTTCTTCTCTTATAATTTCGATATTTGAGTTATCTTCAATTATTTGTGTAAGTTTTTTTGAAAATATATTTCTATCTACGGCAAGGGCTTTTCCGGCTGGAACCCTGGATTCATAGGCACATTTTATTACGATAGAGTCAAGATACTCCATCTCTTTTTTTAATATTCCAGAGGCATTCTCGAGTGAATCAGATTTAAGTGAGTTGCTGCATACCAGCTCTCCAAATAAAGAAGTTTTATGGGTGGGAGTTTTTACTTCAGGCCTCATCTCATAAAGTTTTACCCTGAGTCCAAATTTAGATATCTGATGCGCTGCTTCACAGCCCGCAAGGCCACCACCGACAATAGTTATATTCTTATTTATTTTTTCCATGCAAAAGTATTATCTTGATTAGTCAATCTTTATATAATAAAATCTGAAAAATATGGTTTATAATTATCTTTGAGGTTAGGAAATACCGATATTCTTAAATGTTTAATATGAAATTGCAATATAATTGTAAAAGATTTATAATTATTCAAGTATTTTCATCAAGTCTCTGGAGGTTTTTCTTAGCTCATTTTAGCGATTTATGATGTTAACTTTAAGTAGAATGTTAAGTGCTATATTTTAATACAAAGGAATTTGTTGGGAATTAATAAATTTGAAAGATAATATGAAAGAACAAAAAACAATGCCAAGGAAGATGGGAGACATCCTGATCAAGGAAGATGTAATTAATCTTGATCAGCTTAAAACAGCTCTTGAGGAACAAAGAAGTTCTGGCAAAAGGCTCGGAGAAACCCTTCTCAATATGGGATATATTGATGAGCATCAACTTGTTGCCTATCTTAGTAAACAGTATGGTGTGCCTGCAGTTAATCTTGATCAATTTGATATTACACCTGATGTCTTAAAAGTAATTCCAAGAGAATCTGCAATAAAGCATAAACTTATTCCAATCAGCAAAAGCGATGAAACCCTTGTTGTGGCAATGTGTGATCCTTCCAACATCTTTGCTGTGGACGATCTTAAGTTTGCAACTGGAAGAAATGTGGAAGTGGTTGTAACTTCAGAAAGATCTATAAAAAAATCAATTGAAAAATATTACGGAAGTAAAGAAGATTGGGAAAGTTCACTAAAAGCTGAGGAAAGTGATGTTGTTGTAGATCAACTTCTTGAAGATCTTGATGAATTTGTTTTAGAGATTCATGAAGATGCAGATATTGATCTTACAGAACTTTCGAAAGCTACTGAAGAAGCCCCTGTAATAAAACTTGTAAACTATATTCTTACCGATGGGATTAGAAGGGGTGCCAGTGATATTCATATTGAGCCTTATGAGAAAGACTTAAGGGTGAGATACAGAATTGACGGTGTTCTTTATGATATTTTAAGGCCTCCTACAAAGCTAAAAAATGCAGTTTCTTCAAGAATAAAGGTTATGTCTAACCTTGATATTGCTGAAAGAAGATTGCCTCAGGATGGAAGGATAAAAGTTTCAATTGGTGGTGGCAAGAACATAGAATACCGTGTCTCCGTAATTCCAACCCTTTTCGGTGAAAAAGTTGTAATGAGGATACTCGATAAAGGAAACCTTCAATTAGATCTTACCAAGCTCGGATTTGAGCAGGAACAGTTAAATTCATTCAGAGAATCAATTTATCAGCCTTATGGAATGGTATTGATTACGGGCCCTACTGGAAGTGGTAAAACCACTACCTTGTATTCCAGTCTTATGGATCTTAATAAGTCTGATCTAAATATATCAACAGCTGAAGATCCTGTGGAATACAGTTTGCCCGGGGTTAATCAGGTGCAAGTACATGAAGATATTGGACTTACATTCTCATCATGTCTAAGATCTTTTCTAAGACAAGACCCTGATATAATCCTTGTTGGTGAGGTAAGGGATTATGAAACTGCAGAGATAGCAATTAAATCTGCCCTTACCGGGCACCTTGTGTTATCCACACTTCATACAAATGATGCACCTTCAACTATAACCAGGCTTTTGAATATGGGTGTTGAACCATTTTTGGTTACAGCTTCACTTAACTCAATTGTTGCCCAGAGGTTAGTAAGAAAGATTTGCGAAGATTGTAAGGAAGAGTTTGAAGTTGCACCTCAGGTGCTTATAGATCTTGGTATTTCTCCAAAAGAAGTTTCTGATTTTAAAGTATACAAAGGTTTTGGTGAAGGTTGTAAAACCTGTTCTGAAACTGGTTATAAAGGAAGACTTGCAGTGTATGAAGTAATGTACATTACTGAAGAGCTTAAAGAGTTTATCTTAAGCGGGGCTTCTGCACTCGAGATAAAAAGAGAAGCAATAAGGCAAGGTATGCAAACATTGAGAACAAGCGCACTTACAAAGTTGAAAGCAGGCCTGACAACCACAGAAGAAGTTGTTAGAAATACATCTTCTGATGATTAGGAGGAAGAAAACATGGCAGTATCGTTTCATCAATTATTAAAAGTTGTTGTAGAAAATAATGCTAGTGATATTCATATAGTTGCAGGGGCACCACCAATGATAAGAATTGATGGAAAACTTGTTCCTATAAAACACCCACCGCTAAATCCAACAGAGACAAAGGACATTTGCTACAGTGTGTTAACGGATGCACAAAAACACAAGTTTGAAGAAAACTGGGAACTTGATTTTTCTTTTGGTATGGAAGAGATGGGCAGGTTCAGGGGCAACGTTTTTATACAAAGAGGCGCAATTTCCGGGGCCTTCAGGTTACTTCCATTTGAAATGAGGTCAATGAAAGAACTTGGGCTTCCACCTGTTATAAACGAACTTTCAAAAAGGCCAAGGGGGCTTATCCTTGTTACGGGGCCTACAGGCTCTGGTAAAACAACTACCCTTGCCTCTATAGTCAATCAGATAAATGAAGAAAGAAAAGAGCATATAGTAACTATAGAAGATCCAATTGAGTATATCTTTAATCATAAAAGCTGCCTTATAAACCAAAGAGAGGTAGGCAGTGATACCAAGACATTCAGTGCAGCTCTAAGGAGCGTATTGAGGGAAGATCCGGATGTAGTGCTAATCGGAGAGATGAGGGATCTTGAAAGTATTAAAATTGCAATGACCCTTGCAGAAACCGGTCACCTTACACTTGCTACCCTTCATACAAATACAGCTGTCCAGACTATTAACCGTGTTATTGATGTTTTTCCACCTCATGAGCAATCACAGATTCGTGCACAGCTATCTTTTGTTTTGGAAGGGGTAATGTGCCAGACCCTGATACCAAAGATTGGTGGTGGAAGAGTTTTAGCACTTGAGGTAATGGTCCCCAATCCTGCAATCAGAAACCTTATAAGAGAAGATAAGGTGCATCAAATATATTCGCAGCAACAAATAGGGCAGGAAAAATATCAAATGCAGACACTAAACCAAAGTCTTGCTGATTTATATTTAAAAAGATTGATAACGTATGAGGATGCGATGTCGAAGAGTCAGGAAACCTCAGAGCTTAAAAGGCTAATTGACGAACCCGATTCACCTAAAATGAAAAGAGAGGGAAGAGCAGCCAGAGTATAATTTATTTTCTGGAAGACTCACAGGAGGAGTGAAATGCCAGTTTTCGTATGGGAAGGAAGAGTTGGTAATGAGATTCAAAAAGGGGAATTAGAGGCACCTAATAAATCAGCTGTGCTTGCCCGCCTGCGGCAAATGCGCATTCAGCCAATCCCCAATAAGATCAAACAAAAAGGCAGCATATTCAATCTTGATTTTGATATTGGTTCTATCTCGAATAAAGACATTGTAATTTTTACAAGGCAGCTCTCGACAATGATTGATGCCGGGCTTCCACTTGTAAGATCAATTGATGTTTTGGCTGTGCAACAGACAAGAAAAAAATTCAGAAACATTCTCATGAATGTTAAAGAAAGAGTAGAAAGTGGCTCTGATTTTGCCGATGCACTAGGAAAACACCCAAAAGTGTTTTCAAATCTTTATGTAAACCTTGTAAGGGCGGGTGAATCTGCTGGTGTGCTTGATATTGTACTGCAAAGGCTTGCGGAGTACCTTGAAAAAATTGAGTCAATAAAAGGAAAAATTAAAGGTGCCATGATTTATCCGATTATTGTTATCGGGACTGCGGTTGCGGTGCTTGCAATTGTTATAATTTTTGTTGTGCCTGTTTTCGCAGAGATGTTTAAGGATATGGGTACCGCACTTCCCTATCTTACACAAGTCATAGTAAATATAAGCGCTTTTGTGAGGGGAAATATCATTTTAATCCTGATGACCTCGGCCATTCTTTTTATTTCCTTTATTGTAACTTATAAACGATCGGCAAAATTAAGGCGGCTTGTTGATGCATTTTTGCTCAAAATGTTTCTTGTGGGCGATTTAATACTTAAAACTTCACTATCAAGGTTTTGCAGGACCCTCTCCACGCTTACTGCCGGTGGTATACCAATTCTTGATGGCCTTGAGATCACTGCAAAAGCTTCAGGTAACAAGATTATTGAAGAATCAATCCTTGAAGCAAGGGAATCAATAAGCCAGGGGCAAACCCTTGCAGAGCCACTTGGAAGAAGGCCAAAGATTTTTCCACCTATGGTTGTACAGATGATAAGTGTTGGTGAGCAAACTGGTGCCCTTGATGACATGCTCAATAAGATCGCTGATTTCTACGAAGATGAAGTCGATACAGCAGTTTCAGCTTTATTATCTGCACTTGAGCCTTTGATGATTGTGTTTCTTGGGGGCACAGTGGGTGTTATTGTTGTAGCTATGTATTTGCCAATGTTTAAATTAGTTTCAACACTCGCAGGTTAAAAGATGTAAAATTACACTTGTGGTAAAAAATAATTATGGAAACTAATTGGCGTGGTAAACCTTGAGTCTAATATCAAGAAAACAGTTCTTTACAGGGTACTTTTTGTAACACTTATTCTTGGTTCAACAGCTGCAATATATTACGGAAGAAACCTTAATGAAGAAGCTATCAGCATTTTGGTAGCAGTTTCACTCATTTTCCTTTTTAGCCTTTTATTTATTGCCACCGAGTCCTTTTTTCAGAAAAGGCAGAACTATTTTAATTTTCTACTCATTTTTACCGACGTCATTTTGGTTACTTACCTTGTCTACTCTACAGGGGGCAGGGCAAGCCCACTAGTATTTCTTTATCCTCTGATAATAATTTTTTCAAGCATTCTTGTATCAAAGACATCAAGTTATATTTCAGCTTCAATTTGCGCAATATCATATATTCTTGTTATTTTTTATCAGATTAACTCAGAATTCCCCAACCTTAACTTCACAGAAATCTGGAAATCCACAATATTTTGGTCTGAAAACGGGGTTATAGCTTCTTACTTTCATCTGACAGGATTTTTTGTTATAGCCATGCTTGGAGGTTATCTCTCAGAGAGAATTATTGAGGCTAAAAAAAGGCTTGGAGAGAGTGAAAAAAGCCTTGAGAGGCTACAAAATATCCATGAAAATATACTTGAGAGCCTTACTAGTGGGGTAATAACTCTGAATAATAAGGGAAATATTATTACTGTAAACCGTTCAGGCCTTACAATACTGAATATACAAAGTTTTAAAGATATTAACGGTAAGAACCTTGAAGATATTATTAACGGGATTACGGTAAATGAACTCATAAATAAAACCAGGGACCATCTTTACTATACAACCCCATCAGGCAAAAAGCTAATACTTGGATTTTCTGCTTCCCCACTTGCAGATAATGATGGCAATAAGCAGGGTTTTACAATTGTATTTCAGGACCTTACAGAAATAAAGAGCCTTGAAGAAAGGGTAAATATATCAGAAAAACTTGCAGTGCTTGGACAACTTGCTGCAGGGCTTGCCCACGAATTTAGAAATCCCCTTTCGGCAATAAGCGGCACTATAGAGATTCTTGGAGCCGAAAAAGAACTTGATGATGTTGAACAAAAACTGGTACTTATTGCAAATCGTGAAATTGAAAAACTAAATTTACTGGTTGAGGATTTTTTACTTCTTTCAGAACCTCTTGATAGCAGGGATTCAACTGAGGTTGATATTGGCTTTATTATAGAAGATACAGTTAAAAACTTTGTATCTACTGTAAAAAGGGAAAACCTTGATATAACTTCAGATCTTGAAAAAGGTGCACTGGTACTTTCTAGTTCACTTAGATTGAAGCAGGCATTATGGAATTTGCTTAATAATTCGATGGATGCGATGCCACGCGGTGGAAAAATCAATATAATAACAAAGTTTGATAATGGAGATGTGAAAATTGTTTTTTCTGATGATGGAGAAGGTATAAAAAGTGAGAATATCTCAAAGGTATTTCAACCTTTCTTTACTACTAAGGAAGTTGGCACTGGTCTGGGGCTTGCAATTGTACAAAAGGTGGTTGAAAGTTATAATGGTAGTGTGAACTTAAGTAGCACCTTAGGAGAAGGAACAACATTTACTATTTTAATGCCAAGTTCCAGGAATATTCACACCTAAACCTTATAAAATCAGGAGATTATAATGAGTGCCCCTAATGGCAAAATACTTGTAGTTGATGATGAGCCTGGTATGAGGGAATTTTTGGAGATTATGCTCCAAAAAGAAGGCTATAAAGTACAAACTGCCAGTGATGGTAGTGAGGCCATAGACCTTATTAGGGATAATTCATATGATCTTGCTATTGTCGACATACAGATGCCTGTTGTTAATGGAATAGGTGTTTTGCAGGAAATAAAAAGCTTTGGAATTGAAACAACAGTAATAATGATTACTGCCTTTGCCTCACATGAAACTGCTATTGAGGCGATGAAATTAGGTGCTTATGATTATATTACCAAACCTTTCAAGATTGACGAGATTAAACTCACTATAAAAAAAGCAATTGAAAAAAGAGACTTAGAAAAAGAAAATATAAGATTAAAACAAGAACTTGGAAACAAATATGGGTTTTCCAATATTATTGGCAGAAGTTCTGCAATAAAAGAAGTTTTTGAACTTATAAACAGGGTGTCAAAACTAAAAGTAAATGTTTTGATAAATGGAGAAAGTGGGACTGGTAAAGAGCTTGTGGCAAAAGCCCTTCACTACAACAGCCACAGAAGTAATGGTCCATTTGTTCCTGTGAACTGCGGTGCAATCCCTGAAAACCTGCTAGAAAGTGAGCTTTTTGGTTATGTGAAAGGTGCATTTACTGGAGCTAACTTTGATAAAAAAGGTTTATTTGAAGAAGCAAATGGAGGCACAATCCTTTTAGATGAAATAGGTGATATGCCACTTCATCTTCAGGTAAAGCTACTCAGGGTTATTGAATCACGTGAAATTAGAAGGCTCGGCAGCAACGAGACTACCCCAATTGATATTAGATTGATCTCAGCAACAAATAAGCAGCTTGAAAAAGAAATTAGCAATAAAACATTCAGGGAAGATCTTTATTACAGGCTTAATGTTATAAAGATACAGATACCCCCGCTCAGGCAAAGAAAAGAAGATATAGCACCACTTGCCCTTCATTTTCTTGAAAAATTCACAAAAGAGATGAATAAGGATATACAATCGTTTTCTTCTGAGGCCCTTGAGATACTTGAGAAATATCATTATCCCGGAAATGTTAGGGAGCTTGAGAATATAATTGCAAGAAGCGTGGCCCTTGAACCAGAAGAAACAATTCAAAAAGGTTCACTTCCCAATCTTGTAACTAACAATGAATTTGTTGAACTTGAAAATACACTTGCCTCGGGTAACGATCTTGATGCAATACTTGGTGATCTTGAGAAGCAGATGATTGAAAATGCCCTTAAAGCTTCCAGAAACAATAAAACTGAGGCTGCCAAACTACTGGGAATAACTTTAAGGTCTCTTAGATATAGATTATCAAAACATGGTTTTTATGATGATGATGAGGAAGAGGAGGGCTCCAAAGCTCTTTAAGCCTACTCATATTTTCTTTTTTCAAAACCTTACAACATTAACTTACATTTATGATTGATTGTGAAGCCGTAATTTTTGACCTGGATGGTACTTTAATAGATTCTCTGCATGATCTTGGAAATGCTGTTAATAAAGCTTTGTCAGATCTTGGATATCCCCAACATGAAATAAATAAATACAAAAATTACATTGGTGGTGGCACTGAAGCTATGGTTACAAGGGCACTTCCAGAAGATAAAAGGAATGAAAGTAATATCAAGGGGTGTCTTCGAAGGTTTAATGAGATTTATGAAAAAGAGTTTAATGTTGAAACCACACTTTATGAGGATATTCCTTCGCTTCTGGATAAGCTTGCCCAAAAAAATAAAAAGCTTTCTATCCTCACCAATAAACCGATTGAGTTTACAAAAAAATATGTTGAAGCCCATCTCGGCCACTGGAACTTTGAGATGGTAATTGGCCAGATAGATGGAACTCCAAGAAAACCAGATCCCACAGGGGCTAATAAGATCATTGATAAGCTTGGAATTGATCCATCAAAGATTGTTTATCTTGGCGATACTTCAGTAGATATGCTTACTGCAGTGAATGCTGGCATGTATCCAGTTGGTGTACTTTGGGGTTTTCGGGATAAAGAAGAACTTTTATCAAATGGCGCTTCATCCATAATAGAAAAACCACTTGAACTGATTGATCTTATTAATTAGCTTTTTCTTTTTTAATCTGGGTGATTCTTCATGGACTTTAATAATTTTAAACTTGGAATTCTAGGTGGTGGTCAGCTTGGCAAGATGTTGTGCCAGGCAGCCAGCAAATGGAACCTTAACACCTCAGTGCTTGATCCATCATATGAATGTCCCTCAGCATTTGTTGCAACCAACTTTTATCATGGTGATTTCAACAATTACGATGATGTATATAAATTTGGAAACAATGTTGATTTGCTAACAATAGAAATTGAACATGTAAACACAGATGCTCTTTTTAAACTTACTGAACTTGGTCTTGATGTAAGGCCAACTCCTCAAATACTTTCGCTAATTAAAGATAAAGGTGAGCAAAAAAAATTCTACAAATCAAAGAAATTACCTACTTGCGATTTTGAAATTTATAAAGATAAAAATGAGATTTTAAAAGCTATAGAACTCAAAAAGTTGGGACTTCCGTTTGTGCAAAAATTATGCAAAGGCGGCTATGATGGAAAAGGGGTTTTGGTTGTAAAAAATGAAAGTGATTTGAAAGAACTGCTTGATGGTGAGTCTCTTGTAGAAAAACTTGTGGATATTCAAAAAGAAATATCTGTGGTAGCTGCGCAAAATAAAAAAGGCGAGATAAAGTGTTTTCCACCTGTGGAAATGGTGTTTAACAGTAAGGCCAATTTGGTTGAACTGCTGCTGTGTCCGGCTGATTTGAACGAAAATTTATGGAAAAGGGCAATTAACCTTGCCGAAGAAACAATCAGTTCTTTAGGATTGTATGGTATTCTTGCTGTTGAAATGTTTTTAGATCAAAGTAATGAAATTCTTATTAATGAAGTAGCACCCCGGCCTCACAATAGCGGGCATCATACAATCGAAGCGTCATATACATCTCAATATGAGCAGTGCCTTAGAGCACTTTTAGATCTCCCTCTTGGTAATACTGATATTAAAACTCCATCAGTAATGGTAAATATACTTGGTCACCCTGATTATATGGGGGAAGCAGTGTATGAGGGACTTGAAGATTGTATGAGTATTAGTGGTGCAAATTTTCATATTTATGGTAAAAAAGAGACTAAACCATATAGAAAAATGGGCCATGTGACAGTGGTTGATAAAGAGCTTTCATCAGCAAGGGAAAAAGCTATGTTAATAAAAAATAGTTTAAAGGTGGTAAGTAATGAGTAAACCAACTGTTAGTATTGTTATGGGTTCAGACTCGGATCTTGAAGTTATGAAAGAAGCTGCAGAGGTGCTTAAAGATTTTGGGATAGAATCAATTGTTACAATAGTTTCAGCCCACCGTACTCCTGAAAGGCTTTTTGATTTTGCAAAAAATGCCCATAAAAACTCAACAAAAGTTATTATTGCCGGAGCAGGTGGCGCTGCTCATTTGCCAGGTATGATCGCCTCTCTTTCACCACTTCCAGTTATAGGAGTTCCAATAAAATCTTCAAACTCAATTGATGGATGGGACTCAGTTTTATCAATATTGCAGATGCCAAGTGGTGTGCCAGTGGCAACAGTGGCTTTAAATGGCGCTAAAAATGCAGGAATACTTGCTGCACAAATCATTTCTCTAGATGATAGTTCTGTTATGGATAAGATAATTGAATATAAAAAATCGCTTTCTTGTGAAGTTGAAAAAAAATATAAAAAACTTGAGAAAATGGGTTATAAAAATTATCTAAAAGGAAAAAAATAAAATTTTTACTTTCTCATTCTGGCCAAACCAAACTTTGGCAGTTTTATCACTCTTTCATAAATCCAGGCAAATAAAGTCAGGAAAACCACAAAAAGAATACAATATCCTATTGAACTAAATGCATCGAATGATTTTCCGTAGAAGTGAGTCGCTCCTTTATTCCATGCACTTCCATAGAGTATAAAAAGATGAACCACATAAATTGAAAGGCTGTTTCTTGCAAGAAGATTAATTGACCAATGAAGCTTTTTAATATCTCTCGATATTATTGTTAATACTGAAACAAAAATTAGTACAATTCCTATCCTTAAATATGTAATGGTTCCCTTCATACTAAGTAGTGCAAATCCATCATTGAGTGCAAAGCGTATTTTATCCAGAAGAAGGTAAGTCAAGATAAAAAGTGCCCCAATCAGGAGAAGTGAAAGGCTAAATCTTTTGGTTTTACAATAATTTTTATTTTGATTTAAAAATATTCCAAATACCCCTCCAAAAAACATGTATACAAGATATGGAAAAATAGGAAATAAAGAGCCTGTGTTGTTATAAAAATAGCTTGCGATAAAAAGTGGTGTGATTTCCGACCAATTAATTTTTTGTGCAATTGGACAAAGGAATACAATAAAGAACCCGGTTATAATAAAAACCAAAAGCTTTTTTACAGAGAGTTTTTCGGCTAGATAAAAAAGAAATATTATTAAAAGCAAGCCAACTCCAATTAACTGAAGTACATCTACAGAAAAAAAATGTGCCAGTTCTTTGTATGTTTTTTCATTAAAACTAAGAAATTCCCTGTTGGGTATTTTCATAAAATACCCTATGAAAATAAGTATTAGTGCCCGTTTTATTCCTACTTCTACTCTGGGGTTTAAATTGATTTTGAGATTGTTTCTCAAAAAAACAAATGAGAACACAGCTCCTGCAGTGAATAAAAAAATTGGGGCTGTTATTCCCCTATTGAAATACCAAATGTTGTATGCAACCGATTCTGTAGTCCTAAAACCATTAGAAAGAAGTACATCAATTGTGTGCCCCTGGATCATGTTAACAACGGCAAAGGCCCTTAGAAGGTCGAGAAAAATAATCCTTTCTTTTTTTACACTTTCTATCATTAAAGTATTTTACGATTGTTAAGATATAATGAATAGGATGATACAAAAAAGAGTACATTTCAAAAACAAAAATGGCTATTCACTTTCAGGGCTCTTGCAGTTTCCTTCGGGCGGCAAACCAAATTCATATGCTTTATTTGCTCACTGCTTTACTTGTACAAAAAATCTAAAGGCTATAAATCATATTGGAAATGCTCTTGCCGAAAATGGAATAGGGGTTTTTAAATTTGATTTTACAGGGCTTGGTGGAAGTGAAGGTGAGTTTTCTGAAACAAATTTTTCTTCTAATGTTGAGGATATTTTTGCTGCCTGCAAATTCATGAAAAATGAATACAACTCGCCCTCAATTATGATTGGGCACTCTCTCGGTGGCTCCGCAGTTTTAAGTGCCGCATCAAAGATAGATTCATGTAAAGCAATTGTAACAATTGGTTCTCCAAGCACACCAACTCATTTGGGTAAACATTTTCAGGATCATTACTGTGAGATTGAGGAAAAAGGGGAGGCTGAGGTAAATATTGGTGGCAGAAGTTTTAAGATTAAAAAGCAGTTTATGGATGACCTCAAGAACCAATCTGTTTTAAAAGAGGTGGAAAATCTTAAAAAACCGCTTTTAATAATGCATGCACCTTTTGATAAGATTGTTGGGATAAGTAATGCAGAAGAATTATATGTTGCAGCAAAACATCCAAAGAGCTTTATCTCACTAGATGATGCAGATCATCTTTTAAGCAATTCTGATGATTCATTTTATGCAGGAAAAGTGATTGCTTCATGGGCGAGTAAATATATTGAAAGTAGGGGTGATAAACAGATTGATCTTAAGGGAAACCAGGTTTTAGTAGAGACTTTTGAAAAAGGGTTCTTCTCTAACGTTTCCACAAATGATCATCATTTTGTTGCAGATGAACCAGAATTTTTTGGCGGCACTAATAAAGGCCCAACTCCTTATGATCTTCTCCTTGCGGCTCTTGGAACTTGCACAAATATGACTTTAAGAATGTATGCGGATAGAAAAGAGATTGCGCTTGAAAGAGTAATTACCCGACTTAATCATGAAAAAATACATATTGAAGACTGTGAAGATTGTGAAGAAAAAGATAAAAAAATTGATCTTATTACAAAAGAAATTGAACTTCACGGCGATCTTACAGAAGAACAGATCGAAAGACTTTTAGAGATTGCAGATAAATGCCCCGTTCATAGAACACTAAAATCTGATATTAAGATTGAGACCAAGAAAGTTTAAAGAGAGAAAAGTGTAGAAATCAGGTTACATCTTTAAAAGTTCAAAGTCGTTTTCTAACATCTTCATGCTTTAATATTGCCATGATTTCAACATTATCTCTTACGATACGGTAGTAAATAGAATGTTCTCTACACACACTTCGATGATAACCTGGTCTAATGTAATCAACAGTTGGGAAAAGATAAGGATTATCACAAAGAAGATTAAAATGCTTAAGTAAATCATCATAGTAAAGATCAGCTTGCCTTTCTCCCCACCTTTCAAAACCATCAATGTAAATTTCTTCTAATTCTTTATCCGCTAAATCTGAGATTTTAAGATTAAACGCTGGCATTTCATCTCAATTTTCTTTTAGCATCTAGACGAATTTTTTCAGCTGTGCGTTTTGAGAAGCCACTTTTTTCTGCTTCTATTAGCTTTTTCTGAATTGCTTCAATCTCTGCGGGAGTTTCTTTTTCAATTATTTGCTTTTCACGTATCAATTCACGGATAATTTCACTTTCGTTGCCATAATAACCCGAAGCAACTTTTTCTTTTATCCAACTATCCTGTTGATTGGTAATTGAAATGCTCTTTTTAACCATTGTCATGTTATAAGTTCCTTTTTATAATTTATTTACATATAGTAAAATTTACTACTGAGTAGTATACTTTACTCATAATTCTATACCAAACATGTTTTTAAAGACTAGTCTTATCTTGATTCAATTACACACACTTTAAATATCCAATAACAGTAAAAAACATTCCAGATGATGTCTATGAACGCCTTAAAGCTTCTGCCAACGCCAATAGGCGTTCTATAAATAGTGAGATTATTGTTTGCATTGAAAAAGCATTATCCGGCAGTAGAAATACCGAAGCTATTTTAGCGGAAGCAAGAAGATTAAGACAAAAAACTGCGGATTATAAAATAACGGATAAAGAATTCACAAAAGCAAGATCAGAAGGCAGGTTATTGTAGTTGTTGATAAGAAGATTTTAAAAAACTTTCTGAAAACAGCTGTCTCATTAAATGATTTTGGTAAATAATTATAAAGAATTCTTGTTAGAAAAGAGTTATAACTTTTAGAGATTGCAGATAAATGCCCAGTTCACCGAACACTAAAATCTGATATAAAGATTGAGACTAAGAAAGGATAGAGCATAAATTGATCCCGCCTTATTCATATTAAACAGAGTAAGAAAGCTGAAAGCTAGGATTTGTATAAATTAAATGCATTAGTAAGAACTATTTATTCCGAAGGTAAGTTCTTCAACGCAATATACTCCCCATTTTTATATAAATTTTTTAGATAATTTAAATAACTAGATTTCCCATGTTTGTTATTTAATTTTTTTGCAAGATTACGCACATTTTGTCTTTCTGATTCTAGATTTGATACTAATTCTGGTTTGGCTTTAATATCAAAAAAATTTCTTTGAACTGATAAACTGAGATTCTTATCTAGCAATGTTGAACTAAACTCATTCATTATTATTCCCATTTTAAATAATTCATCTTCAATTAAATTGAAATCACTTTCTTTAAATTTTACTTTCTCATTCTCAAATTCTTTAGACAATTCAAATAACAAAGAATGAAATGTCGAAAATAAAACGCTTATTATTGTTGTACTGTAAGAGAACATTTCATCTTTTGTTTTTTTTAAATAATAATTAAAGACTACACTCTTGTTTTCATCATGATAATAGTAGAGTTTCTCTTTACTATTTGCCATTGATAAATATTTTAAGGATTTTTGATATTCTTGAGTCTTTATATAGCAATAAGAAAGTAAATAAGAAAATAGTGCGTTTTCATTTTCTACTGAATTATATTTTTGAAGGAGGGGTGTATGTTCTTTGCAAAATTCGTTTATTTCAACATCAACATTTGAGAATGCAATTAGTAAAAAAGCAAAAAACATGGGTGAATCAATATTATATTTTAGATCATTTATATTAATTTTGTTTTCAATGTTTTTTAATTCGATGCTATCCTCAGAGGTGAAAATATAAACCAATAAGTCTTCTCCACTGCTAACAGAATCTAAACTTATTGTAAAATCTTTAAATCGTTCATAATTATTATCTTGTATTGAATCCCAAGCTTCATCTGGTTTGGAATTGATAGTACTAATACAACTAGAGAAGAAAAAAACAGAAAAAATCAAAATAAGTATATTCTTCATTTTGGTTTATAACTATTTGCTTTCATAATGAATGATATCAAAAGTTTTTTGTCTTTTTTAGTAATATCATCCTAAAAATGAGTTAAGACAAACTTTAGTATCTAAAAAACTACTGAATATTCTGTTCTTCAATTATATATTCTGAAACGGGAATAGGGGAGGCGTGATGAAAGAGCATAAGCCAGCCATTGTCTCCTTTCTCAAAAAGGTTTGTTGATTGTGAAAGGTTAAACATTACAGGTTCCCTTTTTATATAAACCATTTCCTGCACGCAGGTTAGCCATGCAAAAGAGTCTTTAATCTCAATTGTAATCTCAGAGATTTTTATATCTACCTGGTCTTCAGGGTCAAACACATTTTCC
>JAJCZR010000073.1 GCA_029262295.1 Deltaproteobacteria bacterium | reverse complement strand
AAGTCAGCTCCTCCGGACTCGGATAACACTTTTGTTATTGCTGCTGTTAGTGTTGTCTTACCGTGGTCTACGTGACCTATTGTACCTATGTTTAAATGAGGTTTGCCTCTCTGAAATTTTGCCTTCGACATATTGTCCTCCTTACATCTCCTTATTACGCAGTTCTAGTTGGCTGCTATTTGTTCCTTCAACTCTTCTGCAAGATTATTAGGCAATGCAAAATAGTGAGAAAATTCCATAGTAAAAGATCCTCTTCCCTCGGTCATGGATCTGAGGTTAGTTGCATAACCAAACATCTCACCCAGCGGGGCCTCACCTTTTACTGCCTGCAAACCACCTCTAAGCTCAGTATTGTTAACCCTTCCTCTCCTGGAGCTTAAATCACCAATAACTGTTCCCATAAAATCTTCGGGAACTACAACTTCAAGCTTCATTACAGGCTCAAGCACTATAGGCTTAGATTTATGAATAGCATCTTTAAATGCCATTGAACCTGCAATTTTAAATGCCATTTCAGATGAATCAACATCGTGATATGAACCGTCATATAATGTGACTTCAACATCAACAACCGGATATCCTGAGATAACCCCAGTGACCATTGCTTCTACAATTCCTTTTTCAACCGCGGGAATATATTCTTTTGGTATTGTTCCACCTTTAATTTCATCATTAAACTTAAAGCCCTCACCTCTTTCCAAAGGTTTAAGCCTGATCTTAACATGGCCATACTGCCCACGTCCACCAGTCTGTCTAATAAATTTAGCTTCAACATCACTTTCTCTTGTAACAGTCTCTCTATATGCAACCTGTGGTTTACCAACATTAGCATCAACATTAAACTCACGTGACAACCTGTCAACAATGATCTCAAGATGTAACTCGCCCATACCAGATATAACTGTCTGCGCAGTTTCTTCATCAGTTTTAACTTTGAATGAAGGATCTTCCATAGCTAACCTGCTAAGGGAAAATCCAAGTTTTTCCTGATCTGCTTTAGATTTTGGTTCAATTGCAACAGAAATTACCGGATCAGATATATGAAGACTTTCAAGAATTATCTGATTAGAATCATCACAAAGGGTGTCACCTGTCATAGTATTTTTCAAACCAACAGCCGCGGCAATCCCACCAGCTTCCACTTCTTTTATCTCTTCACGTTTATCAGCATGCATTCTTAGCAATCTTCCAATCTTTTCTCTTTTCAAGTTAGATGAATTTGCAACAGTTGTACCAGTATGAAGCTTTCCTGAATAAACTCTAAGGTAAGTAAGCTGACCAACAAAAGGATCAGACATAATTTTGAAAGCAAGTGCTGAAAATGGCTCACTTGGATCAGGGTTTCTGGTAACTTCTTCTTCTGTTCTCGGCACAATCCCTTTGACAGGAGGTAGGTCAAGAGGTGAAGGCATAAGCTGCACAACAGCATCAAGAAGAAGCTGAACCCCTTTATTCTTAAATGCTGAGCCGAGTAGCACAGGAATAATATTGGCTTCTATAGTATTTTTTCTTATTGAACTAATAATCTTTTCTTCGGATATGTCTTCCCCATCTAAATAAAGCTCCATGATCTCTTCATCATGGTCTGAAAGACTCTCAAGTAATTTTTCTCTATACTCATCTGCCTTGGCCTTTAAATCACCCGGAATATCAACAAATTCATATTTAGCCCCCAAAGATTCACTATCGTAAGTGGCCATCTTCATTCTTACAAGGTCAACAATGCCTTGAAATTCATCACCATCAAACCATGGAATCTGAAGACATACGGGATTAGCTTTCAATCTGTCTACAATCTGATCAACAACTTTATAGAAATCCGCCCCGATTCTGTCCATTTTATTTACAAAACACATTCTTGGCACGCTGTATCTATCAGCCTGACGCCATACTGTTTCCGTTTGAGGCTCTACACCACCAACACAATCGAAAACAACAACTGCCCCATCCAAGACTTTTAATGATCTTTCAACCTCAATTGTAAAATCAACGTGCCCGGGCGTGTCAATAATATTAATCCTATGATCGTTCCAAAAACATGTTGTAGTAGCAGAAGTTATAGTAATTCCACGCTCACGTTCCTGCTCCATCCAGTCCATTGTAGCAGCGCCTTCGTGAACTTCACCAATTTTATAAGTAATACCTGTATAAAAAAGGATCCTTTCAGTAGTTGTAGTTTTCCCCGCATCGATATGTGCAACAATACCGATATTTCTTATATTTGGGATGGGGATATTTACTTCTGACACTTCATATTCCTCCTGGGATTACCAACGGTAATGAGCAAAAGCCCTGTTAGCTTCAGCCATTCTGTGAGTATCTTCCTTCTTTTTTATTGCTCCGCCCCTGTTGTTAACCGCGTCTGTCAATTCTGAATAAAGCTTTTCAACCATTGATCTTTCTGATCTGGACCGGGTTGCAACAATTAACCATCTAAGGGCAAGGGATTGTTTTCTGTATGAAGTAACTTCCATTGGCACCTGATAAGTGGCACCACCAACACGTCTGGGCCTAACCTCAACATTTGGCTTGATATTATCAACAGCTTCGTGAAAAAACTCGAGCGAATCCTTACCTGTTTCTTCTTTAATTTTATCTAATGCACCATAAAGAATAGCTTCTGCTTTACTCTTTTTCCCGTGATACATAAGTGAATTTATAAATTTACCAACCAGTAAATCACCATGTTTTGGGTCAGCTGTTACTTTTCTTCTTGTTGCTCTACCTTTTCTGGGCATAGTTCAATATCCTTATTTAGGTTTTTTAGCTCCGTATTTTGATCTGCTGTTCTTCCTGCTATCTACACCTGATGAATCAAGTGTGCCCCTTACTATATGGTATCTAACTCCAGGAAGGTCTTTAACCCTCCCACCTCTAACTAAAACAACAGAGTGTTCCTGAAGTGTATGCCCCTCACCTGGTATATAGCCTGTTACTTCAATTCCATTAGTTAGCCTTACTCTTGCCACCTTTCTTAAAGCAGAATTAGGCTTTTTTGGTGTTGTGGTATAAACCCTCACACAAACCCCCCTTCTTTGGGGACAATTTTGAAGTGCAGGAGACTTACTCTTCTTTTTTATAAACTTCCTGCCACTATTAACCAACTGACTTATTGTGGGCATAAAAACTCCTCTCCCTTAATTTAAGCAATCCCGTAAGTATAAGCTGAAATTCACATTTCTGTCAATAATACAAGTGAAAAAAACCACCCACGAAATACACAAAATATTAGGGAGCATTAATACTACAATATAATATGAGCTTTGCAACACCCTATTTACTAGAATTTCAAAAAGTATTTCACTCGGTTTTTTTGCCTTATTTTAAACTACGCAAGGCCTTTTTTGCCAATATCCAACCTAAAGATAAGACCATCTTCTTTAATTGAATCAACCGCAACGTAAGCTTTTTTTATAGAATCACCTAAACTTTTTGCAAATGATGTTACCCCAAGTACCCTTCCACCATTAGTAACAACAGTGTTTTCTTCTAATTTTGTACCAGCATGAAATACAATTAAATCATCGCAAGTTTCTATATTTGAAAGCCTTTTTAGAGGAAAACCCTTTTTATATTTACCTGGATATCCTTTTGAAGCCATTACAACACAGACTGAAGAACCATTTCGCCACTTAATTTCACTATGTCTTAGATTTCCTTCAGAAATCTCAAGCATTATTGGCACAATATCACTTTCCATCCTCATAAGTAAAGGTTGTGCCTCGGGATCACCAAACCTGCAGTTAAACTCAAGAGCTTTTATCTCACCATTATTTATCATTAATCCTGCATACAAAATACCTTTATAATTACATCCCTCATCAGAAAGCCCGGAAATAGCTGGAACCATAATCTCTGACATTATTCGATCATGAAGTCCTTCTGCAATTGGGGCCGGGGAATAAGCTCCCATACCGCCAGTATTAGGGCCTGTATCTCCATCGTAAATTGCTTTGTGATCCTGTGATGATTCAAGTGGGAGCACATTAACCCCATCAGTAAAAGCAAAAAAGGAGGCCTCTTCTCCAATCAAAAATTGTTCAATCACCACATGATCACCTGCTTCACCAAAAGCTTTTTCATTCATTATTGAATTTAGGGCTTTTTCACCTTCTATAATTGAGTTGCATATAATTACTCCCTTGCCTGCTGCCAACCCATCTGCTTTCACAACAAAAGGAGTATCAAGCTCCTTGGTAAATTCAAGGGCTTTATCAAGATCGGTAAATGTTTCATATTTAGCAGTCGGTATATTATATTTTTTCATTAGGTTTTTGGAAAAAACCTTACTTCCTTCAATTTGCGCAGCTGCTTTTGATGGACCAAAGATTTTAAGGCCTTCTTTTTCAAACTCATCCACGATTCCAAAAGATAAAGGAATTTCGGGACCTACAACTGTTAGTTCAACATCATTTTCTTTGGTAAAACTTATAAGACCCTCAAAATCTGTAGCAGAAATATCAATACACTCAGCAATATCTTTGATCCCGGCATTACCTGGTGCACAGTAAACTTTTTCAACAAGTGGGCTTTTATTTATTTTCCAGCAAAGTGCGTGTTCCCTTCCGCCTCCACCAACAACTAAAACTTTCATCTCAACCTCTCTCAACAAAAAATTAGATTGAATTTTACATTAATCAGCTAATAAATAAAAAAGCCCGGCAAAAGCCGGGCAGTCTAAAAACTAAAGTCATCAAAAAGACAACCAAGTTAATCCATCTTCTCCTATTATTTTAAAAACCCTTTGAAATCAATACTTAGTTCGGTGTTATTTTACACCATAAGATAAAGAAAAAACAATTTTTGTAACTGTAAATATCAAATTTGCTACTCGACGGTAACCACTTTTGCAAGATTCCTTGGTTGATCTATATCTGTTCCAAGCCTATTAGCAATATGGTATGCAAGAAATTGAACGGGAATTGCAGTAATGAGCGGACTCAAAAGATTAGAACATTTTGGTATCTGAATTTTTCTATCACCTTCACCCAGTATCTCAAGAGAACCTGAACTTGAAGTAATAAAAATAATTCTCCCGCCTCTTGCTTTGATTTCCTCGAAATTGGCAAGAAGCTTTTTATAATATATCTCATCATCAGGGGCAATAAAGACTACAGGCATATTTTCATCAATAAGTGCAATTGGCCCGTGCTTCATCTCTCCTGCAGCATAACCTTCTGCATGAATGTAAGATATTTCTTTTAATTTTAATGCGCCTTCAAGTGCAATTGGATAGTTAATTCCCCTTCCAAGGTAAATAAAATTTTTGTAGCTGTAAAAATCTTTTGAAAGCTCTTTTATCTCATCATCAAGTTTAAGGGATTTTTGAATTATTTTTGAAACAGCAACTGCATCTTTAATCAGCTTTTTTGCTGCTTTTTTATCAATAACCTTTCTCACCAAGCCCAAATAAATTGAAAGCATGTAAAACACCACAACTTGTGTTGTAAATGCTTTGGTAGAAGCAACACCAATTTCAGGACCTGCCTTTGTATTGATAACAAAATCTGATTCCCTTGATATCTTACTAAGTTCAACATTTGTAATTCCGAGGGTTTTTACACCAGATTTTTTTGCTTCAAGAAGTGCTTCTGATGTATCAGCTGTTTCACCTGACTGCGATACGGCAATTACAAGAGAGTTACTATCTAAAACTGGCTCTCTATATTTAAACTCAGAGGCAAGTTCAACCTGCGTGTTTATTCTTGAAATCGACTCAAGCATATACTTGCCAATTAAAGATGCGTGATACGAAGTGCCACAGGCGGTAATTGAAATCCTGCTCACATCTTTTATTAAATTTTCATCAAAATCATTAAAGATTACTGTTTCAAAATCATCACTAAATCTTCCTCTGATAGTATCGAAAACAGCCCTTGGTTGCTCGTGAATTTCTTTTAACATATAGTGGCGGTACCCGGCTTTTTCAATCATTACCGGATCCCAATTTATTTTTTTACTCTTTCTTTCTACTTTGTTTTTTTTATTGTCATAAAATTCAATGCTGTTTTTTTTAAGAACAGCAAAATCATTGTCCTCAAGAAAAATGATTTCATTTGAATATGGAAGGATTGCAGGGATATCAGAAGCTAAAAAAAGTTCGTCATCATTTTTTGCAATAACAAGAGGAGAGAAACGGCGCGTTGCTATAATTTTGTCGGGTTCATCTGCATTTAAAACTGCAACGGCATAAGAGCCCTGTATTTTATCAAAAGTTGCAATTACTGAATCTTCAAAACTTTTCCCATCATTTATAAAATAAAATATTAATTGTGAAATGACTTCTGTGTCTGTGTCGGAATAAAACTTTGCACCTTTTTGTTCAAGCTCATTTTTAAGCTCATAAAAATTCTCAACTATTCCATTATGAACAACACTTATCGGGCCCGTGCTGTGAGGATGGGCATTTAGCTCTGAGGGTTTTCCATGAGTGGCCCACCTTGTATGACCAATACCAATAGGGGAATTTATCTCAATTTTATTAAGTTTTGCATTAAGGTTCTCAAGTTTTCCTTCACTTTTAATTACAGTGTTTTTGTTTCCATCTATATAACAAATACCGGCTGAATCATAGCCCCTATACTCAAGTCTTTTCAAACCTTCATAGAGCACAGATTTTGTTTTTCGAGCTAGGCCCACATAACCAACGATGCCGCACATTATTTACTTTCCTTTTTCTTTTTTCTTCTCTCGCTCCAACCGCTTATCTCTTTTTGTGTGGATCTTTCAATTGCAAGAGAGCCATCTCCCACATCCTTAGTGATAGTCGATCCGGCAGCCGTGGTAGCCTCTTTTCCTATTCTAACTGGTGCCACAAGCATAGTATCACTGCCAATAAAAACGTTATCTTCTATAATGGTCTGATGTTTATCCACACCATCATAATTACAGGTGATTGTGCCTGCCCCAATATTTACATTGTCACCAACTGTTGCATCTCCCACATAAGATAAATGCGGCACTTTTGATCCCACACCTATTTTAGATTTTTTTATCTCCACAAAATTTCCGATTTTTGCATTCTCTGCGATATGTGCCTCAGGCCTTAAATGACAAAATGGCCCCAATGTAACGCCATTTTCAATCTTGCAGTTTGTAAGATAAGATGAAAATTTAACTTCAACCTTATCTCCCAAATCTGAATCTTCTATATACACAGAGGGCCCAATCATGCAGCTTTCACCTATATTCGTTTTACCATAAATATAAGTATTGGGATTTATTATTGTATCCATCCCAATTTTTACTTCAGGTGAAATATAAGTTGTCGCAGGATCTATGATCGTAACCCCTTTATCAATATGAGTGGAATTTATTTTATTTTTCATAAAACTCCCCAGTTCCAAAAGTTGGGCACGAGTGTTAATGCCTAGAGATTCTTCGTAATTTTCAATTTTATAGGTTGAAACCTTATAATCATTATTAACAGCATATTCAATTATTTCCGGAAGGTAATACTCATTTTGTTTATTATCATTATTGAGTTTTTTAAGACTTTCCCATAAAAACAACGAATCAACAATATATATTCCGGAATTAATCTCTTTTATTTCTTTTTGATCTTCATTTGCATCCTTTTCTTCAACTATGCCAATTATTTGCCCGTCTTTATCTTTTATAATCCTTCCATAACCAAAGGGGTTTTCAACATCAGAGGTAATAAACGAAACTTTTGAGCAAGAAGAAGCATGATATTCAAAAAAACTGTTTAGCGTTTTAGGATTTATTAATGGGGTATCACCACTTAGGATTAAAACTGAGCCTTCAAAATTCCCGAGGCAGCCCCTGGCACTTAATACCGCATGGCCTGTGCCCAATTGCTTATCCTGAATAGCAACATCAAAGTCGGAACCATCAATCTTTTCTTTAATAAGATTAGATTCATATCCTAAAACAATTACTATTTTTTCGGGATCAAAACTACTAACGCTATCTAGTACATAATTAATGATTGGACGATTTAAGATACTATGCAGCACTTTGGGCACATTGGAATTCATTCTGGTGCCTTTTCCAGCCGCAAGAATTAAAACAGCCAAAGAATTGTTATTCAAATAACCTCCCGGAGAAAAGTTATTCAGCTCTAAAAGGGAATATCATCATCAGTTGTAAAATTATCGTCATTGAAATCTATATCATCATCAGGAATATCAGACTTTTTGGATGAACTCTTTTTTGAAGAACCTCCACTCCCAGCTGGGGTTAGTATTTGCATTGTTCGGGCAACAACCTCAGTAGTCCATTTCTTTACTCCATCTTTATCTTCCCATGATCGCGTGCGGAGTGAACCTTCTATATATACAGATTTCCCTTTTGTTAGATATTCGCCGCATATTTCGGCAAGTCTTCCCCATGCAACTATTCTGTGCCACTCAGTATATTCCTTTCGATCACCATCTTTTGATGAACCATACTCAGTGGTTGCAATCGGAAAGTTTGCCACAGCCTGACTACTCGCTGTATACCTAACTTCAGGATCACGCCCGAGATTACCAATTAAAATAACTTTATTAACCATTTGGAAATTACCACCGTAAATTTATTTTAAAAAAAGAATAAACCAGAAAAGAATATATTAAAAGTTTGATTCAAAAATTTTACCTGTTCTTTCAAAAAACTGATTCAAGATTCTACCTGTAAGTCCCCAAATAATGTAGTTATTATAATTAAACACATAATCGTAAATTATTATCTCATCTCTAGTTTTCTCTCTTACCGTTCTATTTTCAATGTTTATAAGATGTTTAATTGAGACCCAAAACACCTCTTGCACTTCGTAGTTTTTTTTAAACTCAACATCTTTTTTCAAAATTGAGACATAAGGTTTAACGACAAAATGCCTTACAGATTCTGTAAAAGGTTTTACTGTATCCAGGCTTCCTATTACTTCGCCGCAATCATGAATATCAATTCCCACTTCTTCTTTTGTCTCACGAAGTGCTGTATCAAGAGGTGTTGTATCAGATTTCTTTTTTTTCCCTCCAGGAAAAGCTACGTGCCCTGAAAAACTATCTCCAGGAAACGCAGCCCTTTTAATGAAGTTAATTCCATATTCATTGTTTTTTTTGGATATAATCATCAACACTGAAGACGTAACCAAATCTATATGCGGATCATCTTCACTTTTTAATGAACTTAGGTTTTTGGCAAGTCTTTTTGAAATCTTCATTTCATATCAAGGCAACTAAAACTATTTTGAAATAAACGTTAAGATCATAGTTTAAATTTCATTCAATCAAATTAAAACAAAATGGCATTCAGAGAAAAAACTATCAGGTTTCTAAACAAACTATTTCCAATTAAAGTAAAAGGTGATGCCATAATCCCGGATACCGAAACTGAATATCAATTATCCTGCATTATTAATTTTTACAAAAGGCCGCAGCTTTTAAAAAATATTTTATCAGGTTTATCAGAGCAGAATATAGATAAAAACATATTTGAAGTTGTTATGGTAGAAGACAGGGGTGGAAGTGAGGAAGGGCAGAGAATAGTTGATGAATTCAGAGACAAAATAAATATTAATTACCACCCTCTTGATAAAAACTTTGGTGTAATGGGTTATTCAAGAAATTTTGGAATAAACAAATCTAGGGGGAAATATTTACTCTTTCTTGACGATGATACAATTATCCTAAAAATTGATTTTCTTAAAAATCTTTTAAATATATTTGAGAATGAAAAAACTGATGTGATGTTACCAAAAGGAATCTCAAGCTACTGCATTATTAAGGACCAATATCAATTTCATGACCCCTATTTCCCTACAAACAGATGTACCGCCTACACGCGAGAAACAATCAAAGAGCTTGGCGGGTTTATCTCAGATTTTATTGGGCAGGAAGATGTGGAAATTACTGTAAGGCTTATTATTTCAGGAAAAAAAATTATGAAAACAAATAAAATTCAATATCTGCACCCGCCATTGATTTATAGTAGTTTTAATAAATCGGCTTCAGTAGGTTACTCTTTTGCAAGTTTATATAATAAATATCCATTTATTATATGGAGCTTTTTACTTATTAATGGCTGCAGGTACTTGCCACTAATCTTCTTTCCTGTAACTAAAAAAATAAGGAATAAAATCACATTTAGTATTGGGTTTTTAATCGGTATAATAAATAAACTTTTCAAAAGAAAAACCGGATATAACAACTAATATATTTTATGCTTCTTCTTAAAAGACTTTTTGAATACAGGGAACTTCTATACATATTCACATGGCGCCATTTTACTGTGCGTTACAGAAATACAGCTCTTGGTATTGTATGGGCGATAATACAACCCTTGGTAATGATGTTTCTCTTTACATTTCTTTTTACTTATGTTCTTAAAACTGGAACTGGAGACATTCCAAAAGAGGTCTTTTTTTATGCATCATTACTGCCCTGGACATTTTTCTCATCATCAATTAATTACTCCACTTCAAGCCTTGTAGGAAACTATGGAATAATAACAAAGATATACTTTCCAAGGGAAATCTTGCCACTTTCTGGAATTTTAGTAGCAGTAATTGATCTATTAATTGCTAGCGTAATTTACCTTTTTTTACTCATAATTTTCAAAATAACCCTAACATTTAATGTACTTTGGATTATACCAATTTTCATTTTACTATTTATTTTTACAATGTCTTGCTCGTTTATATTTTCCTGCTTAAATGTCTATTACAGGGATGTTGGTTTGCTCACAAGGTTTGTTGTGAGGCTTCTTTTCTTTGCTTCACCTGTATTGTATTCAATTGATAGTCTGTCACTAAAACTAAAACTTCTTCTTTTTTTTAATCCCCTCACTTTTATAATCGAGAATATGAGAAGATGTGTCCTCGAGCAAAGAGGGGTTGTGCTGTGGCAATTTGCCTTCGCTGCAACGCTTGTAATTATTCTGTTTTTCTTTGCACATAAGTTATTTATAAAAACTGAAAAAGATTTTGCAGATGTAATTTAACCTATTTGGAATATAAGAATGGATAAGGAAAATCTTGTTGAGCTTAAAAATATTTGGAAAAAATATAAGATTATTGGCAAATTTAAAAAAAGCCTTAGAGAGAGCATAAGTTCATTTTTTAAAGAAAAAGAAGAGATAGAAGATGATGAATTTTGGGCACTCGAAGATATTAATTTAACCTTAAAAAAAGGTGAGTGCATTTCAATTTATGGCCCTAATGGCTCAGGAAAAACAACCATTCTAAAACTTATTTCATCCATCACATATCCAACAAAAGGCGAAATAAATATAAAAGGTAAAGTTGCCCCACTTATTTCTTTGGGAGCAGGTTTTCACAATGACCTAACTGGAAGGGAGAACATATTAACAAATGGATCTATTTTAGGAATGTCTATTAAAGAAATTAAGGAAAAAGAAGAGTCTATAATCGAGTTCTCAGAGCTCGATAGAAAATTTATTGATATGCCGGTTAGAAAGTACTCAACTGGGATGAACACGCGCCTGGGATTTTCTGTAGCAGTTCACAGCACAGCAGAAATCATTCTTCTTGATGAAATACTTGCAGTTGGTGATGAAAAGTTCAGGGAAAAGTGTCATGAAAAAATTAAAGAGCTAAAAGAAACAAAATCTATAATCCTGGTTTCTCACCATATGGATATTGTTAGAAGCATAGTGGACAGAATTGTTTATATAAAAAAAGGGAAAATTGTTGAAGAGGAAGAAATAAAAAAAGAATCAAGACAAAATTAGATGTCCAAAAACCCTAAAGTTTTAATAATAATCCTCAACTGGAATAAGAAGGATTTTGTAATAACCCTGCTCGAACAAATTCAAAATCTAGAATATAAAAATTTTCAATGTTTAGTTGTGGATAATGCTTCTGTAGATAATTCTGTTAAAGAGATAAGAAAACACTTTCCCAAAATAGAAGTTCTGGAAAATGAAAAAAATCTGGGTGGCACGGGGGGATATAATTCAGGACTAAGTTATGCACTTAATAATATTATTTGTGACTATATTTGGCTTATCGACAATGATGCTGAAATTGACTCAAAAACATTATCTGAACTTGTTAAAGTTATGGACAGTAATCAAGATATTGGAATTGCTGGATCAAGAATTATCGATATAAAAAATAAAGAAATCACAATTGAACTAGGTTCATTTATAAAGTGGGATACGATTGGAGTAAAACCTTTTCTAAGAAATAAAAAAACTAAAAACTTTGAATATGAATATTTAGAAACAGATTATGTAGCAATATGCTCTGCACTCATAAGAGAAGAAGCACTTAACAAAGTTGGGTTAATGGATGAAAGGTATTTTATATTTTGGGATGATATGGACTGGGGACTTAAGTTCAAAAAAGCAAATTATAAAGTAGTAGCTGTGCCAACTTCTAGGGTTTTTCACCCGTCTTTCACAGAGAGAAAAAGGGGAATTTCTACAGACTATTACTATGGATTTAGAAATCCACTGCTTGTTTATTCTAAAAATACGAAAGCCCTTTTAAGATTAAAAATATTCCATACATTTTTCAGAAATTATTGCATGTTTTTAATAATTCTACTGCTTAATAAAAAATGGGATAATGTGAAATTCTCGACAATAGCAATATATGACTTTGTTTTCAACAACTGGGGAAAATGTAAATTAAATAAAACAGAGCAAGAAACCAAAGAAAAAATTAATATTTCTGAAGTCAATTTTCAAAAAAAAAGAGTTTTAGTAATCTTTGATAATTATAGTGACGAAGGAAAAAATATATTGGAATACATTAAAAAAAATACTATAAATACTGAAATCCATGCTTTAATTGATGATGATAGAAAAGAAATATATGAAGAAATTTTTGATAATATCATAGTTGTTGACGCTCAAAAAAGAAGAAAGAGCCTATTTTATAACTTTAAGATTTTTCTAAAAATTCTTAAATTAAACTTTGATTTTTCAGTTGGATCAAATGCTAATCCTTTTGGTTATGCAACAAAAGAATATTTTTTATATGAAGATAACGAGTTTAAGAAAACGAATATAGGTATATTCAATTTATATAAAGTAGCTATTTCTGTCATCCTTGGAGAGATGATTGCACTTATAGCTACTCCAATTATTTTTATTTCCAGTTTAAAATATAAAAAAAATGATTGAGAACAAACTTCCTAATTTTTTAATTGTTGGAACAATGAAATCCGGCACAACCTCTTTATATCAATACCTTAAGCAGCATCCAGAAATATATTTCCCGAGAGAGAAAGAACCAAGATTCTTTGTATCTTCAGGTCTATTGAAAATCGGGGATACAACTCACAAATTTCAACATAGATGTAAATCTGAACCTTATTCAACTTTAGATGAATATCTAAAATTATTTGAGGATGTGAAAAAAGAAAAAGCAATTGGCGAAGCAAGCCCTCATTATTTATTTACATACAGGAATACAATACCACTTATAAAAAAATACTTAGGAAAGAAAGTAAAAATAATAATTATTATCAGAGACCCAGCAGAAAGAGCTTTCTCTGCATATAAGCATAACTTTATAAATAATCCAATTTCATCTTTTAAAGAAACGCTTAGCTTTGAAGAAGCACTTAAGATAGAAGATGAAAGATTAAAGTTTGGAATATATCCAATGATGTTTTTTTACAAAGAGATGGGCCTTTACTATCAACAAGTTAAAGCTTATAAAGACAACTTTGAAGATGTTTTTATATGTTTAAATGAGGAGTTGAGAGTAAATAGTGAACTATTAATAGAAAATTTATTTAATTTTCTTCAAGTTGACCCTAGTTTTAAAGCAAATCTCAACATCAAATATAATGAATCGATAAACATAAGAAAAAATATATTTTACAATTTTCTCAAGAAAAAGAACCACCCGGTAAAGAGAAACTTAAAGAAAGTTTTATATCCTCTAATTGGCGAAAAAAAACTTGCAGTGGGGATGAATTTACTAAAGAAAATAAATTCAAACAAGACCGGCTTAGAATTAAAAGACTCTACAAAAAAAGAACTAACAAAGTATTTTAAAGATGATATTATAAAACTTGAATGCCTAATAGAAAAAGATCTTAGTGAGTGGCTTAAACACTAAGAAATTCAAATATTTTGGATGAGTAGAATAAGTTAGTACAAGTAAAAAAATATACTAAAAAGAACTACCAGCATAAAAACCGTCTCTGATTGACTCGGCAATTCCCTGAAAAGTCCAACGACCGTAACGGCCAATCTGAAAAATATTCTTTTTTTGAAGTTCGTTTAATGCAGTTTCTTTCCAATTAGAACCTGGCCTTGCCCATGTATATGCAACATCAATCCATGTCGGGTGCACAACTTCAGCATCTGAAATAAACCCCCAATCTTTAAGCTCATTCACAACTGAATTTGAATAGCTTTTTATCTCCTCATCAGATGGTTTACTCCCATTTTGATAAGCCTTTTCAATATATATGCTTACCTTATTATTATCCTCTCTTGAAGACACCGGTAAGAAGGAACTGTCAACATTACTATAAAAACCAACTCTGTGAAAACCAGATCTACTGTAGGGCAAGTAAAGCCAGTGGTACTCTGGACAATTCTTACCCTTTTTTGCACCAATATTTAAAACCAAAACAGAAGTATAATCATCAAAACTTGATTCAACTTCTATAGAGACAGCTTCCAGGGCTTTATTAAGAGGAAGAGTGGATAGCACATTCCCATATTTAACACCTGTGCCATCATCAAATCCAATTTCGTTTTTAGAAGTATTTATTTCTACAACATTCTTTCCATAATTAATGTTGCATTTACTAGATATTTTAGAAGCTACTACATCTAAACCTTCTTCAGGATATAAGTAGGTAACGTTGTAACCAACTTCCGGCTTCTTTTGATCAGAAGAGGCTCCTTGAACCACGGCATCAATATTTATAGGTGATTTGTAAGCATCCTGCGGTGCAATCTTAGTCCATAGCCCCGCAGTGTATAGTTCGTGAAAGGGGGCAAAAAACTTATCAGTAAGTGTTTTTCCAAAGTTTATTTCAAGCCATTCTTCCATAGTCACAGGCACCCGCTTTGGTGCATTTGATATTTCACTTATAGCTTTACTTGCAATATCTTTTCCAAGATAGGCAAGGTTATTTTGAATAGGGTAAGGAACATATAAGTTTTCATCAGGGAAATATACTGCTGAACTTCTATTATAAGATTTAACAGGAGTGAGCGATTTTATAAAATGAAGTACAGTGGGATCACCACCAAAAATCCAGTGACCACCACCTATCTCGAAACGATAGGCTTCATCATCTGATGGACACTTAAATCTGGGAGTACTTTCCCCAGCTTTTAAATAGTAAGAAGAACATATTCCACCTGGCACTTCTTTGGCTTCATACAGAGGTAAATCTGAGACATAGCCTGCTGCTAAGCCTGTTACCCCTCCACCTATTATTATTGTTCGATGTTTATCCATTAGTTAATTTTAGGTTACTTAATTCAGATTAGCTTTGTAATAATATTTCCATATTCATCCACTTTTGAAATAGTGCCAGGAGGCAAAAATACAGTTGAACTATCCTCTAATACTATGGAAGGTCCTTCAAACTCAAAACCATTAAAAAAATTTTCCCTATTATAGACTTTAGTTTTAAAGTTTTTCTTATCCAATAGAATATTTTTTTTCTGAAATTTAACTTCTGTAGGGTTTTTAGTAATCTTGGGGACTTTCAACTCTTTTTTTAGACTGTATGCCCTCAATCTCAAAGTAACTATCTCTATTTCATTCTCTTCTTTGCAATAACCATACATTTTTTTGTGAAGTAAATGGAACTCCAATATGAGATTTTTGCTAAAAGGTAAACTAATTTCATGTGATTGCCTTTTATATCTTGCATCAACAAATCTTTCAAAACTCAACTTGTTTTTACTAAAATCTTGTTTAGCTATTTTTTCAAGTTCAGAAAATACTTTTTCCAAGTCGTTATAGTTTCCTTTCCTTGCTAAAAAAAATTGGGTCGAACTATAGTCTTTAAATGAATCGGCAAGTAGCATACCAAAGGCAGAAAGTATGCCAGCATTAAGTGGAAAAAAAACCTCTTTTATTTCAATTGATCTTGCAAGTTGGCAAGCGTGAAGACCACCCGCACCACCAAAAGAGACAAGAGTAAATTCTCTTGGATCAAAACCTTTTCCAATTGATATTACACGAAGCGCTTTTTCCATATTTGAGTTTGCTATCTCAATTATAGACTCAGCCACCTCTTCAATTCTATAATCAGAAACCCCAAGTGATTTAATGGAATCGTAAGCCCTTTCAGGGTAAATATTCATATCTCCGCCCAGAAAGTACTCTGGAATTATCCTGCCTAAAACCAAATTTGCATCTGTAACGGTGGGTTTTACTCCTTTCCCATAACAGGCAGGCCCTGGATCAGCTCCTGCACTTTCAGGGCCAACTTTCAAGGCCCCTCCCTCATCGATATAAGCAATTGAACCGCCTCCAGCTCCTATTGTTGATATATCGATCATTGGGACCTTCACAGGAAAAGTGTCGACAATGTTTTCAGTAGTAAAACTTATCTTTTGATCGCACAAGGATATATCAGTAGAGGTCCCACCCATATCGTAAGTAAGAATCTTATCCCTACCTGTAAATTCAGATATTTTGAATGCTCCGACAACTCCTCCTGCAGGACCAGAAAGAATGATTTTTGCAGGTTCACTTGAAGCTTGATCTGTGGATATCATTCCTCCATTAGACTGCATCACGGATATATCAATATTATCAAGTGAGTTTGAAAGGGAATCCATATATTTTCTTACTTTAGGGACTAAATACGAATTGACTACTGTTGTTGATGTTCTTTCATATTCTCTAAATTCAGGAACGAGGATTGAAGATAGGGTGATAGGTATATTTAGACCACTAAGGAATTTTCTAACTATTAATTCATTTTCAGGGTTTACATATGAATTCAATAAACAGACACCAACAGATTCTATTTGGTTGTTTCTAATAAAATTTGCTAACTTAGAAAGCTCTTTTTCATTGGGTTTTATTAATACATTTCCTTCAAAATCAGTTCTTTCTGTTATTCCTATTCTATATTCACTGGATACCAAAATTGTTTTTGGATTCCAGAAAAGATTGTAAAGCTGTTCTCTGTTCTGTCTTTTAATTTCAAGTATATCTTCAAAGCCTTTAGTTGTTATCAAGCATGTGTGTGCACCTTTTCTTTCCAAAAGTGCATTTGTGGCAACAGTAGTACCGTGAATTAATTCAGAAATCCGAGATGTTTTAGGAATGTTTTGTTTTAGACCTTCAAATATAGCCTCTGAAGGATTTTTAGGAGTGGAAAGAAGTTTATTAACAGAAAAATTTTTACCGTCAAAAATGACAAAATCGGTAAAAGTACCCCCTGTATCAACACCTATAGAATACATCTAATGTATCTTCCATTTAGTTTTAAGGAAGTAAAATGAAAATTGCGGGAATAACTTTTACAACTTAGTAATTATCTTTATCTTCAGGATAAATTACATTCACTTTTTCTTCAGCTATTTCCCTAAGCGCGGAGACAACGTGTTTATTGTCTTTTTCAGAAGCAAGTATTTTTGATCCTTTTACTATTTGCCTTGCTCTTTTCATTGCTGCAACTGAGAGTGCAAACTTGTTTTCAACTTTTTCCAGACAGTCTTCTATTGTAACTCTTGCCATTAATTTTCACCTGTAAGATTTAATTTTGATTATTATATGTTAAAAATATGAATAGTAAAGACAGGTTTATACGGAGATTTTAATGAATTTAGATAATTTGAAGTACGATGAGAACGGTCTTGTCCCAATAATTATTCAGGATTATTTAAGTGGACAGGTACTTATGCTCGCATATGCAAACAAGGAAGCGCTTCAGAAAACGGTGGAAACAGGAAAAACACATTTCTGGAGCAGATCACGAAATAAGCTTTGGAATAAAGGTGAGGAGTCCGGCCATTTTCAGGATGTAAAAGGAATTTATGTGGACTGTGATAAAGATACTGTGCTGATAACAGTGGAACAGACTGGTGTTGCGTGCCACACCGGAAAAAAAACTTGTTTTTACAGGAGTATGAATGACGAAGAGAAGTTATGTCCTGAATTTAGTAAAAACAGTATTGAAAAAGTATTTGAGGTTATTGAAGACAGAAAGAAAATCCCAAAAGAAGGATCTTATGTAAATAGCCTTATGGATGGTGGACTAGATAGAATATTAAAGAAAATAGGTGAAGAAGCTGGTGAAACAATAATTGCTGCCAAAAATAAAGATAAAAAAGAATTGATTTATGAGCTCACAGATCTTTGGTTCCATTCTTTGGTTTTACTCTCGAATGAAGATTTAAGCCCACAAGATATCAAAAATGAACTGGATAAAAGGTTTGGAAAACCTAAAAAAGATTATTCAGATTAAAATTATCTGTTTTTCTTAGGTCTGTCTTTTTCTTCAACATAACCTGAAAAATTGTACTTTGCTGCAACAGATGGGGGCATGTTGCCCAAATCAGGTTTAGGCATATTGGTTGAAAGGTCACTTGTAAAAGCAAAGGAGGAAACAACTTTTTCAACTTTGTGGCTATTATTATTTTTGCATTTCACTTTTTTTTCATCCGACTCTTCGTAAATCAGTTCAGAAAACCTGTAATTTTGAATATTAAATAGAACAAGAGTTTCACCATTGTTTATGTAAAAATCCTGATAAACTGATTCTTTTCCTTTCTTGCCGGCTTTGGCAGTCAGTTTATCATTCACAAGGTCAATTACATCAATAGCATTAATGTTTTCATATTTGTTTACTAAATCAGATAAAACTTTTTTGTTAACCTTTTTCTCAATCGATTTAACACTATTTTCAATATTACTTCTGCATTTCACACATTCAAATTCATAAAGCGGCATATTAAAATACTCCTATCTGTTAAAGTACTGATTTAAATGATCCTGACCAACCCAGTCGTTTCTTTGTTCTTCATCTTTTTGCTCTTTATATTCAAGGTGCCATTTCAAATCATCACCTGGCCTTGGAGCCCTTTTGCTTTTATCATCAAAGATTGCCTTAAAAGTAGAAAAAACCCTTCTTACATCGTCTGATTCTTCACAAATCGGACAGTCAATATCAAGATTGCTTTCTTCTCCAAGGCTTACAAGCTCACTAAATCTAAAGTTCTTTAACTCAAGGTAAAGTATTTTCCCATTATCCAGTTTATAACGAAATTTTCTGGTATTAGGTTTATCTTTATCACCAAATCCAAAAACGAGTTTATCATTATTATTATCAGTTACTTCTATATAAGTAAACCCATTATTAGATTTAAAGACTTTTGATGCATTGGTCTTGTTCAATTTCTCAACTAGGTTGTCTATATCAGAATTATATCTACCCATACAATTCTCACATTCATATTCATATAGTGGCATAAAATACTCCGGAAATTTTGAAATTAAAGAAAATTATTATAACAGACTTGGGATAAAATTACTAAAAAGCCAAAACCTGAATTATTAAATATTTTTTTGGGGTTTAATTATTTACAATAAAGAATAGACTCACAAAACTAATAAGACAAAATAACCAAAATGAATAACGCCAAAGCACAATATCCTTCAAACCATTCTAATTGTTAAAATTCTTTTTTCTATAATACTATATTCTAGGAGATCTCTACATTGTTATGAAAAAACATCATGAATTATTAATTGAGAGTAAAAATGGAATTTCTAAGATAATCTTAAACAGACCTGAAAAGAGGAACTCTCTTAAACCAGATTTATTAATTGCTCTAAAACAACTTATCGAAAAACTTAGAACTGATAAAGAAATAAGGTGTTTAGTAATCACAGGAATGGGAGAAAAGGCTTTTTCATCAGGCTTTGATATAAATTCTATAGGCAAAAATGATATGCTTCGCGATTATGATGAAAGTGATCCGCTAACTAATGCAATGAAATCTATCGAGGATTATCCATATCCTGTAATTGCAATGATTAACGGACATGCTTTTGGTGCAGCCCTTGAGCTTGCTGCCACATGCGACATTAGAGTTTGCGTGGATAGTGCCAAACTCGGAATGCCTCCAGCAAAGCTTGGTGTTACTTACACATACTCTGGAATCAGAAAATTTATAAATTTAATTGGACTTGGCAACACTAAAGAAATGTTTCTCATTGGAAGTACAATTGATGCAACAAAAGCAAAAGAAATTGGTTTTATTAATCATATTGTAAGTAAAAATGAACTTGAATCTACAACGATGGAGTTAGCTCAGCAAATAACTAAAAATGCACCTTTGTCCATGCAAACAATGAAAAAAATGATTAATTCGTGGCAAAACAACCAAACTCTTGGTACAAAAGACGACAAAGAGATTAAAGAACTACTAAAAAAAGTGCAGGAAAGTGAAGACTACAAAGAAGGAAGGGCCGCATTTGAAGAAAAAAGAAAACCTATATTTAAAGGCGAGTAAAAATCAATTTCCATAACCAAGCTCACTAATAAAGCTTTGATTCTCAGTCCATTTGTCTTTAACTTTTACCCATAGCTCAAGGAAAATTTTTGTTCCAAGTATTCCTTCAATTTCCACTCTTGCATCAGAGCCAATCCTTTTTAGCATATCCCCGTTTTTACCTATAATAATTCCCTTGTGGCTTTTCCGTTCAACATAAATGTTTGCTGATATCCTTATTATATTCTTTGCCGGGTTCTCTTCAAACTCTTCCACCTGCACAGCTGCCTTATAGGGCACTTCCTTATGTGTAAGGATAAAAACCTTTTCCCTTATAAGCTCTGCAACATAAAATCTCTCCGGCTGATCTGTAAAAAGTTCATCAGGAAAATATTTTGGCCCAGTGGGTAAATGTCCTTTTAAAGAATCAACAAGTATATCAAGTCCGTCTTCTTTAAGTGCTGAGATTGGAATGATCTCCAAAAACTTTTCTTCAACCCCCTTTACCCTTTGGAGCAAAGGCAAAAGCTTCGATTTACCAATTTTGTCAACCTTGTTTATAACCATAATTGATGGAGTTTTAATATTTTGAAGAATGTGCCTGTCGCCAGTGTTTAAAAACCTTTCTACATCAGTGACAAACATAACGAGATCCGATTCCATTGCTGCTGAGTTTGCGCTTTGAACCATGGATTTACTCATACTCCCCTTTGCCTTGTGTATTCCGGGAGTATCAAGAAATATAAGCTGGGAATCACCCGATGTTTTGATCCCAAGAATTTTATTGCGTGTGGTATTGGGTTTATTTGAAACAGCTGAAACTTTTTTACCCACAATAGCATTCACTATCGTTGATTTACCCACATTTGGGCGTCCAACCACTGAAATAAATCCCGATTTAAATTGATCTTTGTTTTCACTCATAACTATGCAGAGATTATCTTGCTAATATAACTCATTAAGGTTAACATTTTTAGCCATTATTGAGACCAGGAGAACCAGTTTTTATGCTCGAATTGATGGGAGATTGGCAAAGAAGCAGTTATTGCGGCACTTTAAGAGCTAATGATGTTGATAGTGAAGTAACCCTGATGGGTTGGGTACAGTCAAGAAGGGATCACGGTGGGGTTATCTTTGTTGACCTTCGAGACAGAAACGGAATTGCTCAGATCGTATTTAGCCCTGAGCATAATGTTGAAATACACACCACAGGTGACAAGCTAAGGGACGAGTGGGTAATTGCTGTTAAAGGTAAAGTTGCAAAAAGAACCGATGAAACTATAAATCCAGGTCTTCCAACCGGCGAAATTGAAGTAGTTGCTGATGAACTGAAAATCCTTAATACATCGCAAGTTATTCCTTTTCTGATAGAGGATGAAATAAACGTTGATGAACTGTTAAGACTGAAACACAGATACCTGGATCTAAGAAGAAATGTAATGAAAGATAATATTGTTCTTCGCCATAAAATATCTTCTGCCACAAGAAAATACCTTGATTCAAATAATTTTTTGGAAATTGAAACTCCATATCTCACTAAATCTACACCTGAGGGGGCAAGGGACTTTCTTGTACCAAGCAGGTTAAACCCTTCTGAATTTTATGCACTTCCCCAGTCTCCGCAGATACTTAAACAAACCCTTATGATTTCTGGTTTTGACAAATACTATCAAATTGTAAGATGCTTTCGTGATGAGGATCTGAGGGCCGACAGGCAGCCTGAATTTACTCAGATTGATATGGAGATGTCTTTTGTGGAAGAAGAAGATGTTATATCAGTTGTTGAGAAAATGATAAAAGCAATTATTAAAGAGACAAAAGGAATCGAGATAGGACATGATTTCAAAAGAATGCCTTATCATGAAGCGGTTATGAGATATGGCACAGACCGACCTGACACAAGATTTGGTCTTGAACTTCAAGATATATCAGATGTATTCAGAAACTCAGAATTCAAAGTTTTCAAAGGTGCCCTCGACAAAGGCGGGATTATCAAAGCCCTTAATCTTAAAGGGAAAGCAGATACTCTCACGAGAAAAGAAATAGATGGGTTAACAGACTATGCTCTAACGCTTGGAGCAAAGGGACTTGCCTGGATAAAAGTTCAAAACGGTGAATGGCAATCTCCTATAATAAAGTTTTTTAGTGATAATGAAAAAACTGATTTACAGAAAGTTCTCGGTCTTGAAGATGGTGATATTGCATTTTTTGGGGCCGACTCATCATATATAGTGAACCTTGTTCTATCTAATGTGAGATTAAAAATGGGCGAGAAACTTGGCTTAATTGACAAAAACAAATATGAGTTTCTTTGGATTGTAGATTTTCCACTTTTTGAGTTTGATTCGCAGGAAAAAAGATATATATCAATCCACCATCCTTTTACTTCACCTAAAGATATTGATTTGGATATCATTGAAGAATCTCCAGAAAAGGTGAAGTCAAAAGCATACGACATAGTTTTAAACGGAGTTGAAATTGGCGGTGGAAGTATAAGAATCCATAGAAAAGATATTCAGGAAAAAGTGTTCAAACTAATTGGTTTAGATGAAAATGAAGCAAAAGAAAAATTTGGATTTCTCCTCGAAGCCCTTGAATACGGGGCTCCACCTCATGGTGGAATTGCACTTGGACTTGACCGTCTTGTTATGCTTCTCTCTGGAAGCGAATCGATAAGAGATGTGATTGCATTTCCAAAAACCCAAAAAGGATCGTGCCCTCTCACAGGTGCACCTTCAGGAGTTGATACGGAACAACTTATTGAACTTGGTATTAATACTATAAATAAAGAGGATTAAGAATTAATTGAAGAAAGAAGAAATATCTGCTTTGTCTTTAACCCTTTATACTCTCCAAATAAAAAATACAGACAAGGAAAAAACTTAAAATTATCAGTGAATATAGATTTATTTTGTCATTTTTTATGATACTATTTATGCCGTTTTGTTGTTATAATTAATATAAATTTTATAACCGCAAGGGGAATTTATGAACATTTTGAAAGAGTTTCATGGTCCTAACTCAGGATACATAATGGATCTTTACGACAGATACCAAAAAGACCCATCATCTGTCGATGCAAACACACAAAAAATATTTGAACTTTGGCAACCACAAGAAATCAGTGCGAAAGAGCAGGTTGAATCTTCTAACGGCACATATATAAATGGACATGGTGACAGCCTCGCAGCCAATATGCAAAGGGCAGTTGCAGTTGCAAATTTTGCGCTGGCTATCAGAAGGCATGGACACATGGACAGTAAGATAGATCCCCTTGGAAGTGAACCTCCAGGCGACCTCACACTGCACTCAGAGACATTCGGCCTTACCGATGAAGAGCTAAAAGGCCTGCCATCTAAACTTGTAGGGTGGCCAATTGCAGAAAAAAGTGAGGATGCACTTGATGCAATTAACAAACTGAGGCGGATATATGCAGCTTCTATTGGATACAATTACGATCATATTTATAACTCAGAGGAAAGAAGGTGGTTAAGAGAGGCTATTGAAACCGGTGCCTACAGGCCACCGACGTACACATTAGATAAAGTTGGTATTCTCGATGGTTTAACCCAGGTGGAAATATTTGAGACTTTCCTTCACAAAATATTCCCTGGTAAATTCCGCTTCTCAATCGAAGGGGTGGATATGCTTGTACCGATGCTTAATGAACTTGCTGGTTTGGCAGCAGAGTCCGGAATTAACCATATTCTTTTGGGCATGGCCCATAGAGGAAGGCTCAATGTCACGCACAATGTGATGGGCACTCCTTATAAAGAAGGCCTGATAAAATTTAAAGATCCCGTTTTGATAAGGGATTTCAATGATGATCTTGGTTGGACCGGTGATGTAAAATACCACGAATCGGCAATAAGATCTGTCCGTAAGGGAAAAGCAATTGACATGAAGATCACCCTTGCACCCAACCCGAGCCATCTTGAGTCTGTAAATCCTGTGATTCAGGGAATGGCAAGGGCTGCCGGCACTAAAAATGATATGAGGGGCGATATTGATTTTGATCCTTCAGTATCAGTTCCTGTACAGGTACATGGGGACGCAGCATTTCCGGGACAGGGAATAAATGCTGAAACATTAAATCTTTCTCTACTACCCGGATATTACACAGGCGGCACAATTCATATTATCACTAACAATCAGCTTGGATATACTACTCTTCCACAAGATTCAAGAAGCACACTTTATTGTAGTGACTTGGCTAAAGGATTTGAGATACCAATTGTGCATGTAAACGCCGATGACCCTGAAGCTTGTATTGAGGTAATGAGGCTTGCATTTGCCTATCAAAAAACTTTCCACAAAGATTTCCTAATTGACCTTGTTGGTTACAGAAGATACGGACACAATGAAGGCGATGAGCCTTCATTCACTCAGCCCGTGATGTATAAAAAGATAAGAAACCATCCAAGGGTTAGGGAAATATGGGCCAAAAAGCTGATCGAAAATGGAGTGATATCAGAGAAACAAGAACAGGAATTTATAGAAAAGTATCAGGAAATACTTAATAAGGAATTTGAGTCTATGACTCCTGATGATATACCTGAAGAAAGCCAGGCTACTCCACCTCCTCCTGAAGCGGCAAAGAATATTGCAACTAAATATAATGCTCAAAAAATAAAAGAGCTTAATAAATCTTTACTTGAAGTGCCTGAAAGTTTTGAGGTAAACAGTAAGATCAAAAAAGCAAGGGATAAAAGATTTGAACTGCTTGATTCTCCAGAAGAAAAAAATATCGATTGGGCAATGGCAGAAGAACTTGCTTATGCTTCAATACTTGCCGATGGAATACCAATAAGAATGACGGGGCAGGACTGTGAGAGAGGAACATTTAGCCACAGACATGCGGTTTTGAGAGATCAGCAAACAGCTGAGGAATTTGCACCACTCAAATCAATTGAACAGGCTAAAGCTGCTTTTGAAATTCATAACAGCCCACTTACTGAAAATGCCTGTATTGGATTTGAATATGGGTTCAACATACAAAAACCAGAATCTCTTGTAATATGGGAAGCTCAATATGGTGATTTTATAAATGGTGCCCAGACAATAATTGATGAATATTTTGTCTCAGCAAGGGCAAAATGGGGTCAAACCCCTTCGCTCGTTTTACTGCTTCCACATGCTTATGAAGGCCAGGGGCCTGATCACTCGAGCGGAAGACTTGGTAGATTCTTGATGATGGCCGCAGAATATAATATGAGAATTGTTAACTGCACAACTTCTGCTCAGTTATTTCATGTATTGAGAAGACAGGCACTTCTTTTAGAAGTTGATCCTCTACCTCTTGTAATTATGACACCTAAAGGATTACTAAGAAACCCCCTTATAGCCTCTTCACTAAAAGAACTATCTGAAGGAAAGTGGATGCCAGTTATTGATGATACTATGGATAATAAACAGGCTAAAAATGTGAGGCGACTGATTTTTTGCTCGGGGAAAATATATGTTGACCTTATTTCAAGTGAACTCAGAGAGAAAAACCCCGATATTGCAATCGCAAGGATCGAACAACTTTATCCAAGGCCAAAGAAAGAAATTCAGGAAATTGTGAAAAGGTATAAAAATGTTGAGCAGGTAGTTTGGGTTCAGGAAGAACCACAAAATATGGGTGCATGGAAATATCTGTTTCCTTTTTTCAGAAGAAAAATAATTAAAAATAAAGTACCTATCCATTATATTGGAAGAAAGAGAAACTCAAGCCCTTCAGAGGGATCAGCATCCATGCATAAATACAACCAGAAATTGCTAATTAAGCAGTCATTCAGTATAGATAGGGTAGTTGAAGGCAATGAGGAAAGTGGGATCACCTGGCATAGAGATATTTAGAAATTAATTTTTGAGAGGTAATTAATGGTTAATATAGTTGTTCCGGCGCTCGGAGACTCAGTGATTGAGGCAACAATAATCAAGTGGGTTAAGAATGAGGGAGATAGTGTAAAAATTGGAGAAACAATTGTTGAACTTGAAACGGAAAAAGCCAATTTTGAAGTTGCAGCTGAAACAAATGGTGTTTTAAGATCAATCTCCAAGAAAGCTGAGCAAGATGTGGAAGTCGGTGATATCCTTGGTGAAATCGAAGCCGGGGCCGAAGCTGAGATAAAGGAAGAAGCTACTGAAGTTAAAGAACCCGAATCCAAAGAAAAAAAAGTTAAATCAAAAGAGACTACAAAAGAAGAGCCAAAACAACCTGAAGTTAAAAAAGAAAAAAAATCTGAAACAAAAATCACACCTGTTGCAAAAAATATTGCTGAACAAAACGATGTAAACATATCTGATATTAAACCATCAGGATCAACTGGAAAGATTGTTAAAGATGATATAGAAAACCATATTCAGGCAAGGTCTGAAAGTCCCAATCCTGAACCTGAAATGCCAGAACTCAAAGAAGACAAATCTTTTCCTTCTGAGATGTTCCCTTCTCTCTCTGAAATAAATTCAAATAGAGAAGAAAGGGTAAAAATGAGCAGACGTCGCAGAACAATCGCCAGACGTTTAAAAGAAGCTCAGGAAACAGCCGCCATTCTATCAACTTTTAATGAAGTGGATATGAGTGCTGTTATGGATCTAAGAAAAAGAAGAAAAGAAGAGTTCAAAGAGAAATATGGTGTAGGTCTTGGTTTCTCGTCTTTTTTTGTAAAGGCAACTATTGGTGCACTAAAAACTTTCCCGGAAATCAATGCAGAAATTGATGGGGAAGAAATTGTTTATAAAAACTATTTTGACATTGGGATTGCGGTTGGAGCTGAAGGCGGTTTAGTTGTTCCAGTTGTAAGAGAGGCCGACAGAAAAAGCTTCGCAGAGATTGAAAGTAAGATCAAAGAACTTGCCCAAAAAGCAAGTGAGGGATCGCTTAAAATTGATGAACTTATGGGAGGCACTTTCACAATCACTAACGGCGGGGTTTTTGGATCGCTTATGAGCACCCCAATAATTAATCCACCTCAAGTTGGAATCCTTGGTCTTCACAAAATTGAGGAACGCCCTGTTGCCATTGATGGTGAAGTAGTAGTGAGGCCAATGATGTATACAGCCCTAAGCTACGATCACAGAATTGTAGATGGGAAAGAAGCCGTGCAGTTTCTGGTAAAAATTAAAGAACTGATTGAAGACCCGGAAAGTCTTTTAATTGAAGGTTAAATTTTCCAGTAATTTTTAGAGAATTTTTCGACATCAGAACCAATAAGATCAAGAAACCATATTTTTATATCAAAAGAAAAAGGTTTTAATATTCCATTTTTTCTAAATCGTCTTGATGAAGTAATTACTTTTCTTTTTATCAGAACTAAATTTCCGTATTCTTTTAAACTCTTGCAAAGATATGCGGACTCCAAAAGTTCTATTTCAGGAAAACCACAGACTTTTTCAAATACTTTCTTTCTTACAAATAATCCTTGATCACCGTAATACCTTTTTCTGAGTCTATATCTTATCCTGTTTATAAGTTCAACAATTCTTAAACCAATTCTTTCACCTTCCAATGCAAACTCAAAAGCACCTCCAACTGTATCTTGATTTTGAAGGGCCTTTTCAATATGTAGATCATAATTTTGTGGCACTTCAGTATCTGCATCCAGAAAGAGCAAAACATCGCCATTAGCAAAATCTGCTGCATAATTAAGAGGCTGTGCCCTACCTCTGATCTTTGGTTTAAACTTGAGGAACTCGGCCATTTCAGCCTTTACAATATTTTTTGTTTTATCACTTGAACCACTATCTACAACAGTAATTTCAAATGGTGGGTTAAAAGCATTTTTTCTTAGATAATCGAGCGTCTTTTTAAGATGTTTTTCTTCATTAAGTGTAGGAATAATTACGGAGAGTTTCATAAAACTTATTAAGAAATAGAGCTTAGCTCAAGCATATTTCCCCATTTTTTTACAACATAATCAAACAACTTTTCATTTTTAGAGTAATTATCCACGTCTCTAATCACATCTAAAGCTGCTTCCCTTGCTTCATCTAATATCCTTGAATCACGAAGTAAATTAGCAAAGTTAAAACTTGGAAGTCCAGACTGTTTTGTACCAAGAAAATCGCCTGGCCCTCGTAGCTCTAGATCAGCCTCTGAGATTCTAAAACCATTGTTGGTTTGAGTTATTATACTCAACCTTTTTACAGAATCTTCACTTGATCTGAATGATGATACTAAAAAACAAGCAGACTTAAACTCGCCTCTTCCAATTCTTCCACGTAACTGATGAAGCTGCGATAAACCAAACCTCTCCGCATTTTCGATAACCATAATTGTTGCATTAGAGACATCTACACCCACTTCTATAACTGTTGTGGAAACAATAATATCATATTCTTTTTTTAAGAATTTATTCATTGATTCTTCTTTCTCAGAAGAACTCATCTTTCCGTGAAGAAGACCTATCCTGAAATCCGGGAATATTTCATTCTGAAGATCTTCAGCCACTTTTAAAGCATATTTTATTTGCTTGAAATCCGGGTTTTCAGACTCGTCAATAAACGGACAAACAACATAAGCCTGTCTGCCGCTTTCTATTTCCTTTCTAATAAATTTATAAAGGCTTTCTCTATTCCTCTTTGTATCTTTAAGGGAAGTTGTCTCAATATTCTTTCGATTTGGGGGAAGTTCATCAATAACAGAAACATCAAGGTCACCATAAACAGTTATTGCCAATGTCCTTGGGATTGGAGTTGCCGTCATAATTAATACATCGGGGTTTTTGGCTTTACCAACTAGTTTTGCCCTTTGAAGCACTCCAAACCTATGCTGCTCATCTATCACAACAAGGCCAAGATTGTGAAAATCCACAACCTCTTCAATAAGTGCATGAGTGCCAACAACAATATCCAATTTACCTTCTTTTATTTTTCTATAAATTGAAGATTTTTCACTTTTTGGAAGTGCGCTTTTAAGTAACCCTAAATTTACATCGAACTTCTTTAGCAGTTCTATCAGATTTTTATAATGTTGCTCAGCCAGAATTTCAGTAGGAACCATAAAAACTGCTTGATATCCAGAATCTATTGCTGTTAAAATCGAGGTGAGGGCCACAATTGTCTTCCCGCTTCCAACATCACCTTGAAGCAGCCTGTTCATTGGATACTTTTTACTCATATCATTCTCTATTTCAGAAATAACTTTTTTTTGAGATTGGGTTAGTGTAAAAGGTAGCGAGTTTATTAGTTTGGCAACTAGTTGGGAATCTTTGTTAAAGGATATTCCCTTTTTCTTTTCAATATCCTTTTTTTTGTATGTAAGCCCTAGTTCCAAAACAAAAAATTCAAAAAATATAACAGTACGGTGCGGAATCGATTTATAAATCGAACTTTCATTTGTAATATCAATTAAGCTATTTTTATTAGCTGGAAAATGAACTTCTCTTAATGCATTACTAAGATTCATAAGCTTATGCTGTTTTATAAGTTCATCAGACAAAAGTGGTTTATAATGATTGAGATAATTATCAAGGACATAGTAAATAATTTTTCTTAACCTTCTTTGAGTAAGTCCATCAGTTAGAGGGTAAATTGGTACAATCCTGTTAAATTGAAGCGACTCATCAAGCGTATCTTCATCTTCAATTATTTCCACATCTTCTGCAGTTGGATGAACAATTTGCAGGCTTCTTTGATATGAACTATAAGCAATCTCCCCATTCACAATTACCCTTTCATTTTTCTTAAATACTGATCGCAGATATGAGGCTTTAAAATTAAACCATATCAAATCAAGTCTTGATTTATTATCAATTAAAACAACTTTAAAAAACCTGCTTTTCCTGTTTCTGATTTCCCCAACTGATGAGATTGTGCCAACCACTGTATACCTGTTGCCTGGTATCACTTCGGATAAAGAAGTAATTTTAGTTCTGTCGTCATATCTTCTCGGAGAATAAAAAAGAAGGTCTTCAACTGTAAACACTGATCTCCTGTTTAGCATTGAAGATATCTTTGGGCCAACGCCCTTTAAATACCTGACATCAGTGCTTGATAGAGAACTAAATTGCTCTTTTGTAGAATCAATTGAATCTTTAGGGGCAGCTTTAGAAGTAGGGCATAACTCACTCAAACCACTCAATATTTTAAGCGAGTTCGTCACTTTATCTTTTTTTGATTTTTCATCCAGATTTTCAAAGTCTATGAATTGGTTTTTTATCTCCAATGCAAGCTTTTCTATATTTGGAGATTGATTTTTTGAAAGAAATTTGAGAATGCAGTCGTTTATAGCTGACTCAAGGTTCTTGATTTTATTAAGGTTTGAAAAGTTGTTTTTTGATGCAAATAATAATGGTTTTTGTACTGATTTAATAAAGTTTTCTAATTCATGCTGCATAAATTAATTTGCTTCTTTGGCTTCTTTCTTTTCCTTCTTATCTTTTTTATCTTCGATCACTTCACCATCTTTATTCATTCTTTTAATTGTTTTACATTCAGGATATCCGGTGCAACCCAGAAACTTTCCATATCTACTTTGTCTAATAGCCATTGGTTTGCCACAATTCTCACAAACAACATCTTCTCTTATTTCAGGAGCTACTTTTTCCTTTATTTTTATTTTTCCATCTTCATCATAAATAAAAGGCTTGGCATTTTTGCAATCAGGGTATTTTGAACAGGATAAGAACTCTCCCCTCTTGCCCCATTTTACAATCATAGGTGCCCCGCATTCACCGCACTCTATATCAGTTGGAACACCTTCCCTTTTAAGGCTTTTAAGTGTTTCCTCTGCCTGATCAAGCCTTTTTGAAAAATCTCCATAAAAACCAGAAAGCAGATCCACCCAGTTAACATCTCCATCTTCTACTTTATCCAGCTTATCTTCCATAGCGGCAGTAAATTCAATATTCATAATCTCAGGAAACCCTTCAATTAAAAGATCATTTACCGAGCATCCCAGCAAAGTGGGGCGGAGCCTGTTTTTATCTTTGTTTGCATATTCCCTTGTTTGAATTGTTGACAAGATAGCAGCGTAAGTAGATGGCCTTCCAATTCCTTTTTCCTCAAGCTCTTTTACAAGTGAGCTTTCAGTAAACCTCGGTGGGGGTTGGGTAAAGTGCTGTTTTGGATCAAGTTTAAGAAGATCAAGCAAATCTTTTTCCTTTATATCAGGAAGCTGTTTTAATACATCACTATCTTTTTCTTTTTCATCTTCCTCTTTGCTTTCAATATAAAGTGTTGTAAATCCTGGAAACTTAATAATTGAACCAGTTGCCCTGAAAATAGCACTTCCTACTTCAATATCCACAGCAGTCTGATCATAAACCGCAGGGGTCATCTGAGATGAAACAAACCTTTTCCAGATAAGGGTATAGAGTTTATATTCATCCTCTTTGAGATACTGTTTTATCTCTTCGGGGGCTTTATTCGGGAAAGTCGGACGAATAGCCTCATGTGCATCCTGTGCTGATTTTTTAACCTTGAATGTATTAGGCTCTGCTGGAATATAATCATTTCCATACTTATTTTTAATATATTCCCTTACTTCACCTAAAGCATTTTCAGACACTCTTACAGAGTCGGTTCTCATATATGTGATAAGCCCAACAGGGCCTTCATCACCAAGCTCAATTCCTTCATAAAGTTTTTGAGCGATAACCATTGATTTTTTGACAGAAAACCTGATTTTTCTTGATGCTTCCTGCTGTAGGGTACTTGTAATAAATGGTGGTAGTGCATTTCGCCTTCTTTCTTTTCTGGTAACAGATTTTACTAGATATTCTTTTCCTGAAATTGCATCAAGGACCTTTTTCACCTCATCTTCATTGGGAATCTTGGCCTTCTCACCCTCAAACTTATGCAGATTTGCAATAAAAGAATTTCCTTCTCCGTCTTCCTTACGTTTTAAATAAGATTCGAGTGTCCAATACTCCTCAGGGTTAAAAGCTTCTATCTCCCTTTCCCTTTGCACAATTATTCTAAGCGCAACACTTTGTACCCTCCCTGCACTAAGGCCTCTTCTCACTTTTTTCCAGAGTATAGGGCTGACTTTATAACCCACAATTCTATCAAGGATTCTTCTTGCCTGCTGGGCCTCAAAACGATTTTTACTGAGTTTCAACGGATTTTCTATAGATTTCTTTACAGCATTTTCAGTGATTTCATAAAAAAGGATCCTGTGGGCCTTATCCCACAAATTGAGTTTTTCTGTAATATGCCAAGCTATTGCTTCACCCTCTCTATCAGGGTCAGAAGCAAGGTAGACTTTATCAGCATTTTTAGCAGCTTTTTTAAGCTGGTTTAAATATTTGGTTTTACCTTTTATTACTTTATATTGAGGCTTAAAACTATCTTCAATATCCACTCCAAGTTTACTGCTAGGAAGATCTATAAGGTGGCCAGATGAAGCTTCTACAGTAAAATCTTTACCAAGATATTTCTTGATAGTTTTCGCTTTTGAAGGAGATTCAACTATTATAAGTGATTTTGCCATTAATACGCTCCGGTTTAAAAAATATTGAAAACAAGTTCAAATTGTCTTAAGAGTTATAAAGAGTAAATAGAAATCATATAGATGCAAATTTTCCAGATTTTGCATCAAAGTTCAACATCTTTTACAAGTTCACGATTATTATTATACCACTCGATGGTGCTTTTTATCCCTTGTTTTATATCATAATCAGGTTGCCAATCAAGTATTTTGTTTGCTTTCGAGATATCGGCCCAGGTTGAATGAATGTCTGCAGGGTGGACACCTTGATAAACAATTTTAACCTCTTTTTTAATATTCATCTTAATCATATCAACAAGATCAATTAAAGAAACTGGTTTGCCACTGCCAAGATTAATGATCTCAAAACCAAGATTTTTTATTGCAAGAATGGTTCCTTTTGCAATATCATCAATATATGTAAAATCCCTTTTTTGGTTACCATCGCCATAAAAGATCAGGTCACTTCCCTCAGCTACCCACTTAATAAACCTGTATACACTCATATCAGGCCTGCCAGCCGGGCCATATACTGTGAAATATCTCAATATGGATATATCAATACCAAAATTTTTGTGATAAGTGTAGCATAGCTCTTCTGCAGATTTTTTTGATGATGCATATGGAGATAATTGCTTATCAACAACCTGGCCTTCATCATAAGGAGTAGGATTATTTCCGTAAATACTGGATGTGGAAGCGAGTACAAATTTGTTTATTTTCTTGGATTTACATAGTTCCAGCAGATTTAAAGTGCCAAAAACATTTGTTGAATAATAGATCCAGGGATTTTCAAGACTGTATCTCACCCCAGCCCTTGCAGCGAGGTTTACAACTACATCAACTTTTGCACCATGAGTGCCCTCAATAATTTCATAGCTATTTTTTAGTGCATCGTTGTCAGACACATCACAATGAAGAAAGTGAAAATTATCAAGATGTTTAAGTTTGTCCAAACGAAACTGTTTTAATCTTATATCATAAGAATCAGAGAAATTGTCTAGGCCAAAAACATTGTCACCCCTTAAAGAAAGAAGCTCTGAAATTTTTGAACCGATAAACCCAGCGCAGCCTGTAACAAGAATATTCATAGAGTTCATATTGAGATTACATCCCTATCCCAAAGTATTCTATACCAAGTGATTTCATTTTTTCAGGATCATATAAATTTCTTCCATCAAATATTATTGCACTCGACATTAATTCTTTCATTTTTTCAAAATTGGGCTGCCTGTATTCATTCCACTCTGTGCTTATTATAAGTGCATCTGCATCAGTACATGTTTCATAATATGATTCGCAATAGCTGATCTTATCCCCTAATTGTTCTTTAACATTTTCTATAGATGCAGGATCGTGTGCTATTACACTCGCTCCCTCTGAAAGCACTTTATCAATAATATACAGAGCTGGTGCTTCCCTGATATCGTCGGTGTTGGGTTTGAAGGAAAGCCCCCAGACAGCAAACTTTTTACCTTTAAGTTCACCATCATAATATTTGTAGATCTTATTGAAAAATCTTTCTCTTTGCTTTTTATTTATACTGTCTACCGCACTCGACACTTCAAGTTCATAACCTGCTTCATTTGCAGTTTTGATTAAAGCCCTTACATCTTTTGGGAAGCACGATCCACCATACCCAAGCCCTGGATAAAGGAATTGCCTGCCAATTCTGGTATCAGAGCCCATTACCCTTCTGATCTCTGAAACATTGGCACCAACAAGCTCGCAGAGGTTTGCAATATCATTCATAAATGAAATTCTTGTGGCAAGCATCGCATTCGATGCATATTTAGCCATTTCAGATGATCTAAGGGAAACCACAATTGATCTGTCACCTGATCTCATAAAAGGCGAGTAAAGATCCTTAAGTTTATTTCCAACTGCTTCTTTCTCAACACCTATTACAACTCTGTCGGGCTTAAGAAAATCTTCAACAGCAGCGCCTTCTTTTAAAAACTCAGGATTTGATGCCACATCAAATTCTAAATCTGTAATCGAGGCTATAGTGCTTTTAACTTTCTCAGTAGTCCCAACGGGCACGGTGCTTTTAGTAACAACAATTTTGTAATTATTTAGATTTTCGCCAATTGACTTTGCAACCTCAAGCACTGCTGAAATATCTGCAGCACCATCGTAACTTTGCGGAGTGCCAACTGCAATAAAAATAATCTCGGCACTTTTTACTGCCAAAGCTATATCGGTTGTAAAATGAAGCCTGTCTTCTTTTATGTTTGAATGTACCACCTCATCCAGGCCAGGCTCAAAAAAGTAAACTTCGCCATTTTTCAGTTTACCCACTTTCGTTTCATCTATATCAACACAGGTCACATTATTCCCACTGCCTGCAAGACACGCACCTGTTACCAATCCTACATATCCAGTACCAACAACTGTAATATTCATTAACTATCTCCAGATTTTATTGTGGTTATTAAGAAAACACGCAAAAAATTTTGGTAAATTATAACCATAAAATAAGTTTTTTTAATAAAGATCATGAAACATCAAGTGGAAGAGAAATAACTGCTTAAGAGACAAGACCGTTCTTGTAGCCAAAAATTATTAGTTGCGATCTTGTTTTTACTGAAAGTTTTTTAAATATTTTGTAAAGATGGAACTTTACTGTTTTATCACTAATTGATAAAGCTTCTGCAATCTTTTGGTTTGAAAGCCCCTGAAGTACATGTTTCAGGATTCTAAACTCTGCCGGGGTAAGATCGTAAAGGGGCAAATCTTCTTTTTCTTTTACTGGTTTATTTGAGTCATCAATAATTTGCGGCAAAAGCTTGCGCTCAACCCAAAGTTCACCTTCACTTATTGCCCTTATTGATTTTAAAAATTGCTCCAGGTGATTATCTTTGTAGTAATAGCCCTTAATCCCAAGCTTAACATACTCAACAAGTTGAGTTTGATTAAGGTTACTATCAATCAGAAGGATAATGTTAGCGTTACATTTGCTTTTATTTATTTCGACTATTTTTTTTAAATCAAGGTTCGAAAGATCATGGTCAATTATTAAAACATCAATATCACTTGACTCAATTCCATTAATAAGATCTAAAACATTGTTGGAAACACCGGCTATCTCAAAATCTACTTCTTTACCAAGAACCTCATTAATGCTATCCAAAATGAGTTTGAAGTTAACAGCGAGAAATAACTTTATTTTTTTTTCTTCTTCTGTATTCATTGTTTATGAACTTTTAAAAAACTAATATTTCATCTGATATATCTTGCCTGGCAGTTGTTCTAATATACCTTTTATCTCGAGATCAAGTAAAATCAGGGATAATTTTGTATATTCAATTTTTGTTTTGTCAATTAGTTCATCAATATTTAGTTGCTGAGAGCCTATGGAATCAACAACTATTTTTTGATCAACATCAAGATTTGTAAATGTTTTTTTAGACAAAACTTTATCTTTTACTTTAAAATTATAACCCTGATTTAGTTCTTCCAGTATATCTTCAACATTTTCGATAAGTTTTGCCCCCCTTTTAATAAGAAAATTGGCGCCCTCACTCAGCTTGTTTCCAAGATTTCCAGGCACTGCAAAAACTTCCCTGTTTTGTTCAAGGGCAAAATTTGCAGTTATTAATGAACCACTTTTTCTTCCTGCCTGCACAATCACAACTCCTTTTGATAAACCACTTATAACCCTGTTTCTTTGTGGAAAATTTTGCGCCTCTGGAGGAGTGCCCATTGGGAATTCTGATATCACAGCACCATTTTGTGATATGAGTTTATATAGCTTTGAATTTTCAGGAGGATAAATCCTATCTAACCCAGAGCCCATAACAGCAATTGTCCTTCCACCCTCTTCTATTGCGGCCTTATGGGAAATTGAATCAATCCCCCTTGCCATTCCACTTACTACTGTAAGGCCATGTGAGGCAAGTTCATTGGAAAGTTGTTTTGCAATACTTTTGCCATAGTTATTGCAGCGTCTTGACCCCACAATTGCAACTGCATTTTCATCTTCATCAGTTATCTCCCCAAACACATAAATAGCCGTGGGTTTTTCATATATTTTCAAAAGGTTTTTCGGATAATTCTCATCATGGATTGTGTATATATGAAATCCATACCTTTTGGCATTTTCAATATTCTTTTCAACAACTTCCCAACCGGAAAAATTGATAATAGATCTTGCAGTTTCCTTTCTTACGCCTTCAATCCCCAGAAGATCTTTTTCAGAGAGTGAAAATATTTCCTTGGGAGAACTAACTTGCTCAAGAATTCTTTCTGCAAGCCTATTCCCAACACCACTTATACTTCTAAGGCCTAAAATATATATTAGATTTTCCATAAAATGCTTAACTCAAGATATAATCTTTAAACATTGTATCCAATTTTGCTTAAACGATAAAACAACTAATTAATTTATATATGGAGGCAAATGAAATGAATTCACATACTGAGTATCTGTGGTTTAATACCGAGAAAAAAAGGGAACTTGTGCATATCACAGAGACTGTGAGAAAAATCACAAAAACGAGCAATGTTGAAGAAGGGTTTGTTCTTGTTTCTGCAATGCACATAACTGCATCTGTGTTTGTGAACGACCTTGAGGAGGGCATTTTTCAGGATATCTGGGAGTGGCTTGAGGGAATCGCCCCTTTCAGGGAAGACTACAAGCATCATAACACTGGTGAAGATAACGGGGATGCACATCTTAAAAACCTTATTATGCACCATCAGGTAATTGTGCCAATAACTAAAGGTGACCTTGATCTTGGCCCCTGGCAAAGAATTTTTTATGGTGAGTTTGATGGGCAGAGAAGAAAAAGAGTTGTTGTAAAAGTGATCGGAGAATAAGTCTTTAGTTTTAGCATAAAGAATAGTGAGGTTATATTTTTCTTAATGAAAAAAACGGCAAACACAAAACCACGGATTTTTATAGACAAACGCGGCAACTGGTTTCAGGATGGTGTTAAAATCACACATATCTGGACTTATCTTGCAAACAATAAAAACCTTGCCATTGATAAAAATGGGAAATTTTATGTAGATGAAGGCACGGGGAAAATGTATGTGGAAGTTGAAGACACGCCCTTTGTTGTAAAAATGGTGTATAAAAAGAATGATAGCTTTCATATTAGGTTAAACGACCAGACAGAAGAAAAACTAGACTTTAAAACACTTGATATTGGTAATGAAAATGTTCTTTACACCAAAGTCAAAAATGGAAAGTACGATGCAAGGTTTACAAGGGCCGGCTATTATGAACTAATGAAGTATGTTCGATTTGATAATGGAGAATTCTATATAGAGAGTCAAGCCAAAAAACACAATCTTAGCAAGAAACTAGTGAAAAGCACCTAATACCCTCGTGATTATCTCATTTGCAAAAAGCATCCCCTTTTTTGATAAAGAGATATAACCATCACTTATAATAATAAATTCGTCTTCAAACAGATATTTAATCTTTTCTTTCTCAAAATCTAGATGGTATTTTTTTTCAAGTTCACTAACGGAAATTCCCTTTTTCAGCCGAAGGCCCATCAAAACCTTATCTTCAAGCGATTCTATTTTAGAGAGGCCATTCTTTTTACAAACAGGGGACTCAGAGTTGTTATTTATAGATATATATTTGTCTGGGCTTCTATAATTAAACCACCTAACGCCCCATTTGTATTCTGAATCAGTGGATATATGGGAATGTGCCCCTGCACCTATTCCAAGATAGTTATTGCTTCTCCAATAAACAAGATTATGTTTGCATTCAAAACCTGGTTTCGAAAAGTTGGAAATTTCGTAATTATTGTATCCTGCACTTTCAAGCACTTGAGACGTATGGTCCATAAACTCACCGAGGCGTTTGTCTGTTGGTAATTTTAATTTTCCAGATTTATAAAGCCTTCCAAACTCAGTGCCATCTTCTATTGTAAGGCAGTAAGCTGAGATGTGGGCAGGCTCAAACCTTAGCGCTTCTTTAAGATCAAATTCAAGTTCAAAGATAGTCTCATCGGCACTTCCATAAATAAGGTCAATATTAAAATTCGTAAACCCTGCATCTTTGATCCAGATTAAAACATTCTCACTATCTACGGGTTTATTAATCCTTCCATAAAAATCAAGTTTTCTACTGGTGAACGATTGCACTCCTACACTTAATCTGTTGATCCCTACTTCTTTAAATTCAATAAGTTTATTTTTATCAACAGTTTTAGGGTTTAACTCAAGGCTAATCTCGGCATAGTTTGAAACTTTTGCCAAAGTGCTTATTTCAAAAATTATTTGTTCTATACTTTTGGAAGTAAACAGAGATGGCGTGCCGCCACCAAAAAAAATTGTATCCACCTGGGCATTTCTTAAAAAATCCCCGTACATATTTAATTCCTTTATCACTGCATCCATATATTCTTTTTCCGGAAATATTCCCTCGGTGCCATAAGAATTAAAATCACAGTAAGGGCACTTTGTCACGCAGTAAGGAAGGTGTATATAAATTCCTGTAAACATTTTCAAACCAACTATTTATTGAAACAAAAAAGATTAATAGTAATATTTATAACTCAAATTCGTAAAGCCATGACCTATCTTAAAAACTACTTAATTATAATATCTATAAATCTTGTGATTGTATCCAGTGCTTTAAGCGAGGGGATAGATGACAATAAAGTTATTACAATTGAAGAAGCTGTAAATATCTCGCTTGCTAATAATCCAGAGATCAAAATTTCCAGAGCTGAAATAAACATCTCAAAGGCAAACCTGAAAAGCACTAAATCTGCACTTTACCCTCAAATCGAAAGCAGAATAGTAATTCCCTTTGTTGAAGCTGAATCGGGGTTCTTTTTAGACCAGCTAATTTGGGATTTTGGCAGGACACAAAATGATATCAGGGCTAGTCGTTATAATGTTGAATCCACAAAAGCAGATTTTAACAACACTGAACAAAATATTATAAGAGATACCAAGCTTGCCTATTTTGAGGCTCTTATTGCAAAAAACAATATGGAAATCCAAAAATCCATTCTTACAACCAGTGAACTTATACTGGAAAGAACCCTGGAACTGTTTAATGCCGGCGTTTCTTCAGATACTGAAATGAGCCAGGTCAGAATAGATATACAGGAATCCAAGCTCAACTATCTGGACAGTCAAAATTCACTTAAAATAGCAAAGTTGAAACTCTCAAAAGTTATGGGAAAAGAGTTAATTTCAGATTTTGATATTAAAGACTATACAGCTTATGAGAAAAGTTATCTTACAAAAGATGAGATGGCTGAACTCGCAAAATCATCAAACCCCCAGATAAAAAGTATTGTTTCAAGACAGGCTGGAATTAAATCCAGGTTGAAAAGCTCTCAAAGTAACTTTTTTCCAAGGATTTTTGGCAGGGTTGCATACAGATTTGACGGTGAAGGTGCAGATGAACCCGACTTTATTGCAGGGATCGGGATCAGGCTTCCAATCTTTCAGGGATTCTCCAGATTTGCAGAGATCAATAAATCTAATGCAGAACTACAAAGAAATCAGGCAGAGCTTAGTGCGCTGAAACAAAATATAATTTTTTCGGTTGAAGAATTATACTTACAGCTACAAAATCTGGAAGAGAGGATAGCTATAACAAGTGAGTCAAAGATAATTGCTGAAAATAGTTTGAAGCTTACTGAGCAAAGATTTGATCTAAAAAGGGCATCAAAAATTGAACTCACAGAAGCTGAGTCAGTTAACACAGAATCTTTATCAAAGCATAAAAATGCTATATACAATTATAAAATTGCCAAGATCAGGCTTGAAAGCTTGTTGGGAGAATAGATGAAAATTAACAAGACCATAATAATTTTGCTATTACTGGTTCTCCTTGGAGCACTTGGCTTCAACTTTTTTATAAAAAAGGGTAGCAGTGAAATAAAGTACATAACTTCAAAAGTCGAAAAAGGCAGCATAGTATCATCAATAAGGGCCACTGGAAACCTTGAGCCTACAAAAAAAATTGACATCTATGCCGAAACTGACGGCACAGTAAAAAACACTTTCGGAGAAATAAATGATTCAGTAAAGAAAGGTGGAGTGCTTGCTATAATAGACAAATCAGGGTCACAGGCAAGATTAAATGAGGCTAAGGCAAAGCTCAGCAAAACCCAGTCTGATCTTAAAATCAATAAAGATTCTTATAATATTAATAAAAGCCTTTATGAAAAAAGATTGATATCAAAAGAAGAATTTGATGTTTCCTTGTCAGCCTATAAGTCATCTTCCGCAGAACTTGAACAGACAAAAGCTGAGCTCGAGGTGGCGAAATTAAATATTAGCAAGAACAAAATAACTTCAAGTTTAAATGGGATTATACTCGACAAGAAAATTATAGAAGGCCAAAGGCTTTATCTTGAGAACTCAGAACCAATCTACACCATTGCAGAAGATTTAAGCAATCTAACACTTATTTCAAATATTAGTGAGGCTGATATTGGTAAGGTATCAAAGGGGCAAAAGGTTTATTTCAATGTAGACGCATTTCCAGATAAAAAATTTGATGGGACTGTCACAAAAATCCTTAACTCGCCTAAAAGTGAGAACAATGTTGTCACTTATGATGTTTTGTCTTCAGTAAAAAATGATGATCTTCTTCTCAAACCCGGGATGACTGCTGAGGTCGAGATTATTTTTTCAAGCAAAGATAACATCTTAAAAATACCGACAGCTGCCTTAAGATTTATTCCACCAAAGCAAATTACTGAAACTGAGCCAAAAAACAGTTCCACTCTTGTATGGACACTAAATGGATCCGAACTTCAGCCTATCCAGGTAAGCACAGGAATAAGCGATGAAGTCTACACAGAAATAAAAGGCGATAAGATTGCTGAAGGGAAGGAACTGCTGGTTGAATATCTCTACAATGACAGCAACGACACTTCCACAGGCATTACACTTCCCCAACCAAAAAGATTTTAAGATGAAACCAATTATTGAAGCTATAGATCTTCATAAAACCTATTCCAATAATAATGTGAAAGTTCATGCCCTTAGGGGAATAAACCTTAAAATAAATGAAGGTGATTTTGTCTCAATAATGGGCTCATCTGGTTCAGGCAAAAGCACGCTTATGAACATTATTGGCTGCCTTGATATTCAAAGTAGCGGAGAATTTCTTCTTGACGGAATGAACATACAAAACCTTAATGAAGATAAAAAGGCTTTGATAAGGAGCAAGAAAATAGGCTTTGTTTTCCAAAGTTTTAATCTTCTAAGCCGCACGACTGCTATCGAAAATGTTGAACTCCCCCTTCTTTATTCAAACTCTGACGGGAAACTCAGAAAAGAGCTTTCAGAAAATGCGCTTTCTTTAGTTGGTTTAAGTGACAGAAAAGATCACCAGCCAACTCAGCTATCTGGTGGGCAGCAACAACGAGTGGCAATTGCAAGGGCTATGGTAAACGACCCAAGCATCATCCTTGCTGATGAACCAACCGGGAATCTCGATAGCAAGACAAGCCTTGAAATAATGGGGATTTTTAAGGGCCTTAACAGTCAGGGTAAAACTATAGTTATGATTACCCATGAAAGGGATATCGCTGAATTTGGAAGCGAAATAATTGAAATGAAAGACGGACGAATTATTTAAAATAATGTTTTTTAATATTGAGCTGAAATTACCCCAGGCCTGCCTGAAATAAAATCAGTAAAATCATCATCATTTATATCATCACCATTAAGAATAAATGAACCAAGTGCGTCTCCCGGATTTTCCCCATTTACAACAAAATCGGCATCTGTGCTTGTAAAATTTCCCGAAAAATCTTCTTCACCAAAAAAGATAAAGATTGCGCCAGCGCCGCCATTAACGCCGGGGGCCCCTATTGCAATATCTCCATTTGTATCATCTCCATCCAAAACATTTGCCTCATCCTGATCTTCAATTTCTATGAAGGGATTTATATCAGCAAGTATTTCAACAAATGCTCCAAATTGGTCTCCAGGGTTCTCACCTCTTAATACTGCAACCGGTATTAAGGGAACACCATCTTCATTAGCATTTTCAAGATCTTCATTGTTGTATACAAACACTGCTCCAGTATTTCCGTCTGCGCCAGGGGCACCAATCACAAAATCGGCGTCATCATCAAGATCAACCATCTCATCCCGATCACCATCAAAATCAAACAGATCCTCAAGTTCACCGTCAAGATTAAAACCACCTGCAATGGATTCCCCAAATCTGTCTCCAACAGTTCCCTGTATAACAACCACATCATCCTGATCCAGGGAAAGATCTCTTCCATTATCATCAAAAAACACATAAACCCTGCTTGCTCCAGGGGCACTTATCGCAAATTCATCCGTAGATCTGTTGTCTACATCTTCAAGAGTAGTAATAGCAGTGCCAAAGAGATCACCTGGATCCTCACCGATAAAGATTTCATTTGCATCGCCAGCAGAATTTACTTCATCTTCTGAAAGATCATCCCCATCAAACACATATACTACCCCTGTTCCCGAAATAGCATTCGGTGCTGCAACTAAAATATCATCTGAGTTATCACTTTCCGCCTGTATTTCCAAACCAAAATTATCACCAGGCGCTTCACCAACAATTTCGATTGCAGGCTCATCACCTGCAGTAAAGTCAATAACTGAAGGAAGTTCATCATCACCAAAAATTACATATACTTTACCTCTTCCCCCTTCAGCATCAGGGGCACCTATAGCCAACTCATCAAAATTAACGCTCTCAGTAAAATCCCCAAAACGGCTAACAGCTGCGCCAAAAGATTCAGCAGGATCACCAATAATGGTTAGATCTGCCTGGGTCACATCAAGTGAAAGCCCAAGCTGCACAAGCCTTACACCTCCGAAAAATACATAAACTCTTCCTGTGCATGGATCACCAATTATTATATCGTTAATGTTTGCTTCATCGTCATCGTCTTCATCTTCAACACCACCAATTTCTCCAACCGCAATGGCATCACCAATACAACTTGCAGGATCAGACGAAGTAATAGTTGTTTCTTGAAAAGGAGTGTTAAGCTCTACTACATTAGAAATATTAGAGGTGTTACCAACTTCATCATTAGTGGCAATAGCAAAAAAGTAATTTGTATTCCCTGTTAAATCAATCCTTGGGACTGAAAGTGCTTCAAGATTTCCTGCCTCCTGCGGCTCAATAAATTCGGGCACCTGTGATGCCTCATCAAAATTATCATCGAGAACCTGTGTTATATCTGCAAGTGAAACTCCATTAAGTGAGTTAACTCCTAAAAATTCTTGAACCTGTTGAGTGTCAAGAAAACGAATTAAATATAATGTTGCCTCGCCGTCAACTCCATCATCACCGGGAGCTGTCCAGGAAAGCAATTTACCAGTACTGTCCAGAGTAAGATCATCTATAACACCAGGACTGCTGTCATCACCAAGGCTGCAGGAAATTAAGAATGGAATAAAAACCGCTATAAGAAAAATAGAAACCTGTTTTTGGAAATTCATAAATTTATACCTCAAATATTAAAGTCTGATTTTACAGTAGATAATACGGATTATCTATTAAAACAGCATTAGTTTAACCAAAAAGTTTCCAAAAAACCTAATAATATATTTGATTGGGCTAACTAGATATGGTAATTTCCCATCAAAACTAAAAAACTTTATCATAAGGCGCGGAGGAATACGAGATTGATAGATATTATTGATATTAAAGGTCGCGAAATTCTGGATTCCAGGGGCAACCCCACAGTTGAAGTTGATGTTTATTGCTATGATGGATCAATGGGAAGGGCTGCTGTGCCTTCAGGTGCTTCTACCGGCGAGCACGAGGCTCACGAACTGAGAGATAAAACAAAAAAAAGATACCTCGGCAAAGGGGTCGAAAAAGCTGTAAAGAATATTAATACCACAATTAGTTCAAAGCTTATTGGTATGGATGTTACAAAACAAAACTTGATCGACAATACAATGCTTGAACTTGATGGCACTGAAACCAAATCTAAACTTGGTGCAAATGCAATTCTTGGAGTATCCCTTGCCTGTGCAAGGGCTGCTGCCACTGTGCTTGAAATGCCACTTTACAGATATCTTGGCGGTGTTAATGCCAATATTCTTCCTGTTCCTTTAATGAATATTATTAATGGTGGGGCACATGCTGATAACAACCTTGATTTTCAGGAGTTTATGATTGTTCCTTTTGGCTTTAAATCATTTTCAGAATCTATAAGGGCAGGAGTTGAAACATTTCACAACCTTAAAACAATCTTACATAAAAAGGGTTATTCCACAGCTGTGGGAGACGAAGGGGGATTTGCACCCAGCCTTAAATCAAATGAAGAGGCATTAGAACTAATATTGGAAGCAATTGATAAATCAGGCTACAAAACTTCACAAATATCAATAGGGCTTGATGTAGCTTCAAGTGAGTTTTATAGCAAAGGAAAATACAAGATTGAAGGTAAAAGTGTGGGCCCCGATAAAATGATATCGATATACAAATACTGGGTAAAAAAATATCCAATCCTCTCCATTGAAGATCCTATGGATGAAAATGACTGGGAAGGATGGAAAACACTCACAGCCGAAATTGGAAAAGATGTTCAACTAGTTGGTGATGATCTTTTTGTTACAAATACCAAGAGGTTGAAAAAGGGAATTAATACTAATGTTGCAAATTCAATCCTTATAAAAGTAAACCAGATTGGTACTCTCAGCGAAACCTTAGAAGCAATTGAGATGGCTGCTAATGCCGGCTACACTTACATGATATCCCACCGTTCAGGTGAAACGGAAGACTCCACAATTGCTGATATTGCTGTAGCCACAAATTCAGGACAAATTAAAACTGGTTCAGCATCAAGAAGTGACAGAGTTGCGAAATATAACCAGCTT
>JAJCZR010000072.1 GCA_029262295.1 Deltaproteobacteria bacterium | reverse complement strand
AAAGGAATATCTTGGAGATAAGGTTGATAAAGTGACAGTGAGTAAAAGGCTGGTTGGAAGCCCGGTTGTGGCTGTGAATGCCGATGAGTTTATGACTCACAGTATGAAGAGGATCATGAAGGTTATGAATAAAGAAGATGGTCCCGAGATAAAAGTTAATCTTGAAATAAACCCGAGCCATAAACTTATTAAAAACCTTCTTTCTCTTAAAGACAATGATGGTGAACTGGCGAAGACCGTCACAGATCAAATCTATGATAATGCCCTTCTTGCTGCCGGGTTTATTGAAGACCCAAGAAATATGGTCGGAAGAATCTACGATATTCTTGAGAGGGTTTCTTCTGAAACTTAATCATTAACTGTCATCCTGAATTTATTTCAGGATCTAATTTTTCTTTTTGTCATTTTGCACATGATGCAGCGTCAAGGATGTAGATGAGAATTTTATTACACCTAAAAACTCAATTTTGCTGTATAATAATCCCATAAATAATTTATGAAATAATGTCATGGCAATGGAGATTGTTGTAAGTTGAAAGTGAATAAAAGTTTATTTGTTTTATTATTAATAATCCTTGTTTTTTTTGGATTAGAAATACCTTGTTTCAGTAAAAAACATATTGCTAACTCATTTGAACCTAGTAGCCTTCAACTAACTGAATTGTCAATCAGGTTTAATCAAGAAAGTAATAGCGAAAATGTTAAATTAAGCAACCTAGAAAGAATTGAGTTTCAAGTTCTTTTGTCTTTTTTAAATGTTAGTACTTCATATGTTAAACCTATAGATCCATTAAATTTTGTTGATATCTCACACAGTGAAAAAAAGAAAAATCTTTTTATAGAAATTTATGATAAGGATGAAAATCAGAAATTGGAAATTCCTTATGAAATTAGCTCCAGTGGTTCGGGCTTTAGTTCCGGTATCTATACTGAGAGTTTAAATCTTATGATTCCAATAAGTAAAGAAGAAAAGTTAATTAAAGCAAAAAACTATGTTGAATCTCTCATTAAAATTACTTTAAATGATAAAACAAAAAGTGAAGATGAAAAGAAACAATTAATATTGAAAAAGGAACAGTTGGTTTATACATTAGCTGATGTAATTAATGAAAATAGGGTTGGTCGTTATTTAATGAAAGCCAAATATAAATCAGAACGTGAAGGTTATGCAAATTTTGTAGTTGAATCAGAACCTGTAGTTTTTGAAATTGTAAGCAAAGGCAGTTTCTTTGATAAACCAGAGTGGAAAATTGAAGATGCAAAAATTTCAGCATCTTCAAATGATGTTGTTGAAGAATATTATAATAAATATTCTTCAGAATTTACTCCTATCCCAACTCAAAAAATAATTGAAATTCTAAATAATCATGATTTAGAGGCAATAGATGAATTAAAGAAAAAATATAAACGAGCTAATCATGAAATTTATAAAACTTTATATTCTGCAATACTTTTAAGATTAGGTGTTGAGAATGATGAGTATTTTTATTATTTAAAAAATCAGGTTGAAAAAGTATTAAATGACAACAGACCTAATATCTATATAAAAGATGAAAGTGGAAAAATTATAGATGACAAAAAAAGTGAAGAATTTAAAAATTGGTATCAAAAAAATAACAAAGAATTAAATCAGTGTCTTTTTGAATCAGTCTATACTTTTGCTGCCCCACTTGTAGATATAGGTCTGTCAAAGGATAAAAGGTTTTTTAAATATCTTGAGAAAGGTATTAATTCTGAAAATTCACTAATTGTTTCTTCTTCTGCAAGTGGTTTAGCTATTTACGGTGATAAAAAGGGAATAAATCTAATTAAGAATGCCTTGAATAACAAAAAAAATAAACATATACAAGAAAGCATAGCCATTACTTTACTTTATTTTAATGAGCCATCTGCTGAAAAATTAGCTGAAAAATATATAACAGACAAAATAAAATTTGAAAAGCAAAAAGAAGCAGCAAGGCAAAATGGTTATAGGTACTTATTAATATTGTTTGTAAGAGGATGAAATAAAAGTGGGTAAATTGGATTACACTTTCTTTACTTGGGTTCAACTCAATATCTCTTCCAAAGCATAGAAAGTCTTCTGTAGAAATTTTTCTTTTGGATAGAACTTGGTAATTAGTTCAACTGCATCTTTATAATCATCTATATTCAAATACCTAAGCAGATAAATAATATCATTTTCATCTTCGAATTCTTCTCCAATTCTCATTGAAAGACACTTCATCGCAAGCAAATATTCAGGAGTGGCACAATAAACTTTCAAATTTGATAACTCAAGATAATCATCGTACTCCTGATCCTTGCTCAAAAAACCTTTCACTGCATCATTTAACCAATCTTCTTCGTAACCATGTTCTTTCGATATTTTTTTCACCGCTTTTCTTATTTCTTTTGTTGGTTTGAATACTCCATCAATATCTTTAGTGGGAACTCTTTCATTAAAAACCAGACTCATGACAGCTCCACCAACAAGATATAACTCTCCTTTGATCTTCTTTCGAGCTAACTCCTCATTCAAAAGATCAAAAAGCTTTAAAATTTCTTTTTTGGAAAAGCCGTTCATTAAACCCTGTCGCCCACAGTTGAGTCAATAAAAATATTCCTTTTTCTGAATGGAATAGGGGAGTTGAGAAGAAGGTG
>JAJCZR010000071.1 GCA_029262295.1 Deltaproteobacteria bacterium | reverse complement strand
CCATTTTTGTAGATAGTTCCTCTGGATTGTCTTATCTTCTGTATTGTTTCGCATCGCTGACCTCCTACACCTTTAGTGTATAGTTCTGTCAACGAATTACTTAACCTTTACAGGGATGACAAGTGAAGTAGGAATGACGAATGTCGTGTTATATGCAGTCTCCACCTTTGTCATACCTGAAATAATCCTTCGGCTACACTCAGGACAGGATTCAGGATAACTATTTATTCAGTGACTAACTCCCCTGAACCACCAGAGGTTTCCGGCAAATCCTTATATTTTGGAAGACCATCTTTTATTTGAAGAACTTTTTCCTGATAGTGAACATGTACATCCGGAGCAAATTCAAAATTATGGATCACTCCTGAAAACACATCAACCAAGCCTTTTTGGGTTAACTCTGTAAATAAATTGCCCCCACAGTTTTTACACCAGTGCCTAATACATTTTTGGGTCTTGCTAAAGCTGGATACATTTTCTTTACCTTTCACAAAAGTAAGCTGCTCTTTTTTCCAAAGCGTAAAAGCATTAACCGGTGTTCCCGACCAATTTCTGCAGGATTCACAGTGGCAATAACCTGTTAATAAAGGGTTTCCTTTTAGAGCAAATTCCACATTGCCGCAAAAGCAGCTGGCATTATATTTAATTACTTTTTCCATGATTATCTCTTATCTTATATTTTTGAATCAAAAGGTTCAATACTTATAATGTATGTAACGGGTTTAAAAAAATACAATAAAAAGGGGGAACAGCAATTGCTGCTCCCCTTAACTTTAATATGTATAATAAAAATTCTTAGGTTTAGATTGAAAGTTTATTTACAAAAGATTCTAGTCTTTTGTAATCCTCCTTTACCCCGTTTTCAATCACGAATAGATCTTGCTTAGCCTCTTCCTTCACGTCTACAAGCTTTTGTTTAAAAGTGTCCAGATTTGTTTTAACTTCAGTTCTTTTATCCTCTAAACTTTCAACGAGTTTATTTTTTCTTTCTTCATCAATAAAGAATAATCTAAGTGTGTTTAACCTTAACTTTATATCTGTGGCTACGAATTTAAAGCTTTTAAAGTCATCTCTAACCCTTTCATCAACTTCGCCTTCCAGGCTTTTATTCACATTATTAACTGAATCAAGAAGTTCTTGTTTATAATTCTCAAACTCATCTACCTCGTGTGTAACTTCTCTATCTAAAAGACCTCTAAGTTTTATAAGTTCGCCAATAATCTGATCTTTTTTCTGAGTTGTATACACATCAATTTTTTCAATTTTATCTTTCAATCTTAAAGTTACGGTGTTAAATTCTTCTTTAGTCTCTTTGAAATTGTTTAATGCTTCCTTTTTTGTAAATTTAATTTGATGCCCGAGTGAATTAATCCATGTTTCTACGTCTGAAATTGTGGTTTTAACATTTTCTTTTAAATTAGTAAATGATTGTGTTTGCATTTTTGCCTCCTGTAAAATATTGAAATAGTCTAATCAATTTATACATATATAATAACACATATATTTACACAGTCAAGTGTGTAACTGCTTAGGATTTTTACTTTCAACCCAAATTTGGAAAAAAAGGAATAAACAATTACATTTAAGCAATCAGAGAATTACCTAAATATGAAAAACAAACCTGAGAAAAAGGTCATAGGCAGAAAAGACAAGGTAGACTTTCCAAAGCTGAAGCTATTTGATATTGACGCTAAAGTAGATACGGGGGCTTACACCACCTCAATACACTGCCATAATGTAAAAACCAAAAAAGTTGGGGCAAAAGAATATGTAATTTTCGACCTTCTTGACCCCTCTCATCCCGACTATAACAACAAGGAATTGAAACTCCCTATTCACAAGATAAAGAAAGTAAGAAACTCTTTTGGTCAATCAGAGAAAAGATTTATAGTAAAAACCAACATTGTGTTATTCGGCGAGAAAGAAGAAATAGAAATGTCATTAAGTGATAGAAGCAAGATGCAATATCCAGTATTGATCGGAAGGAAACTTCTAAACAAGAAGTTTATTGTGGATGTATCAAAATATAATCTCTCGTACAAACTTAAAAAAAGGAGCCAGAAATGAAAATAGCAATTTTATCAAGAAATAAAAAATTATATTCAACAAGCAGGCTTTATGAAGCTGCAAAGAAAAGAGGGCATGAAGCGGAAGTAATAGATTTCCTTAAATGCTATATGGTGCTAAAAAAAGGGAAACCAGAAATATATATTAATGGAAAACAATTAACCGGCTTTGATGCCGTAATTCCCAGAATTGGTGCTTCAAGAACATTTTATGGAACTGCAGTTGTCAGGCAGTTCGAAATGATGAAAGTATTTTGCCTTAATGAGTCACAGTCAATTGTCAGATCACGTGACAAACTCAGAAGCATGCAGATATTCGCGAGAGAGGGAGTTGGTATTCCGGCTACTGCTTTTGCTGCAACACCTTCAGACGTGGATGATCTTATCTATGAAGTAGGAGGTGCACCACTTGTTATAAAACTTATTCAAGGCACACAGGGAATAGGGGTCGTGCTGGCTGAGACAAAAAAAGCTGCCACTTCTGTAATAGAAGCTTTTTATGGAGTTAATGCAAATATGTTGCTACAGGAATTTGTAAAAGAAGCTAAAGGAGCAGATATACGTGCATTAGTAGTTGGAGGAAAAGTGATTGCTGCAATGAAGAGGCAGGGAGGAGAAGGAGAGTTCAGATCAAACATTCATAGAGGCGGTTCAGCGACAAGCATAAAACTTAGTAGATCGGAAAGGGCAACAGCGGTGAAAGCTGCAAAAATACTTGGTATGAACGTTGCGGGTGTGGATCTGCTGCAATCAGAAAAAGGCCCGGTAATAATGGAAGTTAATTCTTCTCCCGGTCTCGAGGGTATTGAAAAATCCACAGGAATTGATGTGGCTGGAAAAATAATTGAGTTTATAGAAAACAACTCCCACAAAAAGGGGAAACTGAAAGATAAAGTGAATGTTTAATGAGCGATAAATTCATAATAAACGGCACTGAAATCAAAAGTGGTGAAAACAAAATTGTAAATTTTAATGTTGCCCGCCTTCCTTCCAATACACTTATTGATCTTCCGGTACATATTTACAGGGCAAAGAAAAAAGGCCCAAAACTTCTTATCTCTGCAGGTATGCACGGCGATGAACTTAATGGTTTAGAAATAATAAGGCGACTTATTGTAGAAAACAGAATAAAGCCGACGAGAGGGACAATAGTTGCAGTCCCGATAATAAATATTTATGGATTTTTGTTAAACTCCAGATACCTTCCAGATGGGAAAGACCTAAACAGATCTTTTCCAGGAATTAAAAGCGGCTCTCTGGCAGCCAGGATTGCTCATACGGTTATGAAAAATATCTTGCCGATTGTTGATTTTGGTGTTGATTTTCATACTGGTGGTGCAAACAAAAACTATCCCCAGATTAGATGTGATATTAATGATGAAAAAAACCTTGAACTGGCAAAAGCTTTTAATGCACCTTTTATTATTAATTCCAATTTACGTGACGGTTCATTCAGGAAAGAAGCTCAGAAAAAAGGAAAAAGAATAATAGTTTATGAAGGGGGTGAATCCCTTAATTTCGATGAATTTTCAATTCGTGAAGGAATAAAAGGAACAATTAGGTTAATGAATCATTTAGGTATGACCCGAAGATCAGTAAGGAAAAGTAAAAATATTGTTATTTCAAGCTCTTCATGGTCAAGGGCGCCAAAGTCTGGATTGTTCAGATCGTATGTGAGTTATGGTGACAATATTAGTATGCATCAGAAAATTGGCAGTGTTTCTGATCCATTCGGAAATGAAGAAAACAAAATAAAATCTAAAACTGATGGCTATATAATCGGGCTCCGTTCCAATCCAATTGTAAATAGAGGAGACGCACTGTTTAATATTGGCCTAATATAGGATATAACAATACAATATTAAAAGTTTCACAATTGGTTTATAACATCAGATTATGATTAATTTAGCTTTGGCAATTCCATCAGAAATCTATCTTGAAACACTTACAGAAATTATAGAAAGCGACGAAACCATCAAGGTAGTTTCAAAACTTAAAAATCAAACGCAAATAATTGAATGTTTAAAAATTACCAGTTTTGATGTGCTTTTTCTTGATTTATCAATCCCAAGATTAGACATTGCTGAAATTTTTAACCAACTGAAAAGCCTGAGTAAAACACCTGGCATTATTGCATATTTCCATGAAGATAATGAGGAACTACTGATTAAAGCAATTTCCTATGGATTTAACTCATCATTAGGTTTAAACGCAACTATTGAAGATTTATGCAGTGCAATCAAAGCCGTTTCAACTGGTGAAATATGGGCCGATCACAAAATACTCTCATCGGCATTAAAAAAATTCATAAATCGTGATAAGACAACTTTTAATAAAATTGAGGCAAGGTTAACAAAACGTGAAATAGACATTTCCAAACTGATTTTAGATGGGTTAAGCAATAAGGCAATTGCCAAAAACCTTTTCATAAGTGAAAGAACGGTAAAAGTGCATATTAGCAATATATTTAAAAAACTTGGTATAAAACACCGTTATCAATTATCCACAGGTATGTTAAAAGATAAAGATTTGTTTTGATTTTAAGAGGGAAGTGGCCACTCCCCCCTTGGTAGTAGTGGGTATAAAGAAAATAAAAGTTTAATTATAAATCTTCAGAATCTTTATTTTCATCTTCCAGATTTAATCCAGGATCATCATCCTGAGTGCCATCTGGTAATTCATCTTCTCCATATTCATAATCTTCAGGCGAAGTTATTTCATAATCCTGATTTTCTTCTTCAATATTTTCCTCAGAAAATACGTTTGAAATAAAACTCAGAGAAAAGCATAAACCTAGAGCAGCAACTAAAACAAATGACATCAAATTCCTATAAAACATATATATTACCTCCATGTAATTTTCTTTATTTTATTTGAGGCAGCGTTTCTTCTAACCTTCCACAAAAGCCTTTTTAATTTATTTAACCTTTTTTTAAACTTCTTAAAATTACTCATTTTTTTATCCTGTCGGCCTTCTTAAAAAAGTCTAATTATAATATGGGGCTTTTTGTATTAATATCTATAATACTCCGGTTGTAATTTTGCATTACTTTAATGATTAAAGAATGTACTACTAAAAGACTAATACCTGGTATTAGCTTTCAATTTAATTTTTCTAGAACTTTTATAAGACTAAAACCCTATTGAACAAATCAAAATTGAAACTATTTTTTTCTATATTTTATAAATATAAGGAGAAAGTAAATGAAGTTAATTTGTACAAGATGTAATAACGTAAAAGAGGTAAATGAGAATCTAGATACAGGCAATACAATATATTGTTTGTGCAGAAAATGTTTAATCAAAATGGGAAAAAAATTAAGAACAAAAAGAGCCATGAGAAGCAGAAAAAATTTTTTTCATCTTTAAACTAAAGTAAAATGAAAAATAACGTATTTATTTCTGAATCAAAAATTGGCAAGGGGGTATTTGCCAACAAGAGTTTTAACCCTGGCGAACAAATCTTCAAATTGAAAGGTAAAAAATTCAGGTGGGAAGATCCAATTCACTACACTGACTTTGGTGCTAATTTAATTCAGACAGGCTATAAAACCTACATAATGCCAGATGCACCGGGAGTTTACTTAAATCACTCCTGTAATCCTAATGCAGGTATTTATAAAAACAGAAAATTAGTTGCCCTGGAAAAAATAAAGATTGGAGAGGAAATTACTTTTGATTATTCAACAACAATGCAGGAAAATTTCTGGACCCTTGATTGTATGTGTAATGAAATAAAGTGTAGGAAGAAGATTCAGGATTTCAGACAACTACCGAAAGAGGTTCAATCAAAATATCTTCTTTTAAATATTGTACAGGGATTTATTGCAGCGGGATATAAAAAGGTTAATTTATTACATGGAAAATTTGAACGTAATAGTTGAAATCCCAAAGGGAAGCAGAAATAAATATGAGCATGATAAGGGAAAAGGCCTTTTCAAGCTCGATAGAATGCTCTTTTCTTCTACGAGAATACTTTAGCAGCAGATGGAGATGCACTTGATGCTATGGTGATTCTCCGGGAACCCACTTTTCCAGGTTGTCTGATTGAAGCCAGGTATCTTGGACATCTTGATATGAAAGATGAAAAAGTCTTGTGCGTACCACTTCATGATCCCAACTGGAAACACCTTAAAGATTTGTCCGATGTTCCAAAACACCTTTTAAAAGAAATTGAACACTTTTTCTCGATGTATAAAAAAGTTGAGAGTAAAGATGTTGAGGTAAAAGATTGGGAGCCAAGAGAAAAAACTACAGAAGTTATTAAGAAAGCTCTGTCAGATTTTGAAGTTTAGAGATTATGTTGATGGTAGAACATTAATTTTGTTGGACAATAGTATAAACTAATAATTTTATATCAATTTCATCTCGTTATCCTGGATACCAAATCAAGTTTGGTATGACAAAAAAGAGCCTACTTCTCATATAATAATTTTTCCTAACCACTAACCACTAAAACCTAATCTCTATAAGCATTTTTAAGTTTGGCAGGATTTTTACTTCTTCCTCTTAATTTAAGATTAAGGATTTCCACTAAAATTGAAAATGCCATTGCGAAATATATGTACCCTTTTGGTATATGAAGCTCCAGGCCATCTGCAATAAGTGCAAAACCTATCAATATTAAAAAACTAAGTGCAAGCATTTTCATTGTTGGGTGTTTTTCAATAAAGTCACTTATCATATTGGCAGCAAAGATCATTACAATTATTGAGATAATGATTGCTGCCACCATTATCGAAAGATGTTTTGCAATTCCAATTGCAGTGATCACTGAATCAAGTGAGAAAATAAGATCAATTACAGCTATTTGTGCTATAACAGAAACAAAACTGCTTACTTTCACTGTCTTATGTTCCCCTGAAGTTCCTTCAAGCGAACTATGAATCTCTAAGGTGCTTTTTACAATAAGAAAAAGCCCGCCTACTATTAAAATCAAATCCCTTCCCGAAATTCCTTGTGAAAATACTGTAAATAAAGGGGCCGTAAGTTTTATTAAAACGCTTAGGAGAAACAAAAGTGCTATCCTGGATAGCATTGCAATTATAAGGCCTATAACCCTTCCTTTTTTTCTTTGATCTTTTGGAAGTTTATCAGCAAGAATTGAGATAAAGACAATATTGTCTATACCAAGAACAATTTCTAAGGCAGTTAGAGTAAGTAGAGAAATCCAGTTTTGTGGATCTAAAAATATTTCCATTTAATT
>JAJCZR010000070.1 GCA_029262295.1 Deltaproteobacteria bacterium | reverse complement strand
ATTTGGTGGACTGTTTTGGAGAAGAAGGGTTTAGTAGATAGTTGTTAGGGATTAGGTTTTAGGGAAAGGCAAGATCATGATAAAAATGTAGCGGAGACCTTTCCTGTCCTTGTATCTTAAAACTAGACTAGAATATATATTTTAAGAATAAAAAAGAATTAGTAGTTACTAATTTGTGATGCTCAAGCACATTCGATCTTTCGACAAGCTCAGTACAGGCAAGTCTGGTATAACAGATAAAAATAGATTCTTATATGCTGTGCATCTTATAATGACAATGAAACACAAAAACAATTTGACAAACAGCCTTTAAAGCAGGCAATATAATGGTTCTTTATTTTGCGGAGGAATAAAAAATGCAAGCCGTAATCAAGACAGGCGGAAAACAATATATAGTAAAACCCGGTGATGTTATAGATATTGAGAAAATATCTGGTGAAACTGGGGATACAGTGAATTTCGAAGAAGTTTTACTTGTAGCTAATGATGACTCCACTCAGGTTGGTAAACCGTTTATTGATAATGCAAAAGTGGAAGGTAAAATTTTAAGCCAGAAGAAAGGCAATAAAATCATTGTTTTCAAATTTAAAAGAAGAAAAGGTTATAGAAGAAAGGCAGGTCATAGACAAAAGCTTACTTCTGTTGAGATAACCGGTATAAATGCTTAATTTAAAGAGGAATATATAATGGCAACTAAAAAGGGCGGCGGCAGCACAAAAAACGGAAGAGACTCTGCCGGAAAAAGACTTGGGGTAAAAAAGTTTGGCGGTGAAGTTGTAAAAGCCGGAAATATACTTATTAGACAAAGAGGCACAAAAGTGCACCCTGGAAATAATGTTGGCCTTGGAAAAGATTTCACTCTCTTTGCACTCAAAGACGGCGTAGTTAAATTCGACAGGTTCCAAAAAAACAGAACAAAGGTTTCAGTCGTTTAACCCTGGATTTTTACATTTTAGTTTTACAAACAGCTTTATTCTTTTCTTTACTAAGCAGTGTTTTCCTAGTATTATGACCTTTATTAATGTTTTATCTCCTTTCCGTTTTTGGGGGAAATCCACTTGAAGTTTTACAACAACCAAAAAGGCACTTTTGATCTAACAACTTCTATTGCAGTATTCCTTGTTTGTCTGATAATTTCTTTATCAGTTGCTGCTTTTCACTACTGGTATTTTCCAACAAAATATCTTGATTTTAAATCAACTGAAATACAAACTCTATTTACCACTGACTCAGATTTTGGCGACCTTGCAAAAGATATATTAAACTCAAGAAATGATATAGCTTATCTTAAACTTCTCAATCAAAATGGGGTTTTGGAAGAAAGTTTTGGTAACCAAAATAACCTTAATTCAAAGAAGTATAGTTTTAACGGGCCTGATAATAAAACTATTATTGCAGGTATAAAGCCACTTTCAAACAAACAAATAGACGGATATGCATTACTTTGGAGTTTAATAATTGGCTCATCTATATCTATAGTTTTGCTGTTTATTATTTTTCTTGTAAGTCCGGCGCCCGACAGGTCTCTTAGAAAACTATCAGAGGCATTAAAAAATGCAGTTGATGGTGATTATAAATCAAAGCTCACAATTGATTCTGCAATCAAGGGTGATGACGAGATGGTTTCTATTTACAGCAATTTTAATAATTTAATAGACAGGGTTTTTCCCGCTGATGACTTTGAATCTGTGGAAGAAATAATTGGGGAAGATGATCTTGATATGATACTTCCAGAAGAAGAGTCAATAACTGAGGATGTTGAAGAGATAGTTGTTAGTGAAGTTGATGAGATTGAAGATGTTGAAGCTGCTCAGCTTGAAGATCAATCTGATATTAGTGAAGTGAAAGAAAGTGAAATTGAAGAAATACAAGAAATTCCAAATGAATTTGTGAGTAATGTTGAAACTGGTATTAAAGAACCAATTGAAGAACCTGTTTCCGATCCAGATGAAAGTTTAAAAGAACCTGGGCTTTATCCCGATGAAGAAAATATAACAGAAGATACAACCCCTGATATAAACGATGAAGTAAATGATCTAGAGGAAGAAGTAACTGAAATTATTACACCTTTTAAACCAAAAGTGGTTTCTGTGGCTAATGAAGGAAGGAGCATAGGAAAAAACAGGAATGTTACTGTGCTTGTTGCCAAGGTTTCAGATTTTGAGAGCCTGATAGGTGATCTTGAACCTTCTGATCTAAATTCATTTATTACAGAATATAGGAGAAAAGCTTCATCAATTATTGCCGAATATGGGGGAGTGATAGAAGCGCTTTTGCAGGATGAGATTGTGGCTATTTTTAATGCCCCGGAAAAACAAAAGCATCCAGAGCTCAGGTCGATAAGTGCATCAGTGGAAATTATGCAGGTGATCGCAGAGCTTGCCAGAAAGAGAAAGGCTGAGGGGAAGAGGATTATTTCCGGCAAAATTGGTCTTAGCGTATCTTCCGTGCCCTTTTATACAGAAACTGGTATTCCCGACAGAATCAAAGATGTTGTTGATAATTCAAGACACCTTTGCGAAAACACTGAAAACTGGAAGATATTTGTCTCCGGGGAACTTTACGACTGTGTTAAAGAGCATGTGGAAGTTAAGCAAACAAAAGTAGACGAAAACTTTTATTTCTCTGTGATTGGTGTTGAAGAAGGGGTATTAAGACT